>NZ_SZYE01000239.1 GCF_005239125.1 Cellulomonas hominis | reverse complement strand
CGGTCGGGTCGGGCCGCGGGGCGAGGTCGACCCGCGGGGTGGCGCCGCCGAGCAGCGGCGCGGCGGCGGTCGTGGTCTCGGTCATGGCACCATCCTGCGCCCACCGGCGCCGGGGTCACCGGCGGGGATCGGACACGACGGCGCGGGCGCGCGCCGGTGCTGGCACCGGGTGGCTGTCGTCAGCCGTCGGCGACGGCCGTCGGCCCGTGCCGTCCGCCGCCGCGTGGGCGGCGGGCCGGCCGGGCCGCCGGGGTGGACTCAGACGTCGTCGCCGCGCTGGCCGGGGATGCCGCCCAGCAGCTCGCGGACCTCGGTCTCGCGGTAGCGGCGGTGGCCGCCGAGCGTGCGGATCGACGACAGCTTGCCGGACTTCGCCCAGCGGGTGACCGTCTTCGGGTCGACCCGGAACAGGCTCGCGACCTCGGACGGGGTCAGCAGGATCTCGTTCTCGGTGTGGGGGGCAGACACGTCAGACCTCCGGGGTGCCCTCGTGGCGACGACCGGTCGGGTGACCCGCCGTCATGACAGACAGGAACTTGGTCATCGGTACCGCTGCCCGGCCTGGACCGGGCGGCATCGGCATCGGTGACGTCATCGCGCTCGACCCCCCTTGCGCCCCCACCGTGACCACGGTGTCACGTGCGAACTTCCGACAACTAGTACCAACGTCCCATTCCGGGACAAGCGGTAACTATGGGGACACTCTAGGTCGAAGCCGACATGACTGCGCGTCGGCACCATGCGCCGAACGGGGGGTCCTGGAGCGGGAACCCCCCACTCGTCCGGGTGGGTGACGGCGGGCACGCGCCCTCCGAAGCGCTACGACCGGGACGTTCGTCCCAGTTCGCGGCTCTCACGACAGATCGCACCCGCTACCCGCACGACCCATCGTCCCGACGCGCACGCGCGTTCGCCAGTGGCGAAGATCACATCTTCGGCCTCCCGCGTCGCCCTGGACCTCAGTCCCACGCACCCGCGCGCGCGGGAGCTCGCCGTCGGAGCACGTCGGACCCGCCCGCGCCCGGCGGGCGGCGTCGGCGGCGACCCCACGCCGGCACGCCCGGAGCGGGTCGGGGCGCGCACGCGTCCCCGGGCGAGTGGTCGGAATGCCGGGAGACCATGTACCGTTGCGTCACGAACAGACTATTCAGCATCCCGGGGCCGCACGTGTGAGCACGGAGCCGCCCCGCTTCCACGTTAGAGGGGGTCGATGCCATGGGGCGCGGCCGTCAGAAGGCTAAGCAGACGAAGGTGGCGCGGGAGCTGAAGTACTTCAGTCCCGACACCAACTACCGGGCGCTGGAGCAGGAGCTCACCGGCCACCGGAACGACCTCGTCACCGACAGCCGACAGGACTCCGACGACGAGGGTGACGACTACCCCCCTCGATGGGCGGACGAGCGCTGAATACCCGGGTCGGCAGCCGCCTCGCGCGGCACCGGCCCTGCCGCTGACCAGCAGCGGCCACCCGCACGACGAGCCGGGCCTCCTCGCACCGTCCCCGACGGCGCAGGGCGGGCCCGGCTCGTGCGCTGCCCGGGGGCGTCCGGGGGCCGCGTCCGCACCCGTGCGCTCGGCTCCCGCAGACTCGCGCACCCCGCCACGCCCGCGCGGCCCGACGCGCGCACGGCGTACCCGGGGGCAGGCGGCCTGCCCGGCAGCCCGCGACGCCACCCGGCGCGGCCGCGCCCGCCCCGTCGCGGTCCCGGCGGGTCAGGCCGTCCGGTACTCCCCGCTCAGCCGCACCGCGCCGCCCTGCACGCCCTTGGTGCCCGCGACCAGGTCCGGCCCGCCCTCCGCGTCGGAGGCGGTGAGCTCCCGCACCTCGCCGAGCCGCCAGGCGGTCAGCCCGAGCTCGGCCGCGTGCTGCTCGACGGCGTCGGCGCCCGCCGCGTCGACGATGGCCACCATGCCGACACCCAGGTTGAGGGTCCGCTCCAGGTCGGTCCAAGGCACCGCGCCCGCGGCCTGCACCAGCGAGAACACGGGCGGCAGCGTCCAGGAACCGCGCGGCACGTCGGCGACCAGGCCCGCGGGCAGCACGCGCGCGACGTTGGCGGCGAGCCCGCCGCCGGTCACGTGGCTGAACGCGTGCACCGCCCCGCCCGCGCGCTCGACCAGCGCGAGGCAGTCGGAGGCGTAGACGCGGGTCGGCTCCAGCAGCTCCTCGCCGAGCGTCCGGCCGAGCTCCGGCACGTGCCGGTCGAGCGACCAGCCGGCGTGCGCGACGACGCGGCGCACCAGCGAGTAGCCGTTCGAGTGCAGGCCGCTCGACCCGAGGGCCACGAGCACGTCGCCCGCCCGCACCCGCTCCGGGCCGAGCAGGGCGTCGGCCTCGACCACGCCGGTCGCGGCGCCGGCGACGTCGTACTCGTCGGGGCCGAGCAGGCCCGGGTGCTCCGCGGTCTCGCCACCGACCAGCGCGGTGCCGGCGACCGAGCAGGCCGCCGCGATGCCGCGGACCACGTCGGCGATGCGCTCGGGGACGACCCGGCCGCACGCGATGTAGTCGGTCATGAACAGCGGCTTGGCGCCGACCACCACGATGTCGTCCACGACCATGCCGACCAGGTCGAACCCGATGGTGTCGTGCACGTCCAGCGCCTGCGCGATCGCGACCTTGGTGCCGACGCCGTCGGTGGACGTCGCGAGCAGCGGCCGCCGGTACCCGACCAGCGCCGAGGCGTCGAACAGCCCGGCGAACCCGCCGACCCCGCCCAGCACCTGCGGCCCGTGCGTCGCGCGCACCGCGTCCTTCATGAGCTCGACGGCCTTGTCGCCCGCCTCGGTGTCGACGCCGGCGGCGGCGTAGGTGATGCCCTCGGTCACGGGTGCTCCAGCGCGTTCGAGCCACCGGTCCCCGGGACCAGGGTGGCGAGTCCGTCCTCCGGAGCGCCGAGCGGCAGCTCGTTCTGCTCCAGCAGGTTCTTGCCGAGCCGGTCCTGCGACGGCAGCTCGATGGGGTACGTGCCGGTGAAGCACGCGGTGCACAGCTGCGCCGCGGGCTGCTCGGTGGCGGCGATCATCCCGTCCATCGAGATGTAGCCGAGCGAGTCGGCGCCGAGCGAGGAGCCGACCTCCTCGACGGCCAGGCCGTTCGCGATGAGCTCGGCGCGCGAGGCGAAGTCGATGCCGTAGAAGCACGGCCACTTCACCGGCGGGCTGCTGATCCGCACGTGCACCTCGGCCGCGCCGGCCTCCCGGAGCATCCGGATCAGCGCGCGCTGGGTGTTGCCGCGCACGATCGAGTCGTCCACGACGACCAGCCGCTTGCCGCGGATGACCTCGCGCAGCGGGTTGAGCTTGAGCCGGATGCCGAGCTGGCGCAGCGTCTGCGACGGCTGGATGAACGTGCGCCCGACGTAGGCGTTCTTGGTCAGGCCCTGCCCGAACGGGATGCCCGACGCCTGGGCGTAGCCCACCGCGGCGGGGGTGCCGGACTCCGGCACGGGGATGACCAGGTCGGCCTCGACCGGGTGCTCCTTCGCCAGGCGGCGGCCCATCTCGACGCGCGCGGCGTGCACGGAGCGGCCGGCGATCGTCGTGTCGGGGCGAGCCAGGTAGACGTACTCGAAGACGCACCCGGCCCGCTGCTGCTTCTCCGTGAACCGCTGCGTGCGCAGGCCGTCCGCGTCGATCGCGATCAGCTCGCCCGGCTCGATCTCCCGCACGAACGACGCGCCCACGATGTCCAGCGCCGGCGTCTCCGACGCGACGACCCAGCCCCGCTCCAGCCGCCCGAGCACCAGCGGGCGGACGCCCTGGGGGTCGCGGGCGGCGTACAGGGTGTGCTCGTCCATCCACACGAGGCTGAACGCGCCGCGCAGGCGCGGGAGCACCTCCATCGCCGTGGCCTCGAGCGTGTGGTCCTGGTCCCCCGCGAACAGCGCCGTCACGAGCGCGGTGTCGGTGGTGTTGCCGCGCGCGAGCTCACCGCGCCGCTGGGCCCCGTACCGCTCCGCGACCAGGTCGACCAGCTCGGCCGAGTTGGTGAGGTTGCCGTTGTGCGCGAGGGCGACCGTGCCGCCGGCCGTCGCACCGAGCGTGGGCTGCGCGTTCTCCCAGGTGCTGCCACCGGTCGTCGAGTAGCGCGCGTGCCCGACGGCGATGTGGCCGTGCAGGGCGTTGAGGGCGGTCTCGTCGAAGACCTGGGACACGAGGCCCATGTCCTTGTAGACGAGCAGCTGCTCGCCGTTCGACGTCGCGATGCCCGCCGACTCCTGGCCCCGGTGCTGCAACGCGTACAGCCCGAAGTAGGTGAGCTTGGCGACCTCCTCGCCGGGAGCCCAGACCCCGAAGACGCCGCATGCGTCCTGGGGTCCCTTCTCGTTCGGCAGGAGGTCGTGGTTCAGCTTGCCGTCTCCGCGGGGGGCCACGACTCCATGGTGACACATGCCACGCGCACCGCCGTGCGGCGTCCGGGGCCTCGGTCCCGGGCCGACGGGGGCCGGGCCGCGCGGGCGCGCCGGCACCGGCGGCGGGTCAGCGGCGGCTGCGCCGGTCCGCCACGAGCGCCGCCAGCGCCCCCGCGAACGCCCCGACGATCGCGCCGATCAGCGCGGACGCCGCACGTGCGCCGCCCTGGCCGCCGAGCACGCTGATGAACGCCTGCGGGTCCGACCCGGCCAGACCGCTCGACGACCCGGCGAGCAGCGCCGCGACCAGGCCGACCAGCGCCCCGAGCAGCGCGCCGGCGGTGATGAACGCGCCGATCTTGGGGGCGCGGCGGACCCGGGCGGGCTCGGCGACACGTTCGCCCCGCTCGGCCCCGCCGTCGTCACGCCGGACGAGGTCCCGGACCCCCAGGACCTCGTGGTCTCCGCCCACGTGAACGGCAGA
>NZ_SZYE01000238.1 GCF_005239125.1 Cellulomonas hominis | reverse complement strand
GCCGGCACCGCCGCGCACCCTGCGCCCGACGCGGCCGCGCCGGCGGGCCAGGACGCGCCCGGCCCGTGGCCGCGCGGGCTGTCCCGGCAGGCGAGCATGCGGATCTCCGACGTGCTCGCGGCGCTGCGGATCGAGTTCCCGGCGGTCACGAACTCCAAGCTCCGGTTCCTCGAGGAGCAGGGCCTGGTCGAGCCCGTGCGCACGCCGGCGGGCTACCGGCAGTACAGCCCGGCCGACCTGGAGCGGCTCCGGTACGTGCTGCGCGAGCAGCGGGACCGGTACGTGCCGCTCAAGGTGATCGGCGAGCGGCTGGCCGCGCTGGACGCCGGCGAGGAGTCCGAGCCGGTCTCGCTCGTCGTGACCGAGGACGGCGTGCCGCGCTTGGGGGCGACCGACGCGCGCTACACCACCGCGGCGCTGGCCCGGGAGGCCGGGGTCGAGGAGCGGCTCGTCGCCGACCTGGTGCAGGCGGGCGTGCTCCGCCCGTCGGCGTCCGGGCACCTGGACGCGTGGGCGAAGGACGTCGTGCAGGCCGCGGCCGCGCTCGCCGAGCACGGGCTGGAGGCCCGGCACCTGCGCGCGTTCCGGAGCGCCGCCGACCGCCAGGTCGACATGGTGGAGACGGTCGTGGCGCCGTGGCGCGGCCAGTCGTCGCCGTCGGCGCGGGGCCGCGCAAGCACCGTCGCGGCCGAGGTCGGCGAGCTGTGCACCCGCCTGCACACCGCGCTGGTGCGCGCGGGCGTGGCGGACCTGGCGCCCTGAGGCGACGGCCCGGGCGCCCCGGCGGCAGGGAGGGGCGGGTGCGCCCGGTGCACGGCGCGCCCGCGCGTCGTAGTTTGGACGCATGCACGAGGACGACCTGGTCCAGCTCGAGGTGCTCGGCGTGCGCCGCCACCCGGGCGACGACGAGCTCGTCGTGCTGCTGCTCGAGCCCGTGGGCGAGCTGATCGTGCCGATCGCGATCGGCCCCACGGAGGCGGGCGCGATCGCCACGGCCCAGGCCGGCGTGGTGCCGCCGCGGCCGATGACGCACGACCTGCTCCGGGACGTGCTGGTCGCCCTGGACGTGCGCGTGGTGCAGGTGGAGATCACCGAGCTGGTCGGCGGCGTGTTCCACGCGGCGCTGGTGCTGGGGGAGCGGCGGACCCGGGTGGACGCGCGCGCCTCGGACGCGATCGCGCTGGCGGTGCGGGTGGGCTGCCCGGTGCTGTGCGCGACGGACGTCCTGGCGGAGGTCGGCGTCGAGGCGGCACCGGTGTCCCCGGAGGAGGCCGACGAGGCCGCCGCGAGCACCAGCCCGGACGAGCAGGTCGCGCAGTTCCGGCAGTTCCTGGACAACGTCTCGCCCGACGACTTCGAGCGCGGGGAGCCCGGAGGGAAGGACCGAGGTTCAACCTCAAGTGGAGGGTAAGACACGCCGAGCGCGACACGCCGAGTGTCGTGGGCGCGGCGGTCGTTGACCGCCCTCGGCGGCGGCCCTAGCGTTGCACCCAGAACAGCACAGCATTGCATCTCCCGACACGCCGCCCCGGCGCGCGGGCGCGACGAGTGGAGGACCCCGTGACCGGCACCGAGCAGACAGCGGAGGCGGCAGGCGCCGTCCCGCAGCGGGCGCAGGGCCTCCTGTTCGGCGACGAGCTCCCGGACCTCGACGTGACGACCGGCTACCGCGGCCCGACCGCGTGCCGCGCCGCCGGCATCACCTACCGCCAGCTCGACTACTGGGCCCGCACCGGCCTGGTCGAGCCGTCGGTCCGCCCGGCCACCGGCTCGGGGACGCAGCGGCTGTACTCGTTCCGGGACATCCTGGTGCTCAAGGTGGTCAAGCGGCTGCTCGACACCGGCGTCTCGCTGCAGCAGATCCGCGCGGCGGTCGGCCACCTGCGCGAGCGCGGTGTCGACGACCTCGCCCAGATCACGCTGATGTCCGACGGCGCGAGCGTCTACGAGTGCACGTCCGCCGACGAGGTCATCGACCTGGTGCAGGGCGGCCAGGGCGTGTTCGGCATCGCGGTCGGCCGGGTCTGGCGCGAGGTCGAGGGCACCCTCGCGCAGCTGCCGACCGAGCGCGCCGAGGACGAGGGCGTCGCCGCCCACGCGCACGACGAGCTCGCGGAGCGGCGCCGGGCGCGCACCGCCGGCTGACGGACCCCACGGCACCGGGACGGCCCGGACCCCGCACGGGGTCCGGGCCGTCCTGCTGTCCGCGCCCGCGGGGTGCGGGTGGCGCCGGGAGACGGGTCAGGGGGTGGGCGGTGCGGGAAGCTGCAGGGTCGCCACCACCGGGTCGTGGTCCGAGGGGTGCCGGCCGCCCGGGCGGGCGTCCAGGACGGCGTAGGCCTCGACCGTGACGTCCGGCGTCACCAGGACGTGGTCGATCCGCTGCCGCACGGCCTCGGGCCCGGGGGCGGGCCCGTCCGGGTCGAGCAGCTCGGTGAACGTCGTCGACGGCCCCGTCGGCGGGGTCGCGCTGGCGGCGCGCGCGTCCACCAGGGCGACACCCGGCGAGTCCCCGCCTCCGGCCCGCGCGCCGCCGGCGGCCGGCCCGCCGAGCAGCACCCGCAGCGGCTCCGACCCCGGCGCGGCGTTGAGGTCCCCGGTCAGCACGACCGGCCCGCCCCCGCCGACCTCCGCGGCGCGCGCCAGCAGCAGCCGCGCCGACTCCCGCCGCGCCCGCGCCCCCTCGTGGTCCAGGTGCGCGTTCAGCACCGCGAACGTCGACCCCGTCGCGCGGTCCCGCAGCCGCGCCCAGGTGCACAGCCGGCGGAACCGGGCGTCCCAGCCGGTGCTCGGCACCTCCGGCGTCGGCGACAGCCAGAAGTCGCCGGTCGCCAGGACGGCGACCCGCTCCGGCCGGTACAGGATCGCCGCGTGCTCGCCGGAGCCGTCGCCGTCCCGCGACCGGCCCAGCGCGGCGAACCCGGTGCCGTCGGTCAGCGCCGCGAGGTGCGCGCGCGTGCCCTCCTGCGTGCCGAGCACGTCCACGTGGTCCAGCGCGGCCCGGACGAGCGGCAGCCGGTCGTACGTCGCCGTGGCCGGCCAGTGGGCGACCCACAGGTTGTACGTGCCGACCCGCAGCGCCGCGGTCACAGCCGGGTGCCGGCCGGCGTCGTCACCTCGAGCACCCGGGCGCCGTCGAGCGCGGCCAGGTCCACCGCGGCGCTCGCCCACCGGTACGGGTGCGGCACCGGCGTCGCCGGGGCGGCCCGGCCGTCGACCCGCACCTCGACCGCCGTGGCGTCCGGGTCGACGCGGTAGCGCACGGTCCGGCGGGCGCCGGCCAGGTCGAGCTCGACCGCCAGCCCGTCGTCCTCCGGCGCGAGCGTGGGACCGACGACGAGCACGTCGTGCCGCTCCTCCAGGCCGAGTAGGCCGTGCAGCACCTGCCGCAGGTAGATCCCCGGACCCGAGGAGTACACCCGCCAGCCGTCGGCGGTGGGCACCTCGCCGGTGCGCAGCAGCTCGAAGTCCCGCGCGGCGGCGTACCGGTCGGGGAACACCGCGTCCGAGGACGACGTGTAGCAGGTGCGCTGCCGGGGCAGGGCGCTCGGGACGCGCTCCCGCATGCCGATGGGCGACAGCCGCAGCAGCTCGTCGCCGACGTCGGCGCGGCCGAGCGCGGCCAGCGCCTCCGCCCACCGGATGTGGGCGTGCGCGTACATCAGCCCGACCTCGCGGCCGAAGAACGCCGCCTGCTCGGCGCGGCGGAACGACTCCGTCTCGCCGTCGGCGAACCGCGTGGGGCGGTCGGTCAGCCGCACGCCGTCGGGGAAGAGCAGGTGCTCCCGGATGATCGCCTCGTGCCGGTCGGCGCCGTCCTGGTCGAGCACCCCCGCCAGCACCAGCTGGGTCATCGGGATCAGCCGGTAGGTCAGGCCCGTCGAGGTGTCGCGCGGGTGGATCACGGGCGTGGCCACGCCGTCGGCGACGGTGACGAACCCGGCCGCGACGCCGTCCGGCAGCATGTGCCGGCGCAGGTCGGCCGCGACCGCGGCGCCGAGCGAGTCCAGCCGGGCGACGAGCCCCGCGGCGCCGGGTGCGCCCCGCAGCTGCTCGGCGGCGAGCCCGAGCGCCTGCACCGCGAGGGCGGTGGTCCAGGTCGACGCCATCGAGGCGCGCATCTCGGAGCGGGCCGGCTGCAGGGTGTCGTCCCAGTCGCCGTCACCGTACGCGGGCAGGGACGTGCCGGGCACGAGGTCCGTCTCCAGGTGCCGGAGCAGCGCGTCGAGGTGGTCGGCGACCGTCGCGGGCTCCCCGGTGCGGAACGGCACGGCCGCGCCCAGCACGCCGACGTCGCCCGACGCCCGCAGGTACTGGCCGAGCGCGAACAGCGGCCAGTGCACGACGTCGCCGTGCGCGTGCTCCTGCAGGATCTCGGCGTACGCGTCGAACATGAACCACTGCGGGAACGTGCCGTCGACGGCCTGGGCGCCGAGCACGCGGAGCACCACGTCCCGGCAGGCGTCGAGCCGGCCGGCCGCCAGCAGCAGCTCGAACGGGCCCTGGCAGACGTCGCGGGTGCCCCAGGCCGCGCCCTGGTACTGCTCCAGGCCGTGCGGGACCAGGTAGTGCACGCGGGCGTCGTTGGCCCACCAGGGCAGCAGCGTCCCGAGCTCGGCGAGCCGGGAGCCCGCCGCCACGGACAGCCCGCGGGTCAGCCGGGCGAGGGTGGCGCGGTGCCCGGCGGCCTCGCGCGCGGCGTCGAGCCCGGCAGCGACGACCTCGGCCGCCGTCCCGGTGCTCGCCC
>NZ_SZYE01000237.1 GCF_005239125.1 Cellulomonas hominis | reverse complement strand
CTGGCCCTTGTTGACGGCCACGGCCGCGAGGATCGCGAACACGAGGCTGGCGACCCACACCACGAACGGCAGGAACGCGAGGATCCCGACCGAGACGATGCTGAGGATCCACGCGGCGACGCACGCGCCGACGGCGAGCGGCCCCAGCAGCCCGACCCCGGAGCCGACGCCGTTGGCCTCGGTGACCGCCGCGGACGCGGTGCGGCCGTGGTGCAGCACCAGGCCCGCCTGCGCCGCGCTGATCGCGACGTTGCCGCCGAGCGCCACCACGACCATCCCCGTCAGGGTCACGGGCAGCGTCCGGCCGCTGACCAGGAGCCCGATCCCGGCGGCGAGCAGCACGCACGCGCCGACCAGCGCCGACCGCCGGCCGACCCGCAGCACCGCCCACGGCGTCACCGCCGCGGCGAGCACCGCGCCGACCGCCATCGCGGTGCCGTGCAGGCCGGCCTGGGCGTTCGACACCCCGAGCTCGGCGGCGAGCAGCGGCACGCTCGGGTTGAAGGAGTACAGCAGCCAGCCCCAGGTGACGAAGACGCCGTCGAGGGTGAGGGTGAACCGGTCCCGCTGCAGCCGCGGCGCCGGCGCGGGTGGCTGCGTCGTCACCCGCCGACCCTAGCCGCCCGCCGACGGCGCGGGCCGGGACCCCGGGACGGGACCCCGGCCCGCGGCCGGTCGGCGTGCGCCGCTCAGTCCTGCACGGACACGGCCGCCGCGAACTGGCTCGCGTACAGCCGGGCGTAGGCGCCGCCGGCCGCCAGCAGCTCGTCGTGCGAGCCCTGCTCGACGATCGACCCGTGCTCCATCACGAGGATGACGTCCGCGTCCCGGATCGTCGACAGCCGGTGCGCGATGACGAACGACGTCCGCCCCGAGCGCAGGGCGTTCATGGCCTGCTGGACCAGCACCTCGGTCCGGGTGTCCACCGAGGAGGTCGCCTCGTCGAGCACCAGGATCGCCGGGTCGGCGAGGAACGCGCGGGCGATGGTCAGCAGCTGCTTCTCCCCCGCCGAGAGGTTCGCCGCCTCGTCGTCGATCACGGTGTCGTAGCCGTCGGGCAGCGCCCGGACGAACTGGTCGACGTGCGTGGCGACCGCGGCCTCGACGAGCCGGTCCTCCGGGACGTCCTCGACCCCGTACGCGATGTTGTCCCGGATGGTGCCGCCGAACAGCCAGGTGTCCTGCAGCACCATGCCCACCCGCGAGCGCAGGTCGTCCCGCGTCAGCTCCCGGGTGTCGACGCCGTCGAGGGTGATCCGGCCGCCGTCGATCTCGTAGAACCGCATCAGCAGGTTGACCAGCGTGGTCTTGCCGGCGCCCGTGGGGCCGACGATCGCGACGGTCTGCCCGGGCTCGGCGACCAGGGAGAGGTCGTCGATCAGCGGGCTCTCCGGCACGTACCGGAACGACACGTCCTCGAACGCGACACGCCCCTGCACTCGCGACGGCAGCCGGGCCGGGCTCGCCGGGTCGGGCTCCTGCTCCTCGGCGTCCAGCAGCTCGAACACCCGCTCCGCGGAGGCGACGCCGGACTGCATCAGGTTCATCATCGAGGCGATCTGGGTGATCGGCTGCGTGAACTGGCGCGAGTACTGGATGAACGCCTGCACGTCGCCGAGCGTCAGGCTGCCGGACGCGACCCGCAGGCCGCCGACCACCGCGACGATCACGTAGTTGAGGTTCGCGATGAAGCCCATCGCCGGCTGGATGATGCCCGAGATGAACTGCGCCTTGAACGACGCGGAGTAGAGCTCGGCGTTCTGGTCGTGGAACTCCTGCACCGCCTGGCGCTGCCGGCCGAACACCTTCACCAGCGCGTGCCCGGTGTACATCTCCTCGATGTGGGCGTTGAGCTTGCCGGTCCAGGTCCACTGCCCGATGAACTGCGGCTGGGACCGCTTGGCGATGGCGGTGGTCACGGCGACCGACAGCGGGATGGTCACGAGCGCGACCAGCGCCAGCACCGGCGAGATCCAGAACATCATCCCGAGCACGCCGACGACGGTCAGCACGGCCGTGATCAGCTGGGACAGCGTCTGCTGCAGGGTCTGGGCCACGTTGTCGATGTCGTTGGTGACCCGGCTGAGCACCTCGCCGCGCGGCTGCCCGTCGAAGTACTTCAGCGGCAGCCGGCCGAGCTTGGCCTCGACCTGCTCGCGGAGGCCGAACACCACGCGCTGCACGACGCCGGTCGTGATCCAGCCCTGGAGCCAGCCGAACAGCGCCGAGGCCACGTAGATCGCGACGACGGCGAGCAGCAGGTTCCGCAGGCTGGTGAAGTCGATGCCCTGCCCGGGGACCACGTCCATCCCGCCGAGCATGTCGGCGAGCCGGTCCTGGCCCTGCGCGCGCAGGCCCTCGATCGCCTCGGACTTGGTGACGCCCGCCGGCAGCTGGCTGCCGACCACGCCGTTGAAGATCACGTTCGTCGCGTTGCCGAGCACCTTCGGGCCGGTGACCGCGAGCGCGACCGAGAAGATGCCGAGCAGCAGCACCGCCGCGAGCTTCGGCCACTCCGGGCGCAGCACGCCGACCAGCCGGCCGAGGGACGCCTTGAAGTTCAGCGACTTCTCGCCCGGCATGCCCATCCCCATGCCGGGGCCGGGGCCCATCCCGCGCCGGGGCATCCGGCGCGGGGTCTGCGCGGCCGGTGCCGCGGCGGCCGACGCCTGGGCCGGCGGTTCGGTCGCGGTGTCGCGGGCCACGCCGGCGACGTCCCGGTTCTGGTCCTCGGCGCTCATGCCGCCTCCTCGACGCTCAGCTGGGAGAGCACGATCTCCTGGTAGGTGGTGCACGACGCCATCAGCTCGGCGTGCGTCCCGGTGCCGACCACCGCGCCCTCGTCCAGCACGACGATCCGGTCCGCGTCGCGGATGGTGGCGACGCGCTGGGCGACCACGACCACCGCCGAGCGCCGCGTCTCCGGCACCAGCGCGGCCCGCAGGGCGGCGTCCGTCGCGAAGTCGAGCGCGGAGAACGAGTCGTCGAACAGGTAGATCGCGGGCTTGCGCACGAGCGCCCGGGCGATCGCGAGCCGCTGCCGCTGACCGCCCGACACGTTGGTGCCGCCCTGGGCGATCGGGGCGTCCAGGCCGCCGGGCATCTCGGCGACGAACGACCGCGCCTGGGCGACCTCGAGCGCGTGCCAGAGCTCCTCGTCCGTGGCGTCGGGGTTGCCGTACCGCAGGTTCGACGCGACGGTGCCGCTGAACAGGTACGGCCGCTGCGGCACCAGGCCGACCATCGACCACAGGTCGTCCGGGGCCAGGTCGCGCACGTCCACGCCGTCGACGGTGACCGTGCCCGCCGTCGCGTCGAACAGCCGCGGCACCAGGTTGACCAGCGTCGTCTTGCCCGAGCCGGTCGACCCGATGACCGCGGTGGTCTGCCCCGGCTCGGCCACCAGGTCGACGCCGTGCAGCACGGCCCGCTCGGCGCCCGGGTAGCGGAACTCGACGCCCCGGAGCTCCAGTCGGCCCTGCGGGCGCTCGAGCCGGACGGGCTCCGCCGCCGGGACGACCGACGACTCGGTGTCCAGGACGGCCGTGATCCGCTCGGACGACACCACGGCGCGGGGCACCATCACGAACATCATCGTCGACATCATGACCGCCATCAGGATGTACATGATGTAGCTGAGGAACGCGGTCAGGGCGCCGATCTGCATGTCGCCGGCCTCGATGCGGCCCGCCCCGAACCACAGCACGCCCACGCTGGTGATGTTCATGATCAGCATGACGGTCGGGAACATCAGCGACATGAGCCGGCCGACGCGCAGCGAGGTGTCGAACAGCGCGTCGTTCGCCTCGGCGAACCGGGCGGCCTCGCGGCGCTCGCGCACGAACGCGCGGATGACCCGCAGGCCGGTGATCTGCTCGCGCATGATGCGGTTGATCGCGTCGATCCGCTTCTGCATCGTGCGGAAGTACGGCACCATCCGGCTCACGATCAGCCCGACCACGATGCCCAGTACCGGCACGACGACCAGCAGCAGCCCGGACAGCGCCACGTCCTCCTGCAGCGCCAGCACGACGCCGCCGACCAGCATGATCGGGGCCATCAGCATGATGGTGAACGACAGCAGCGCGACCATCTGCACCTGCTGCACGTCGTTGGTGGTGCGGGTGATGAGCGACGGGGCGCCGAACTGGCCCATCTCCTGGGCGGAGAAGTCCTGCACGCGGGTGAACAGCCCCTCGCGCAGGTCCCGGCCGAAGGCCATCGCGACCCGGGCGCCGAAGTACACCGCGGCGATCGAGCAGGCGACCTGCAGCAGGCTGACGCCCAGCATCACGGCGCCGATCCGCATGATGTAGCCGGTGTCGCCCACGGCGACGCCCTTGTCGATGATGTCGGCGTTCAGGCTGGGCAGGTACAGCGTCGCGATGGTCTGCGCGAGCTGGAGCAGCAGCACGGCGACGACCTGGGGCCGGTACGGCCTCAGGTAGTCCCGGAGCAGACGGAGCAGCATGGGTCTCCCGGTGGGGGCGGCGGGCCGGGGTGGGACGGTCGTCCGCGGCGGTGGCCGGTCGGGGCGGACGGGGTGCGGCGCCGGCGGCGAGGCCGGGGTCGGGGTCGGTGCTCGGGCGGGGCGGCGCGGCCTCAGGTGCGGGCGGCGCCGTGCAGCAGCACGTCGACGAGCTCGCTGACCGGGACCCCGTCGTCGTCGGGCAGGACCGGCGGGCCCTGGCCCATCACGGCGGCGATCAGCAGGTGCGCGAGCCGCTCCGGCTCGATGCGCAGCTCGCCACGGTACGCCTCCAGCCGCCGGACCACGGCGGCACGGACCTCCGCGAGCGCGCGGAGCCGGGCGTCGCGCGCGGTGGGGCCGTGGAGCGGGAGCCGGTCGCCGGGGCGGTGGCCGGGCGCGGGCACGGCGCCGGGCGCCGCCCCGGCGGGCTCGGCGTGCT
>NZ_SZYE01000236.1 GCF_005239125.1 Cellulomonas hominis | reverse complement strand
GTTCGCGCAGCCGCTGGACGGCGGCCGGGCGGCGATCGCCTACCGGGACCTGGACCGCACCGCCGACGGGCTCGGGGCGGACGGCCCCGCCTGGCGGGACACGTTCGGCCCGCTCGCGGAGCGGTGGTGGTCGCCGGCCGAGGCGGGGCTGCGCGTGCACCTGCAGGTCACGCTCGGCGACGGCCGCGCCCTGCTGCTCGCCTGGCGCCCCGACGGCTGGACCTGCGAGGCCGTCTATGACTGACACCCCGCGCTACGCGGAGCTGCACGCGCACTCGGCGTTCAGCTTCCTCGACGGCGCCAGCCAGCCCGAGGAGCTCGCCGCCGAGGCGCACCGGCTCGGCCTCAGCGCGCTCGCGCTCACCGACCACGACGGCCTGTACGGCGTGGTCCGGTTCTCCGAGGCGGCGCGGGAGGTCGGGCTGCCCACCGTGTTCGGCGCCGAGCTGCACCTGCCCGTCCCCGGTGTCGGCGGCCCCGACGTCCTCGACCTGCCGACCGGCGTGCCCGACCCGCGCGCGCTGCACCTGCCCGTGCTCGCCCGCGGTCCCGAGGGCTACCGTGCGCTGTCCCGCACGATCGCCGAGGCGCACCTCGCCACCGGCACCAAGGGCGCCGCCGCGTACCGGCTGGAGCAGCTCGCCGAGCAGGCCGACGGCCGCTGGCTCGTGCTCACCGGCTGCCGCAAGGGCCCCGTCCGGCACGCGCTGACCGACGGCGGACGCGAGCCCGGCGTCACCGCCGCGGGGCTCGACCGGGCGCGCACCGAGCTCGACCGGCTGACCGCGCTGTTCGGGCGGGACAACGTCGCGGTCGAGGTCACCCAGGGCGGAGGCCCCTACGACTCCGAGCTCGCCGACGCCCTCGCGGCGCTCGCCGACGGCGCCGGGCTGCCGCTGGTCGCCACCGGGAACGTGCACTACGCCACCCCCCGGGACGCCGACCTGGCGATGGCCCTGGCCGCCGTGCGCGCCCGGTCCTCGATGGAGGACCTGGACGGCTGGCTGCCCGGTGCCCCGACCGCGCACCTCGCGTCCGCCGCCGAGATGCTGCGCCGGCACCGCCGCCACCCCGGGGCCGTCGCCACCGCCGCCGCGATCGGTGCCGAGTGCGCCTTCGACCTGCACCTCGTGGCGCCGCAGCTGCCGCCGTACCCGGTGCCGCCCGGCCACACCGAGGCGACCTGGCTGCGCGAGCTCGTCCGCCGCGGCGCGCTGGAGCGCTACGGCCCGCCCGAGGCCGAGCGGGTGCCCGGCGCCTACGCGCAGCTGGAGCACGAGCTGCGCGTCATCGAGGACCTCGGCTTCCCCGGCTACTTCCTGGTGGTCTACGACCTGGTCGACTTCTGCCACCGCAACGGCATCCTGGCCCAGGGTCGCGGGTCGGCCGCCAACTCCGCGGTCTGCTACGCCCTCAAGGTCACCGCCGTCGACGCCGTGGCGCACGGCCTGCTGTTCGAGCGGTTCCTCGCCCCCGAGCGCGACGGGCCACCCGACATCGACGTCGACATCGAGTCCGGCCGCCGCGAGGAGGTCATCCAGTACGTCTACGCCAAGCACGGCCGCACCCACGCCGCGCAGGTCGCGAACGTCATCTCCTACCGCGCGCGCTCGGCCGTGCGGGACGCCGCCCGCGCCCTCGGGTACGACGTCGGGCAGCAGGACGCGTGGAGCAAGTCCATCGAGCGCTGGGGCACCCTGCGCGGCCCCGCGCCGCGGCACCCCTGGTGGTCGGGGGAGAGCCGCGGGCCGGCGGCCGTGCCCGCCGCGGCCACCCCGCCGACGCAGCACGTCGCCGACCGCCCGACCTCGACCCGGCCGAGGCCGCCGGCGACCGGTGAGGACCGTCGCGCCGCGCAGTACGCCGCCGTGCAGCGGGACCCCGACGGCGTCGTCTGGGGCTGGAACCACGAGCCGGACGCCACCCCCGCACCGGCCCCGCGCCGCCCCGCCGGGCACGACGACACCGACCGCCTCGCCGGCCAGCCGACGGCCGACGGCCACGACGTCGTCCCCGCGCACCGCCCGCCGCCCGCGAGCGACCTCGAGGAGATCCCCGAGCAGGTCATCGACCTCGCCGACCGGTTCCTGCGCCTGCCGCGGCACCTCGGCATCCACTCGGGCGGCATGGTCATGTGCGACCGGCCCGTCATCGAGGTCTGCCCGGTCGAGTGGGCGCGGATGGAGGGCCGCACCGTCCTGCAGTGGGACAAGGACGACTGCGCGGACGCGGGGCTCGTGAAGTTCGACCTGCTGGGCCTCGGGATGCTCACCGCGCTGCGCCTCGCCTTCGACCAGGTGGAGCGGCACGGCGGCCCGCGGCTGGAGCTGCACAAGCTGCCCAGCGAGGACCCGCTGGTCTACGACCTGCTGTGCGCCGCCGACACCGTGGGCGTGTTCCAGGTCGAGTCGCGTGCCCAGATGGGCACCCTGCCGCGCCTGCAGCCGCGCAGCTTCTACGGGATCGTCGTCGAGGTCGCGCTCATCCGCCCCGGCCCGATCCAGGGCGGGTCGGTGCACCCGTACATCGAGCGCTACCAGGGGCGGCAGCCCATCACCTACCCGCACCCCCGGCTCGAGAAGTCCCTGGCGCGCACCCTCGGCGTCCCGCTGTTCCAGGAGCAGCTCATGCAGATGGCCATCGACGTCGCGGACTTCACCCCCGCGGAGGCCGACCAGCTCCGCCGCGCGATGGGCTCCAAGCGGAGCATCGAGAAGATGGAGGCGCTGCGGGCCCGGCTGATGGACGGCATGACCCGCAACGGCATCCCGGAGCCGGTGCGGGAGGAGGTCTACGACAAGCTCAAGGCGTTCGCGGACTTCGGCTTCCCGGAGTCGCACGCGTACTCGTTCGCGTTCCTCGTCTACGCCAGCTCGTGGCTCAAGGTGCACCACCCGGCGGCGTTCTACGCCGGGCTGCTCGCCGCGCAGCCCATGGGCTTCTACTCGCCGCAGTCGCTCGTCGCGGACGCCCGCCGGCACGGCATCGGCGTGCTGCGCCCGGACGTGCAGCGCTCCGGTGTGCAGGCCGTCGTCGAGCGGGTCGGCCCGGAGCCCGAGGGCGGCGAGCCGCGGCTGGTCCCGCTGCCCTCCGGCACGGCGCCCGTCGCCCCGCTGCGGCCGGGGGGCGCACC
Organism: Cellulomonas hominis; assembly: GCF_005239125.1. Lineage (GTDB taxonomy): Bacteria > Actinomycetota > Actinomycetes > Actinomycetales > Cellulomonadaceae > Cellulomonas > Cellulomonas hominis_A. The sequence continues at coordinate 1,801 of NZ_SZYE01000236.1, read as the reverse complement.
GGGGTTCCCCGACGCCGCGGACGGGGTCACCGGCGGCACGGCGTCCGCCTCCGGCGCGGCGAGCACCGCGTCTGCGTCCGGCGCGGCGAGCACCGCGTCTGCGTCCGGGGTGGCCGGACCGGCGCCCGCGTCCGGGGCCGACCGGACGGCCGGGGCGCGCTCGCTGGCCGTCCGGGTCGGGCTCGCGTCCGTGCGGAACGTGGGGGAGAAGGTGGCCGAGCGCGTCGTCGCCGAGCGGGACGCCCGCGGACCGTTCGCCGACCTGCGGGACCTCGTGCGCCGCGTCGAGCTCAGCACGGCCCAGCTCGAGGCCCTGGCCACCGGGGGTGCCCTGGAGTCGCTCGGCGTCACCCGGCGGGAGGCGCTGTGGGCAGCCGGTGCGCTCGCGCAGGAGGGGCCCGACACGCTGCCGGGCGTCTCCGTCGGCGTGCGGGCCCCGACCCTCCCGGGCATGAGCGAGGTCGAGATCGCCGTCGCCGACGTGTGGGCCACCGGGGTGACCGTCGACTCCTACCCGACCCAGCACGTGCGGGCGGGCCTGGACGCCTCGGGCGTGCTCCGGGTCGAGCAGGCCTTCCGGCACGAGGCCGGGCGGCGCGTGGCGGTCGCGGGCGTGGTCACGCACCGCCAGCGTCCGGGCACCGCCGGGGGCGTCACCTTCCTGTCCCTGGAGGACGAGACGGGCCTGCTCAACATCGTGTGCAGCACCGGGCTGTGGCAGCGGTTCCGGAAGGTCGCCCGCACCTCGCGGGCGCTGGTGGTCCGCGGGCGGCTGGAGCGGGCCGACGGGGCGACCAACCTCATCGCCGAGCACCTCGCGCCGCTGTCCCTCAAGGTCGCGACCACGTCCCGGGACTTCCAGTGACGCGTGACCCGGACGCCGTGACCCGGACGTCGCGACCCGGACGTCGCGACCCGGACGCCGGCCGCACCATCAGCAGGTGCGGGCCGGTGAGCCACCAGCTCCCCGACACGTCCCCGGAGCCGGCCGCGTGCGTGCCAGACTGCCCGCGTGACCCTCCTCGGACCGCTCGTCGCCTACCTGCCCACCCCCCGCGGCCACGAGGGCGAGGTGGTGATCGACCCGCTCGAGCAGCTGGTGGACGACGCCGTCGCCGCCGGGGCCTCGGGCGTCGCGGTCCTCGGCAGCACGGGCGGCTGGCCGTACCTGACCGCCGGCGAGCGCCGCCTGGTCGTCGAGGCCGCGGTCGAGGCGGCCGCCGGCCGGGTGCCCGTGGTCGCCGGCGTCGGGGCGTTCACGACCGACGAGGTGATCGTGCACACGATCGTCGCCGAGCGGGCCGGCGCGTCCGCGGTGCTGCTGCCGACGCTGGCCTACCTGCCGCTGACCGACGACGAGGTGCTCGACCTGGTGGCGGACGTGGCCGACGCCGCGCGCGTGCCGGTGTGGCTTTACCACAACCCCGTCAGCACGTCGTTCCGCTACTCGGTCGAGACGCTGGTCCGGGCCGCCCAGGTACCGGGGGTCGGCGGGGTCAAGGACCGGGGGAGCGACGTCGGCGAGCTGCGGGACCGGGTGACGGCGCTGCGGGCCGCGGTGCCGAGCACCGTCGAGGTCGGCTGCAGCGGCGACGTCCTGGGCGTCGAGGGGCTGCTCGCGGGCGCGCGGACCTGGCACTCGGGGCTCGCGAGCGTGCTGCCGGCCTGGTACGCGGCCGTGGCCCACGCGGCCGCCGCGGGTGGCGGCCCCACGACGGACAGGAGGCGGGATGGTCGGGGGCGAGCGGCCGGCGGGCGGCGCCGGTGTGGTGGGCGTGCTCGGCGCACGCGGCGGCGCCGG
>NZ_SZYE01000235.1 GCF_005239125.1 Cellulomonas hominis | reverse complement strand
CCGGCCCGCGCAGCGCGGCGTCGGCCAGCCGCACGGCGTCGCCCGGGCTGAGCCAGATCCCGAGGTCGAAGGTGCTCGCCGGCCGGTCGGCGCACAGGCCGATCCGCAGCGACACGACCTCGAGGCCGTACTTGTCCGCGTAGAGGCTGCCGAGCGCCTCGGCCGCCGCCTTCGACACGCCGTAGAACGAGTCCGGCCGGGCGGGCCCGTCCACGCGGGCCTCCCGGTCGGTCGGGTAGTAGCCGACCGCGTGGTTCGAGCTGGCGAGCACCACGCGGCGCACCCCGGACCGGCGCGCCGCCTCGAGCACCCGGTACGTGCCGTCCACGTTGGCCCGGCGCACGCGGGTCCAGGTGTCCTCGGACGGGATGCCGGCGAGGTGCACCACGCCGGCCGCACCGGCCAGCGCCGGGGCGAGCCGGTCGATCGCCTCCTCGTCGGTCAGGTCGACGGCGGTGAACGGCTCGTCGGTCGCGGGTGCCGGGTCGTCCGGGACGTCGGCGTCCACGAGCCGCAGCCGCCAGCCGCGGGCCCGCAGTCCGCCGTCGGCCGTGCGCAGGTAGGTCCCGATCCGGCCGGCTGCGCCGGTGACGACGACGTCTGGCTGCTCCATGCCCGGCAGTCTGCGGCCGGACCGCCGGTCGCGCGCGCCGGACCCGACCCGGGTCGCCGCGACCGGACCTCAGGCCGCCGGGTCCGCCACCCGCACCCGGTCCCGCCCGGCCGCCTTGGCCCGGTACAGCGCCCCGTCGGCGCGGGTCAGCAGGCCGGCGACCGGCTCGCCGGGGTGCCGTTCCGCGACGCCGATGCTCACCGTCAGCCGCGCACCGGGCATGAGGTCGTCCCACGCGAGGTCCGCGATCGTCGCCCGGAGCCGGTCGCAGACGTCGACCGTCCGGTTGCCGCTGAGGCCGTGCAGCAGCACGGCGAACTCCTCGCCCCCGTACCGCGCCGCGAGGTCGTCCCGCCGCAGGGACTGCTGCAGGGCGGCGGCGACCCGGACGAGCACGGCGTCCCCGACCTGGTGCGAGTAGGTGTCGTTCACCCGCTTGAAGTGGTCGATGTCGAGCAGCGCGACCGCGAAGGCGCCGCGCTCCGCCGTCCAGCGGTCCAGCTCGGCGTCCAGGGTGCGCCGGTTCGCCAGGCCCGTGAGCCCGTCGTGGGCCGCCTCGTGCGCGAGCCGGGCGTTGCGCTCCTCCAGCACCTCGGAGCGGCGCCGCTCGGCCTCGGCCTGCCGCTCCGCCTGCTCGACCTCCATCCGCGCGCCCAGGAGGGCCGCCCGGCGCTCGGCCTGCGCGTCGCCGAGCCGGACCGTCAGCGCGTGCAGCTCGCGGAGCGCGGCGAGCGCGGCGACCGGGTCGCCCAGGGCCTCGTGCGCGTCCGCGAGCACGCGGAGCAGCTCCGTGCGCTCGGCGGGCCGGCGCAGGGCGTCGCACATCGCCATCCCGGCCCGCGCCTCCGTGACCGCCTCGGGCAGCCGGCCCGCGTCGAGCAGCATCCCGGCCCGGATGCGGTGCAGCTGCAGCTGGAGCCCGGCCGCGGGGAACCGGACGAGCATGGCGCCGGCCGCGGTCAGCACCACCGCCGCGGCGTCGCGGTCGCCCGCGAGCAGGTGCGCGACCGCGGCGGTCAGCCGCGCGTCCACGGCGGTGCGGGTGAGCCCGGCGGCGTCGGCCTCGTCCACCGCCTCCAGGGCGAGGGCGAGCGCCCGGCGGGCCGACGCGCGCGCGCCCCGCGGGTTGTCGGCCACGAGCCGGCGGCTGGCCTCGACGAACGTGCGCGCGAGGTTCGCCAGCGCGATCGACGCGCGGTCGGGGTCCCCCGCGGCCAGCCAGAGGCGACGCGCCTGCGTGAGCACGCCCGCCGCCTGCGGGGCGAAGTGCGGCATCGACGTGTACACGGAGCCGAGGATGGTCAGGACGTCGGCCGTCCCCGCGACGTCGTCGGCCTCGCGGCGCAGCTCGGCCGCCCGGGTCAGCAGGTCGACGGCGTCCTCGGTGTGGCCCAGCTCGTGGTGCACCAGGCCCTGCCGGGCGAGCGCGCGGGACTGCCACACCAGCGCGCCGCGCTCCCGCGCGAGGTGCTCGGCGCGCGCCGCCCGCTCCAGCGCGCGCGGGTCCTCCCCCAGGGCGTGGTGCGCGACCGCGGCGTAGTAGGCCAGGCGCATCTCGGCGCCGCCCGCGCGCTGGTCGACGGACTCGGCGATGAGGTCCTCGGCACGGCGGACGCACGCCCCGGCGTCCGAGTCGGCGAGCAGCGCGAGCTCCTCGACCGCGGCCTCCCAGTCGGTGGGGGCGCCGGGTGGTGCGGGTGCGTCGATCGATGTGGCCGTCATGGTCCTTCGTCCCGCCCGCCGTCCATGGCGGGTCATCTGTGTGATCGGGCCCCCGACCTGCGGTGATGAGCCGATCGGCGCGTCTTTCACCCGGAGGGCGTGCGGGGACGCGGTGTGGCACCCTGTGCGCGGTGAGCACCGCCGACCCCCAGTCCCTCTTCCCGGGCAAGCAGTTCATCAGCACCGCCCTCGAGGTGCTGGAGACGAAGACGACGATGTCCGGCGGGCTGGCCCGCCGCTACCTGCAGCGCGCGGCCATGGCCGGGGTCCTGATCGGGCTGCTGTACGCCACCTACTACGCGGTCCTCGGGGCGTTCGCCGGCATCGGCGACGGCTCGGTCCGGCCCGTCGGCCGGCTGGTCGGCGCCGTGGTGTTCGGCTGGGCGCTGGTGTTCATCTACTACTCGCGGTCCGAGCTGCTCACCTCGAACATGATGATCGTCTCGATCGGGGCGTACCACCGCCGGACCAGCTGGCTGCGGGCGCTGCGCATGCTCGGCCTGTGCTACCTCGGGAACGCGGTGGGCGGCCTGTTCGTCGCGGTGCTGCTGCGCCTGTCGACGCTGGTCGAGGGGGCCCCGCTCGAGGAGATGGTCGCCTCGGTCGAGCACAAGCTCGCCTACGTCGCGGACGGGCCCACGGGCTGGGTCGACCTGCTGGTGCGGGCGGTGCTGTGCAACTTCTGCATCAACGTGGCGATGCTGCTGGTCTACAACGGCCTGATCAAGGACGACCTGACCAAGTGCCTGGTGATGATCACGTCGGTGTTCATCTTCGCGTTCCTCGGCCTCGAGCACTCGGTGGCGAACACGGTCCTGTTCACGATCGTCGGGCTGCAGGAGGGCATCGACGTCGGCCTGGCGGCCGGGAACGTCGCGATCGCGCTGATCGGGAACTTCATCGGCGGCGGGTTGCTGATCGGGCTCTACTACGCCTACGTGAACGACGACTCCCAGTGGCTGCGCCAGCAGGGTCGCGGGACGAGCACGCCGGACGACCCGCGGTAGGACGCCGCGGCGCGGCGCGGCCGGCGACGGGTACGCGGTGCAGCGGCCCGCGGGCGGTCAGCGGTAGTCCGGGCCGCCCGGCAGCCCGAACGCCTCCTCGAGCGTCGTGACCCCGCGGCGGTCCAGCTCCGCCACCAGGTCCGCCCCCACCCAGCGCAGGTGCCAGCCCTCGGGCGCGTACCCGGTGACCGCCCGGTTCTGGGCGGTGTAGCGCACGACGAACCCGAACTCCCCCGCGCGGGCGGCCACCCACCGGCCCTCGTCGGTGTCGCCGAAGCAGTCCTGGAAGTCGCAGTCGGGCCGGGTGGTGCTGCCGACGTCCACCGCCAGCCCGGTCTGGTGCTCGCTGTGCGCCGGCCGGGCGCTCACCTCCTCCGCGCGCTGCTGACCGACCCGGGCGACCAGGTCGGCGTGCACGCGCACCTGGTCGTCGTACGAGCGGTACGCGCTGCGCAGCGCGAGCGTGACGCCGTCGCCCGCCGCGGCGGCGATCATCCGGGCGAGCGGGTCGGCGACCTCCGGGCGGACCTGGTACCCGGCGACGACCGCCAGCTCGGCGGGCGCCCAGCCGGCCGGGACGAGGGGCAGCGCCTTGTTCACGACCACCCAGGGGCTCGCAGGGTCGTCGGTGGGGTGCAGCGCGAGGTCCAGCCCCGCCGGGGCGGGCGGCACCAGGGTGGTACCCGCGGCCGGGACGTCCGGCACGCCGGACGGGGTGCGCACCGTCGCCGGGTCGGCCACGTCGGTGGGAACGGGCCCGGGGAGCACGCCGAGCACCGACGGGGCGAGCGTGGGCGCGGGGGCGGGCTGCGGCCCGCGCGCGGGCGCCGCGACCGCGGGTCCGGCGGCGGGACCGGACAGGGCCGGGACGTCCTGGAGCGCGACCGCCGCGAGCAGGCCGCCGAGCACCGCGACCGAGGCCACCTGGACGGGCCGGGCGAACCGCAGCCGGGCGCCACCGCGCCGGTGCGCGCCGGGCCGAGGGCCGTGGCGGTGCTGCGGGCGCGGCGTCACGTGGTTGCTCCAGGTCCGGGGGCGGGTCAGCCCCCAGTGTCCGACGGATCGCCTCCCGAGGACAGCCCGGCGTGCCGCCTCACGTCCGCGGACGGTGCGCGGGCGTGTCGCCCGCGCCGAGATCGCGTGCCAGGGCGTCGAGGGCGGCCGTGCGGCGCCGCGGGTCGAGCTCGAGCCCTCCGTCGCTCGTGCGGCGGACCGAGCCGGACAGCACCAGCTCGTCGACCGCGTCGGCGACCCCGTCGGTCCGGGCGCGCCGGTCCAGCTCCGCGCCGGACATCGGGCGGCCCAGCACGGCGGCGAGCAGACGGGCCTTGGTGAGCGGGTCGGTGGTGCCGTCGAGCAGGGCGGCAGGTCGGGACTGGGTCGGCACGCGCGTCTCCCCCGGGTCGGGCCGCGTGGCCGGTCCGCGCGGCTCGTCGTCCAGACTGCGTGCCCGCAGCGACGGTGAGTGGTGGCCTGGGTGGCTCAGCGCGGCCGGTAGGTGGCGCGGGTGGCCCCGGTGCGTGGCGCACCGCCGGTCCTGGGTGGGACCTCCGGCCCGCGGACGGCGCCGCGGGGCTGTCGGGCCGCCGCGGCCCCGCCCGGTCCCCGCCGCCGCGCGCCCGCA
>NZ_SZYE01000234.1 GCF_005239125.1 Cellulomonas hominis | reverse complement strand
TGGTGCCGGTCCGGCGGCCGGGTGAAAGGCGGCGGCCCGCGCCCTCGCGACCCCCGCGGAGGGGGCCGGGACGGCGCCGCGTCGGTGCTGGTCAGGTGTCTTCGTGCAGGTCACCGGTACCCGCAGCGGGTGCCCCGGGAGAGCGCCGTCCGGGGGTGTTCGTGCACGTCAGAGCGACGCCGCTCGCCCATACGGGTGTGAAAGGGGTGAAAACGGACACTTCGGGCGGACTGGGGCAAACCCGCTGATATAGCCTCAAGTCACACCAAAGCCGCCCTGGGGGATCCGACATGAGTCTGCTCGACGATCACGACGTCTCGCGCTCTCCGCAGCGCGACGTCGCGGCCCCGGGCACGGCGGCACCGAGCGGCACGGCGGTTCCCGCGGGAGCCGTCGAGCGCCCCGCGGAGCAGCCTGCCACGAGCCCGTACGCGGCCGAGCGCGCCGCAGCCGAGCGCGCCGCGGCCGAGCACGCCGCCGCCGCCGAGCGCCGCCGCGACACCCGCGGCCCCCGGCTGTCCTGGGCGTCCGACCGCCCGTTCCACGAGCCGCTCGGCCACGCCGAGCCCTCGGGCTGGCGCGGGTCGCACGCCGCCTACCAGGTCGAGACGCTGGCCCGGGACGTCGTGCTGGCCACGTGCGTGCCCACCCTGCTGCTGTTCCTCATGCACGGCGTGACGCTGCTGCAGCTGTCCTGGGGCCTGATGATCGGCCTCGTCTACACCGCGTTCGTGGCGGTGGAGCGCGGCTACGACCGCCAGGTGATCGGCGACGGGCACCAGGAGTTCGAGGCGGTGATCCGCGGCGGCGTGCTGACCGCTGCCGCGCTGGCGGTCTTCGCCGTCGGCGCCGACGTGGACGTGCCCCGGACGATCGTGTTCCTCGCGCTGCCGGTGGTCGCGGTGCTGCTGCTCGGCGCCCGCCACCTGGCGCGCCGGTCGCTGCACAAGCGCCGGGCGCAGGGCGAGTCGATGCGCCGCACCCTCGTGGTGGGCGACGCGTCCTCGATCACGCACGTGGTCGACGACCTGAGCGGCCTGCCGCAGTACGGGTACAACATCGCCGGCGTGTGCGTGCCGTCGTTCGACGGCCCACTGCCCGCGCTGGGTGTCCCGGTGCTCGGCACCGTGTCGGACGTGGTGCAGGTGGCGGTGGACGGCGAGTTCGACGTCGTGATCGTCACCGGCTCGGAGCTCTCGGGGCAGGCGCTGCGCCGGCTGTCCTGGGCGCTGCAGCGCACCGACACCGAGCTCGTGGTCGCCCCGGGCATCGTCGAGGTGTTCGGCCCGCGGGTCACGCTCGAGCCGACCGCCGGCCTGTCGCTGATCCACGTGAACGCCGCCGAGTCCCGCCGGTCCCGGATCCTCGCCAAGCGGGCGTTCGACACGGCGTTCGCGCTCGGCGCCCTGATCCTGCTGGCCCCGGTGCTGGCCGTCACGGCCGTCGCCGTGAAGCTCACCAGCCCCGGCCCTGTGCTGTTCAAGCAGACCCGGGTCGGCAAGGAGGGCCGCGAGTTCTCCATGCTGAAGTTCCGCAGCATGGTGGTCGACGCCGAGGAGCGGCTGGCCGCCCTGCGCGCCGCGAACGAGGCCGACGGCCCGTTGTTCAAGATGGACCGGGACCCGCGGATCACCCGGATCGGCCACTTCCTGCGCAAGCACTCGCTGGACGAGCTCCCGCAGCTGATCAACGTGGTCAAGGGCGAGATGGCGCTGGTCGGCCCGCGGCCGCCGCTGCCCTATGAGGTCGCCCAGTACCGGGAGTCCGCGCGCCGCCGGCTGCTCGTGAAGCCGGGCCTCACCGGCCTGTGGCAGATCAGCGGCCGCGCCGACCTCGCGTGGGAGGAGGCGGTGAAGCTGGACCTCCGCTACGTGGAGAACTGGTCCATCGCCTTCGACCTGATGATCCTGTGGCGCACCGTGCACGTCGTCGTGAGCGGCCATGGCGGGCGGTGACGGGGCGGTCGCGCTGGCGCACGACTACGCCACGCAGCGCGGCGGCGCGGAGCGCGTCGCGCTGGTGATGGCGGACGCGTTCCCCGGGGCCCCCCTCTACACGACGCTCTACCACCCGGACGGCACGTTCCCCGAGTTCGGGGCGCTCGACGTCCGCACCAGCCCGCTGGACCGGGTCGGCGTCCTGCGCCGGCACCACCGGCTGGCGCTGCCGCTGCTGGCCCCGGCCGTCAGCGCGACGCCGATCGAGGCGGACGTGCTGCTCGCGTCGTCGACCGGCTGGGCGCACGGCTTCCCGACCTCGGGCCGCAAGATCGTCTACTGCCACGCCCCGGCGCGCTGGCTCTACCAGTCGGACCGGTACCTCGGCCCGTCGCGGCAGGGCGGTTCGGGCAACGCCCCCGGCGGTGCCCAGCGCCGGCTCGCCGCGGCGGCCCTCGGGCTGCTCGCCCCGGCGCTGCGGGCCTGGGACCGGCGCGCGGCCGCCACCGCCGACCGCTACCTGGCCAACTCGACGGTCACGGCCCGCGCGATCCGCGAGGTGTACGGGATCGAGGCGGAGATCGTGCCGCCGCCGCCCGCCATGCTGCCCGGCGGCCCGGAGACGCCGGTCGACGGCGTCGAGCCCGGGTTCCTGCTGTGCGTGGCGCGGCTGCTGCCGTACAAGAACGTGGACGTCGTGGTCGAGGCCGTGCGGCGCACCCCGGGTGCCCGGCTGGTCGTGGTCGGCGACGGCCCCGAGCGTGCGGCGCTCGAGCACCGGGTGCGCGACCTGCCCCGCGTGCACCTGGCGGGCCGGGTGGACGACGCCCGGCTCCGCTGGTTGTACCGGAACAGCGCGGCCCTCGTCGCCGCCTCGTACGAGGACTACGGCCTGTCCCCGCTGGAGGCCGCCGCCTTCGGCCGCCCGTCCGTCGTGCTCCGCGACGGCGGGTACCTCGACACCGTCCGCGACGGCGTCACCGGGGAGTTCTTCGACGCCCCCGACCCCGACCTGGTGGCCGAGGCCGCCGGGCGCGCGCTGGCCCGCACCTGGGACCCCTCGGTGCTGACCGCGCACGCCGACGACTTCGCCGCCGAGCGGTTCGTCGAGCGGCTGCGCCGCGTCGTGCGCGAGGAGCGCGCGACCGGACGGCCCGACGCAGCCGCCCGGCCCGACCCCGTCCCGACCGAGAGGCGCTCCCGATGACCCTGCAGGACATGTTCCGGACCATCTGGTTCGGCAAGTGGCTGGTGCTGGTGTCCGTGCTCGCCGCGCTCGGCGGCGCGTACCTCTACGTGTCCCGCCAGGAGCCGCAGTACGCGAGCACGGCGACCGTCCAGATCGTCGACGCCGAGACGCTCGCCGCCTCCGGCGTGCGCCTGGAGAGCGACCCGAGCCTGGTGACCAGCGACTCGGTGACCGCGGCCGCGGCGAAGGAGCTCGGCGACCCGCGCCTCGCGGACGGGCTCGCCGCGTCGTCGACCGCCGAGTACGCCACCGACAGCCCGAGCAACGTCATCATCACCGAGACCGGCCCCGACGCCGACGCGACGGTGGACCGCGCCAACGCGATCGCGACCGCGTACGTCGCCGCGCTCCAGGCGCAGTTCGACGACGACCTCGCGGCGATGCAGGAGCGGCTGAGCAACCTCGCCACCAGCATCGACCAGCAGCAGAAGGCCATCACCGACGCCCGGCGCGCCGCCGCGGCGGCCACGACGGCGACGAACCCGAACGCGCAGGTGGACCCGGTCGACGGCCTGCTCGAGGCGCAGTACTCCACCACGATGGACCAGTACCAGACGCTGTCCGGCCAGCTCACGCAGGCCCAGCTGCTGGCGTCGCCCGCGTCGATCCTGCAGAACGCCGTCGGCAGCGCGCTGGTGAGCCTCCCCGGCAGCCTGGTGTACCTGATCGCCGCCCTCGCGGGTCTGCTCGTCGGCATCGGCCTCGCGGTGGTCCGCCGCGGCCTGGACACCAAGGTGCGCACCTCGGGCCAGGCCCGCCGGTCCGCCGGCGCCCCGGTGCTCGCGCGGCTCTCCGGCACCGGCGCCGCCCTGAAGTCGGCGGAGGCCGAGGGCACGCTGCCCGTCGCCCGCCGCGAGGCCACCGCGTACACCCGGTCGATCCGCGAGCTGCGCACCGCGCTGCAGGCGGCGGTCGAGAACGAGTCCGGCAGCGCCGTGATCGTCGTGACCGCGGCGGACGTCGAGACCCCGCGGTCGTTCCTGGCCGCGAACCTGGCGGCGTCCTGGGCGCTGTCCGGCCGGAGCGTCGTGGTCCTGTCCGGCGACCTGCGCCAGCCGCGCCTCAACGCGCTGCTGCCCGCCGACGCCGACGCCCCCGTGCGCACCGGCCGGGGAGGCGGCCGCGCCCGCACCGCCGCGGTGCCGACCGCGATCCCGCACCTGGCGGTGCACCCCGCGCTGCAGACGGAGCTGGACCCCGCCGACTTCCTGGCCTCCGCCGACGTGCGCGCCCTGGTCGAGCAGCTGCGGGCCACGGCGGACGTCGTGATCATCGACGCCCCGCCCATGCTGGTCGCGGCCGACGCGACCATCCTCGGCTCCTACGCCGACGGGGTGCTGCTCGCGGTGACGCTGGGCCACACCCACGTCGGCGCGGTCGAGGAGTCCGCGGAGCGCCTGCGCGCCGCGAACGCCGCGCTGCTCGGCCTGTCGGTCGACGGCACCACGGAGCGCAGCGAGGCGACCTACGCGGCGACCTACGCCTTCGCCGGGGCCGACGAGGTCCCGGACGAGCCGGCGCAGGACGCCGAGACCGCCCGGGCGGGGGACTCCGACGCCGCGGACGCGCCGTCGACGGCCGCCACCGAGGCCGCGGACGCCGCCGACGGCCCGGCCGCGGCGACGACGCCCGCGGACGGCGACGCCGTCG
>NZ_SZYE01000233.1 GCF_005239125.1 Cellulomonas hominis | reverse complement strand
GGCCCGCTCGAGGAGACGATCGGCAACACGCTCACGGGGCAGGTGGACCAGCTGCGCAGCGAGCGGGACCAGCTGCGCACGGACCTGGACGACGCGGGCTCCGTCGACCTCGCCGCTGACGACCCGCCCGGCCCGTTCGACGCGGTGCTGCCGGTGCACCCGCGGCCGCTCCCGCTCGCCGAGGCGCTCGATCCCGCGACGACCGCCGCGCACCTCGCCGGGGCCGCCGCGCAGGTCACCCGCCTGGTGGCGGCCGCGCGCCGCCCTCTCGCGCCCGGCAGCGGCCCGCAATAGCGTGGCGCGGGACAGCGCACCCGGCCGAGGAGTTTCGATGACGGCACCCGTGCCCCCGTCCGCCGACAGCCCCGGCCACCGGGCACCCGACCGACCCGGGTCCGACCGACCCGGCGGTCCCGCGCCGGCCCGGGACCGGGCCTGGCCCTGGCTGCTGGTGCTGGTCCTCGCGGTCGCCGCGGGCGTGCTGCTCGCGTGGCGGCCGTGGGCGCCCGCGCCGCAGCCGCGCCACGACGCACCGGCCGCGACGGCCACCCCCACCGCGACCGCCACCGCCGGCACCTCGCCGACCGCCACCCCGGCACCGACGGGCGGCGGGGCCGCGTTCGACGCCGCCTCGGCGCCCGCGCTGTTCCTCACCGACGACGAGCTGGCCCGGGCGGTGCCGATGGCCGCGGGCCAGTCGCTCGCGGACGCCGAGGAGGCGCGCTGGGGGCTGCCGGACCGGTCGACCGTCGAGCCGTCCTCCTGCACGCCGGCCGTCACGACCACCGAGCGGGAGCCCGACGTGTTCCTGCGCCGGTTCGCCAGCGACGACGCCGTGACCGTGATCCAGTCCGTCCTGGTGCTGCCCGACGCGGCGGCCGCGCGGGCGGCGTTCGACGTGCTCGTGGGCACGCTCGAGGACTGCGACGCCTACCAGCAGACGAACCCCGGCACGGACGGCGGCGCGTGGACCGCGGACCCCCCGACGACCGACGACGGCGCGGTCCCCACCGTCGTGCGCACCCTGGCCCTGAGCGCGGAGGGCGCCACCAGCCCGGAGGTCGAGGTGACGGCCCTCGCCGGCAACGCGCTGGTGACGACCACGGCGTCGGGGGTGGACCCGGCGGCGGAGCCGGCGGACCCGGCGACGCTGGCCGGCGTGGCGCGCAGCAGCGCGGAGCGGGCGCTGGCGGGGATCGGCTGAGGCGGGCGGCCGCGAGGACCGGACGCCGGGCGGGGCGGGCGCCGGGCACCCCCCGCGGGCCCGCGCCCGGCGCCGGGGCCAGGATGGGCCCATGAGCGACGCACGGACGGTGGCGGTGCTGGGCACCGGGATCATGGGCGCGGCGATGGCGCGCAACCTGCTGCGGGCGGGGCACGCCGTCCGGGTGTGGAACCGCAGCGCGGCGAAGGCCGAGCCGCTGGCCGCCGACGGCGCCACGGTCGCGGGCTCGCCGGCCGAGGCGGTCGACGGCGCGGACGTGGTGCTGACGATGCTGCACGACGGGGCCGCGGTGGCCGAGGTGATCCGGCAGGCCGCCCCGGCCTGCGCCCGGGTGCGGTGTGGCTGCAGTCGACGACGGTCGGCGTGGACGACACCCCGGCGCTCGCGGCCCTCGCGGGCGAGCTCGGCGTGACGTTCGTCGAGGCGCCCGTGTCCGGCACCCGGCAGCCCGCGGAGGCCGGGACGCTCGTCGTGATCGCGGCGGGTCCGGCCGCGGTGCGCGGGGTCGTGGCTCCGGTCCTCGACGCGATCGGCGCGCGGACCGTCTGGACGGGCGAGGACGCCGCCGCGGGCTCGGCGACCCGGCTCAAGCTCGTCGTGAACAGCTGGGTCATCACCGTCGCCAACGCCGCCGGCGAGGTGCTGGCGCTCGCGGAGGCGCTGGGCGTCGATCCCGACCGGCTCTTCGAGGTGCTCGACGGCGGCCCGCTCGACACCCCCTTCCTCCGGGTGAAGACGGACCTGATCCGGGAGGACCGGCTGAGCCCGGCCGCGTTCGCCGTGGGGACCTCCGGCAAGGACGCGCGGCTCATCGTGGCCGCGGCGCGCGAGCGCGGGCTGCGGCTGGACGGGGCCGAGGCGTTCTCCGCCCGCCTGGACCGGGCGGCGGCGCAGGGCCGCACCGACGAGGACATGGCGGCGACGTACTACACCTCGACGGAGGGCTGACCTCCAGGGACCGGGCACGGTGCTGCTGGTGCACCGCGCCCTTCCCCCCGTGCGCCCCGGAAATCCCGGTGCGCCCCCGCCCGGGGACCCCGTACCGTCGCCCGCATGGGAACGCTGAGCAGCACGGCCGCCGCGGCCGTCGCACGCCCCTGGGCCGCCTGAGCGCGGCCGGACGTCCGACCGGTCGCCTCCTCCGGATGCCCTGAGCACCCGGAGCCGGGCCGAACCCACCACCTTCCGCCCCTCCGGGTGCTCCGTCCTGCCAGCGACTGGAGCACCTCCCGTGCGACACCCCCACGGCGGCCGGCACGAGCTCGGCCAGAACTTCCTGCACCACCGCCCGACCGTCGACGCCGTCGTCGCCCTGGTCGGCGCCACCGACGGGCCCGTCCTCGAGATCGGGGCGGGCGACGGCGCGCTGACCCGGCCGCTCGCCGCGCTCGGCCGCGACGTGCTCGCGGTCGAGGTCGATCCGCGGCGCGCCGACCGCCTGCGCGCCCGCGCGCCCGGGGCCACCGTGCTGTGCGCGGACGCCCTGCGCGTGCCGTTCGACCGGCCGGTGGTGGTCGGCAACATCCCGTTCCACCTGACGACGCCGCTGCTGCGCCGGCTGCTGCACGACGGCCGCTGGCGGCACGCCGTGCTGCTGACGCAGTGGGAGGTGGCCCGCAAGCGGGCCGGGGTCGGGGGCCGCACCCTGCTCACCGCGCAGACCGACCCGTGGTTCGAGGTCGCCCTGCACGGCCGGGTGCCCGCGGCGGCGTTCCGGCCCCGCCCGTCGGTGGACGGCGGGCTGCTCACCGTCGCGCGGCGCGAGCGCCCGCTCGTCGACCCCGCGGAGCGCGCCGGGTACCAGCGGTTCGTCGGTGCGGTGTTCACCGGCGCGGGCCGGGGTCTGGACCAGGTGCTGGCCCGGGCGGCCGGCGTGCCCGCCCGCACCGCCCGACGGGCGCTCGCCGACGCGGGCGTGCCGGCCCGCGCGCTGCCCCGGGACCTGCGCCCCGGGCAGTGGACCGCGCTGTGGCGGACGGTGCACCCCGCGACGGCGCGGACCGTCCGCCCGCGACCACGCCGGTCAGGGGCCTAGGATCGACCTCGTGCGTGGCGAGTACAAGGTCCCCGGCGGCAAGCTCGTGGCAGCGGACGTGGAGGTGGCAGGCGGCACGCTCACCGAGGTGAGCGTGAGCGGCGACTTCTTCCTCGAGCCCGACGCCGCCCTGGCGGTTATCGACGAGTCCCTGCGCGGTCGGCCCGCCGACGCGCGGGTCGCCGACCTGACGACGGCGATCGAGGACGGCCTGCGCCGTGCCGAGGCCGACGGCCGGTTCGACGCCCCGGTGCAGATGGTCGGGTTCACGCCCGAGGCGGTGGCGATCGCCGTCCGGCGCGCCCTCGGCCACGCGACGTCCTGGCAGGACCACACGTTCGAGCTGATCCACCCCGGCCCGCTGCCGCCCGCCGTGCTGGGCGCGCTGGACCAGGTGCTGACCGAGGAGCTCGCCGCCGGCCGGCGCGGCCCCACCCTGCGGTTCTGGGAGTGGGACGAGCGTGCCGTGTTCATCGGCTCGTTCCAGTCGCTGCGCAACGAGGTCGACCCCGAGGGCGTCGCCAAGCACGACGTCACCGTGGTGCGGCGGATCTCCGGCGGCGGCGCCATGTTCATGGAGGCCGGCAACTGCATCACGTTCTCGCTCGTGGTGCCGGCGTCGCTGGTGGACGGCCTGTCGTTCGAGCAGTCGTACCGGTTCCTCGACGACTGGGTGATCGGCGCGCTCGCGGACGTCGGCGTCACCGCGACGTTCTCCGGGCTCAACGACATCGCGTCCCCGGCGGGCAAGATCGCGGGTTCGGCGCAGAAGCGCCTGGCCGGCGGCGCCGTGCTGCACCACATGACGATGGCCTACGACATCGACGCGGACAAGATGCTCGAGGTGCTGCGGATCGGCCGCGAGAAGCTGTCCGACAAGGGCACCACCAGCGCGAACAAGCGGGTGGACCCGGTGCGGTCCCAGACCGGGCTGCCGCGCGAGCAGGTCATCGACGCGTTCATCGCGCACTTCCGGTCCCGGTACCGGACGGTCGACGGCGACCTGCGGCCCGAGGAGCTGGAGCGGGCGCAGCAGCTGGTCGAGGAGAAGTTCGGCAACCCGGAGTGGACCGCGCGCGTGCCGTGACCCGGGCGGCAGCGACCCGGACCCGGCGCGCCGCAGGACCAGGGTCGGATCGGGGGGACCCCGGATGCGCCCGGGCGCCGCGGCCTGCCACGCTGGGCGGGTGAAGGCGCTCCTCAACATCATCTGGCTGCTGTTCGGCGGCATCTGGCTCGCGCTCGGCTACGTCGTGGCGGGCATCGTCTGCTGCGTGCTGATCGTGACCATCCCGTTCGGCATCGCGTCGTTCCGCATGGCGTCGTACGCGCTGTGGCCGTTCGGCCGCACGATCGTGGACCGGCCGACCGCGGGCGCGATGTCGACGATCGGGAACGTCATCTGGATCCTGGTCGCCGGCTGGTGGCTCGTCATCGGGCACCTGACGACCGCGCTCGCGCAGGCGGTGACGATCGTCGGCATCCCGCTGGCGATCGCGAACCTCAAGATGATCCCGGTGTCCCTCGTGCCGCTGGGCAAGGAGATCGTGCCGACCGACCGGGCGTTCGCGGCGTACGGGCACTGAGCCCGGCGGGGGCGCGGGGTCGGCGGGCACCCGCCCCGGACCGCGCCCGGGGTGCGCCTCAGCCCGCGGCGTGCCCGAGCACAGCGAGCAGCGCGCCCACGCCGAGGACGGCCGTGGCCAGCGCGGTCGCCGCGAGCGCCCCGCCGCCCGGGACGCGGGCG
>NZ_SZYE01000232.1 GCF_005239125.1 Cellulomonas hominis | reverse complement strand
CGCGGCGGCGCCCTCGGCCTCCTGGCGAGCGGCCTGCGCGTCCTCCAGCGCGGCGCGGGCGGCGTCCACCTCGGCCGTCAGCTCCGCCTCGGCGGCCCGCACCCGCTCGGCCTGCCGCTCCAGGTCGTCGGGGTCCTGGCCGCGGGTCGGCTCCGGACCCGCGCTGCCGAGCAGCCGGGCGCGGTCGGCGGCGAGCGAGGCCGTGCCGCGCAGGCGCTCCCGCAGCGAGGACAGCCGGTACCAGACGTCGGACGCCTCGCCGAGCGCGGGCGCCGCCTCGGCCGCCTCCCGCTCCAGCGCCGCGAGCCGGACCCGCGCCGCGTCCAGGGCGGCCTCCGCCTCGGCCCGGCGGGCGCGCAGCGCGGTGTCGTCGGCGGTCTCCTGCTCGAGCTGCGCGGTGAGCTGTGCCAGGTCGTCGGCGAGCAGCCGGGCGCGGGCGTCGCGCAGGTCGGCCTGCACCGTCTGCGCGCGACGCGCGACCTCGGCCTGGCGGCCGAGCGGGCCGAGCTGGCGGCGCAGCTCCGCCGTCAGGTCGGTGAGCCGGGTCAGGTTCCCCTGCATGGCGTCGAGCTTGCGGAGCGCCTTCTCCTTGCGCTTGCGGTGCTTGAGGACGCCCGCGGCCTCCTCGATGAACCCGCGCCGCTCCTCGGGGGTCGCGCGCAGCACGGCGTCGAGCTGCCCCTGCCCGACGATGACGTGCATCTCCCGCCCGAGGCCGGAGTCGGACAGCAGGTCCTGGATGTCGAGCAGCCGGCACGCGCGGCCGTTGATCGCGTACTCGGAGCCGCCGTTGCGGAACAGCGTCCGCGAGATCGTGACCTCGGTGTACTCGATCGGCAGGGCGCCGTCGGTGTTGTCGATGGTCAGCGCCACCTCGGCCCGGCCGAGCGGCGGGCGGCCGGAGGTGCCGGCGAAGATGACGTCCTCCATCTTGCCGCCGCGCAGCGACTTCGCGCCCTGCTCGCCCATGACCCAGGCGAGGGCGTCGACGACGTTCGACTTGCCGGAGCCGTTCGGCCCGACGACGCAGGTCACCCCGGGCTCGAGGTTCAGCGTCGTCGCCGAGGCGAACGACTTGAACCCGCGCAGGGTGAGCGTCTTCAGGTGCACGGGCCGCAGCCTAGTGCGGCCGCGGCCCGTGCCCCGGGAGGTGGTGGGTCAGGCCGCCAGGGCCGGGAACCACAGGGCGATCTCGCGGGCGGCCGACTCCTCGGAGTCCGAGCCGTGCACGAGGTTCTGGGTGACCTTCAGGCCCCAGTCGCGGCCGAGGTCGCCGCGGATGGTGCCGGGGGCGGCGGTGGTGGGCTCGGTGGCGCCGGCCAGGGACCGGAAGCCCTCGATGACGCGGTGGCCCTCGGCGACGACGGCCAGGACCGGGCCGGACTTCATGAAGTCCACGAGGGGCTGGAAGAACGGCTTGCCCTGGTGCTCGGCGTAGTGCTGCTCGAGGAGGGCGTCGTCGGCGGTGCGGAGCTCGACGGCCACGAGGGTGTAGCCCTTGGCCTCGATGCGGCGGAGGACCTCGCCGGAGAGTCCGCGGCTCACGCCGTCGGGCTTGACCAGGACGAGGGTGCGCTGGATGTCGCTCATGCCCCGAACCCTAACGAACCCGTCAGGGCCGCGGGGGCGCGGCGGGCGGGTCCTGGGCGGCGCGGGGCGGGAGGCCGCCCTGCGGGGTCTGGTCCGGGTACTCCGCGTCGAACGCCGCGCGCTCCCGGTCGATGCGGGCGCCCAGGCGCAGGGACACGAACCAGAGCACCGCGAACAGCAGACCGAGCGCGAACATCAGCGGGATCACGAACCCGCACGCGATGACCAGGACCTGCGCCACCGAACCCGCCACGTACCCGCCGGGGGCCGTGACCAGCCGGGACAGCACCACCAGCACGACGAACACCGCGCCCGCCACCGTCCAGAGCGCCGCCGGCGACGCCGCGACGACGCCGGCCTGCGCCAGCCCGTACGCCGTCAGCGCCGCGAACAGCACCAGCACGCCCTCGAGGACCAGGATCATCGAGGTGAACTGGGGCTTGGCGGGGCGCTTCTGGCGCACGGGCCGGGAGGAGTGCATGCTCACCCGCGCAGGCTACCCGCGGTCGTCGGCGGAGCTGTGGTCCGGGCCCGCGCTCGCGCCCGGGGCGGACGCGGTCGCGCTCGGGGTCGCCCCCGTGGCGCCGACGCCGGCCGAGACGGTCGCCGGCGCAGCCGGTGCACCCGCGGTCGCCTCGCCGCGCGCCACCATGCCGGCGACGTCGGAGAGCTTCACCTCGCGCAGGAACAGCGTGAGCACGAAGCCGACCGCGAGCAGCGGCACCAGGTACCAGAACGCCGGAGCCAGCGCCTCGGTGTAGGCGGTCACGACGCCGTCGTGCAGCGGCGCGGGCAGCTGGGACACCACGGCCGGGGTCAGCGACTCGGCGGAGCCGCCGGCGTCGACCCCCGCGGCGCCGGCGCCCGCGAACACGGACTCCAGCCGCTCGGACAGCCGGGTGGTGAAGATCGTGGAGAACAGCGCCGTGCCGACGGCCGCGCCGATCTCGCGGAAGAAGTTGTTCGCCGACGTGGCGGTGCCGAGCTCGTGCGGGTCGACCGAGTTCTGCACGGCCAGCACGATCGTCTGCATGACCAGGCCGAGGCCCGCGCCGAGCGCGAAGATCATCGCGCCGAACAGCACCATCGACATGTCGCCGGTGATGGTGGTGAGCCAGGCCAGGCCGAGCGTCGTGATCGCCATGCCGGTGATCGGGAACGCCTTGTACCGGCCGGTCCTCGTGATCGCGAGGCCCGAGGCGATCGAGGTGAGCATGACGCCGACGGTCATGGGCAGCATGAGCAGGCCGGACTCGGTGACGCCGGAGCCGGTCGACATCTGCAGGAAGGTCGGCAGGAACGCCAGCGAGGCGAACATGCCCATGCCGATGACCAGGCCGATGCCGGTGGCGAGCGTGAACGTCGGGTTCCGGAACAGGCGGAGCGGCAGGATCGGCTCGACGGCGCGCAGCTCGACGAGCACGAACGCGACGGCGGCGACCAGCGTGCCGACCAGCAGGCCGACCAGGCGCGCGTCGGACCAGTCGTAGCCGCCCTCGCCGGACAGCGAGGTCCACGAGGTCACCAGGACCAGGCCCGAGGTGGCGAGGGTGAGCAGCACGATGCCGGCGACGTCGAGCGGGCGGTTCGACCGGTGGC
This sequence comes from Cellulomonas hominis, assembly GCF_005239125.1. GTDB lineage: Bacteria > Actinomycetota > Actinomycetes > Actinomycetales > Cellulomonadaceae > Cellulomonas > Cellulomonas hominis_A. The sequence continues at coordinate 1,753 of NZ_SZYE01000232.1, read as the reverse complement.
TGGGCAGCTTGAGCGTGAACCAGGCGGTGATCAGCGCCGCGATGCCGATGGGGATGTTGATCCAGAAGCACCAGCGCCAGTCGGCGTGGTCGGTGAACAGGCCGCCGAGCAGCGGGCCGGCGACGGCGGAGACGCCGAACAGCGCGCCCATCGGGCCCATGTACTTGCCGCGCTCCTTGGCGGGCACGATGTCGGCGATGATCGCCTGCGACAGGATGATCAGGCCGCCGCCGCCGAGGCCCTGGACGCCGCGCCAGATCACCAGCTCGAGGAAGCTCTGGGCGAAGCCGGCGCCGGCGGACGCGAGCGTGAACAGGCTGATCGCGACCAGGAACGGCCAGCGCCGCCCCCACAGGTCGCCGAACTTGCCGTACAGCGGCATGACGATCGCGATCGCCAGGATGTAGATCGTGACGACCCAGCCCTGGTGCTCGACGCCGTTGAGCTCGCCGACGATGGTGGGCATCGCGGTGCCGACGATCGACTGGTCGAGCGAGGACAGCAGCATGCTGGCGAGCAGGGCCCCGAAGATCAGCCACACGGTGCGCTGGTTCAGCTCCACCAGGGGCTTGTCGGGGGCGGGGGCGGCGGTGGCCATGGTTCCTCGTCCGTTCTCGTGCGGGGGACCGCCGCGGGCCGCCCGGCGGGTGGCGGCGGGCGACGCCGTCCTCGGCGGGGGTGGGGTGCGGGTGCGGTGCGGTGCGCGGGGGCGCGCCGCGGGTCAGGTGGTGCGGGAGAAGATCGCGGTGAGGTCCGCGACGACCGACGGCAGGTGGTCCTGGACGTCGCCCGCGGCGCCGGCCGAGTCCCACCGCACGAACGTCGCGTGGGCGAGGCCGAGCAGCAGGGCGCCCACCAGGGCGACGGTCGACTCGTCGGCCGCGTCGCCGAGCCGGCGCCGGACCAGGCCGGCGATCTCGTCGTGCAGGCCCTGGACGTGGGTGTAGGCCCGGAGCATGAGCTCGGGGTGGCCCTTGGCGAGCTCGAACGCCCGCTCCATCCGCTCCTTGCCGAGCGGCGGGTGGTCGAGGGCGCTCGCCGTGAGCGCCTGCATGTCCGCGAGCAGGTCGCCCGTGGGGCCGCCGGTGGCGAACGCCTCCGCGGCGGCCGGCGCGAGGTGCCAGTGCTCCATGCCGAGCACGGCGTCGTCCTTCGACTCGAAGTAGTTGAAGAACGTGCGCACGCTGACGCCGACCTCGGCGCAGATGGCCTCGACCGTCACCCGGTCGAGCCCCTGCTCCGCGGCGAGCCGGTGGGTGGCGTCGACGAACGCCTCCAGGCGGGCGCGCTTCTTGCGCGCCCGCAGCCCCTCCGCCTCCACGACTTCTTGCACGTCCTGCATTATTGCAGAACGTGAAGAGTTGTCCAGGGCAACGGTGGTGCGAGGACGGTCACACCTCGCCGAAGCCCTCCTCGACGGCGCCGACGAACGCGTCCACCGCCACCCGGGCCTGCGGGCCGGTCGCCGACACCTCGAGCGTGCGGCCCTGGGTCGCGCCGAGCTGCATGAGCTCCAGCACGCTCGCGCCGTTCACCCCGTCCACCTGCACCGCGGCGTCGAAGCCGGCCATCATGCGCGCGAGCACCGCCGCGGGCCGGGCGTGCAGGCCCATCGGGTTGCGGACGACCACGTGCGCCGTGATCGGCGTCGCGGTGTCCCCCGCGTGGTGCGGCTCCGGGACGACCTCCGCCGGGGCCGCCGCGCCGGCCGCCGGCTCGACCTGCCCCGCACCCGCGGCGTGCGGGAACCCCG
>NZ_SZYE01000231.1 GCF_005239125.1 Cellulomonas hominis | reverse complement strand
CCCGTCCCGCCACCCCCACGGCCGTCATCGACGCCGCGCTGCGCGCCGACGCCGCCGAGGTCGCCCGCCTGCTCGGGCTGCCGTCGGGCGGCGACCTGGTCGGCTGGTGGTCGGACCTGGTCGCGCCGGCCCGCGCGGGCATCGCCTCGCGCACCGTCCTGGCCCGGCCGGGGGACGAGCCCGACGCCCTCGTCGTCGCCGCCGCGCTGGCGGTGCTGCGCGACCGCTCCGGCCGGGTCCCGCGGCACCCGTCCCGCCGGCGGATCGTGCTGCTGCTCGCCGCACCGGGTGAACCTCGGCCGCTGTCCCTGCACGTCCTCGCAGGCGCGCTCGCGGACGCCGGGGTGGACGCGCGGGTCGTGGCGGGGCCCACCGGGCGGCACCGGCTGCTCGAGATCGCCGCCATGACGTCGCCCTCCGCGGTGGTGCTGCTGAGCGACCGGACCGCCCCCGACCTGGGGCTCGTCGACGCGCTGGCCGAGGCGCACGCGGAGCTGCCGGTGTTCGTGATGGTGCCCGACGAGGCCGCGGGGGAGGTCCCGCTCGGCCGCCAGGTGCACCGGGTCCGGACGGTCCCGGGGCTGGTCCACGAAGTCCTGGCCGTCTGCGCCTGACACCTGGGTTCTTCCTGGACGCTAACGTCGGGCCCGATCCGGCCGATACAGGAAGGGAGCCGGATCCGCCAGGGTCCTGGCACAGGCGGAAGGCGGAGGTCGATGGCTGGCGTCGTGGTGTGCCACGGATCGACGGCGGTGCGCGAGCGCATCGTCCTGACGGCACTCGGGGTGCCCGCACTGGCCCCGGTGCGCGCGGCGGCGACCGTGGACGAGCTGGTCACGCTGGCGCGGCGCGTCCCGCCGACCATCGTGCTGCTCGACGCGCACCTGCCCACCCCGGGCCCCGTGGAGGCGATCCGCCGGCTGCGCGCGGTCCCCTCCCAGTCGACGATCGTGATGCTGGCGGTTCCCGGCGACGAGATCGCGCTGGACCGGGCGATCGCCCTCGGCGCCCGCGGCTACCTGGCGCCCGACGTCGGCCGCGCGGAGCTCGCCGCCGTGGCGGCGCACATCCTCGCGAGCCCGGGCGTCCCCGGTGCGCCCGGTGCGGTCCCGCACGACGGCCTCACGGCGCACGGGCACGGCGCGGTGGCGAGCGCGCCCACCCCCGTGGTCACCCGCGTCGAGCTGCCCGCGCAGGCCACCGGCCGCGACGAGGTCTCGCTCACCAAGCGCGAGGTCGAGGTCCTGGTCGGCATGAGCAACGGCCGGTCGAACGCGCAGATCGGCCAGGAGCTGTTCCTGTCCGAGGACACCATCAAGACGCACGCGCGCCGGCTGTTCCGCAAGCTCGGCGCCGCCGACCGCGCGCAGGCCGTCGCGATCGGGCTGCGCCGCGGCCTGATCCGCTGACCACGGGCGCGGCGGGCCGGACGGTCACGTCGCGCAGGTCACCCCGGTGGGCGCCGGGAGGCGCGCGGGGCGGCCGTATCATGGGTGGATGACCGACCTGGGTACCCCTGGATCCGCCGCGCCTGCCGACCCGTTCGGCTTCATCGGTCTCACCTACGACGACGTCCTGCTCCTCCCGGGCGAGACCGACGTCATCCCGAGCGAGGTCGACACCACGACCCGGCTCACGCGTGAGATCTCCCTGTCGATCCCGCTCGTGTCCGCCGCGATGGACACCGTCACCGAGTCGCGGATGGCCATCGCCATCGCGCGCCAGGGCGGCATCGGCGTCCTGCACCGCAACCTGTCGATCGAGGCGCAGGCCCACCAGGTCGACCTGGTGAAGCGCTCCGAGTCCGGCATGGTGTCCGACCCCGTGACCGTGGGCCCCGACGCGACGCTGGCCGAGCTCGACGCGCTGTGCGCGAAGTACCGCGTGTCCGGGCTGCCGGTCGTGGACGACGCGCGCCGCCTGCTCGGCATCATCACCAACCGCGACCTGCGGTTCGTGCCGACGGCGGAGTTCACCACCCGCCGGGTGCGGGACACCATGACCTCGATGCCGCTGATCACCGGCCCGGTGGGCATCTCGAACGACGACGCAGCCGCGCTGCTCGGCAAGCACAAGGTCGAGAAGCTGCCGCTGGTCGACGCCGACGGCCGCCTCCAGGGCCTCATCACCGTCAAGGACTTCGTGAAGTCCGAGCAGTACCCGATGGCCACGAAGGACGCGAGCGGCCGCCTGGTCGTCGCCGCGGCGGTCGGCTTCTTCGGGGACGCCTGGGACCGGGTGACCGCGCTGGTCGAGGCCGGCGTGGACGCGCTGGTCGTCGACACGGCGAACGGGCACGCCCGCCTCATGCTCGACATGGTGCGGCGGATCAAGTCCGATCCCGCGACGCGGCACGTGCAGGTCATCGGCGGCAACATCGCGACCCGCGAGGGCGCGCAGGCGCTGGTCGACGCGGGCGTGGACGCGGTGAAGGTCGGCGTCGGCCCGGGCTCGATCTGCACCACCCGCGTGGTCGCCGGGGTCGGCGTCCCGCAGGTCACCGCCGTGTACGAGGCGTCGCTCGCCGCGAAGCCCGCGGGCGTCCCGGTCATCGCCGACGGCGGCCTGCAGTACTCGGGCGACATCGCCAAGGCCCTCGTCGCCGGTGCCGACAGCGTCATGGTCGGCGGGCTGATCGCCGGCTGCGACGAGTCGCCCGGCGACCTGGTGTTCGTCAACGGCAAGCAGTTCAAGCGGTACCGCGGCATGGCGTCGCTCGGGGCGATGCAGAGCCGCGGCGACCGCCGGTCGTACTCGAAGGACCGGTACTTCCAGGGCGACCTGACCGACGACGAGATCATCACCGAGGGCATCGAGGGCCAGGTCCCGTACCGCGGCCCGCTCGCGGCGGTGGCGCACCAGCTGGTCGGCGGCCTGCACCAGTCGATGTTCTACGTCGGCGCGCGCACGATCCCGCAGCTGCAGCAGCGCGGGAAGTTCGTCCGGATCACGCCGGCGGGGCTCAAGGAGTCGCACCCGCACGACGTGCAGATGATCTCGGAGTCGCCGAACTACACGGTGCGCTGAGCCGGCGCACGCCGCACCGCACGACGAAGGGCCGGGAGCACGCGCTCCCGGCCCTTCGTCGTGCGGCGGGTGTCAGTCCCGGAACGTCTCGATCTGCGCGCCGAGCTCCACGAGTCGCTCCTGCAGCCCCTCGTAGCCGCGGGCGATGATGTCGACGTTGCGCAGGACGCTCTCGCCCTTGGCCGCCAGCATCGCGAGCAGGATCACGACGGCGGGCCGCAGGGCCGGCGGGCAGGACACCTCGGCGCCGGACCAGCGGGTCGGGCCGGACACCTGCAGCCGGTGCGCGTCGAGCAGCCGGACGTCGGCGCCGAGCCGGGTCAGGTCGGTCAGGTGGATGGCGCGGCCCTCGTAGACCCAGTCGTGCACCAGCGTCGACCCGGTCGCGCACGCGGCGATGACCGCGAAGAACGGCAGGTTGTCGATGTTGAGCCCGGGGAACGGCATCGGGTGGATCTTGTCGAGCGGGGCACGCAGCTCGCTCGGGTGCACCGTGATGTCGACGAGCCGGGTGCGGCCGTTGTGCGCGGTGTACTCCTCGGACAGCGTGTAGCGCTGGCCCATCTCGGACAGGGTCGCGAGCTCGATCTCCATGAACTCGATCGGCACCCGGCCGACCGTGATCTCCGAGCCGGTGACGATGCCGGCGGTCAGCAGGCTCATCGCCTCGACCGGGTCCTCGGACACGGCGTACTCCACGTCGGCGTCGATGTCGGCCTTGCCGTGCACGCGCAGCGTGGTGGTGCCGATGCCCTCGACGCGGACGCCCAGCAGCTCCAGGTAGAAGCACAGGTCCTGGACCATGTAGTTCGGGCTGGCGTTGCGGATGGTGGTGACGCCCGGGCGGCGGGCCGCGGCCATCAGCGCGTTCTCGGTCACGGTGTCGCCGCGCTCGGTCAGCACGATCGACAGGTTCTCCGTGCCCGGGTCGGAGACGCGGGCCAGGTAGCGGCCGCCGCTCGCGGTGACGGACAGGCCGAACGGGCGCAGCGCGATCATGTGCGGCTCGACGGTGCGGGAGCCGAGGTCGCAGCCGCCGGCGTACGGCAGCCGGAACTCGTCCTGCTGGCCCAGCAGCGGGCCGAAGAACATGATGATCGACCGGGTGCGGCGGGCGGCGTCGACGTCGATGGCCTCGAGGTCGAGGTCCTTCGGCACGACGATCTCCAGGTCCCGGCCGTCCGCGGACCAGGTGGCGCGCACGCCGACCGAGCGGAGCACGTCGACGATCCGGTCGACCTCGACGATCCGCGCGACGTTCTTCAGCCGGGTGGTGCCCCGGTTGAGCAGCGACGCGCACAGCAGGGCGACGGCGCCGTTCTTGGAGGTGTTCACGTCGAGCCGTCCGGACAGCCGCGCGCCGCCGCGCACCCGCAGGTGCGTGTGCTGCGGGCCGCCGAGCGTGACGATCGGGGAGTCGAGCGCGGCGCCGATCCGGGTCAGCATGTCGAGGCTGAGGTTCTGCGCGCCCTGCTCGATGCGGTGCACGGCGGACTGGCTGGTGCCGAGGAGCTCGGCGAGCTGGGTCTGCGTCAGACCGCGGTGGCGGCGCGCGGACCGGACGAGCGAGCCCACGTGGGCCAGCTGCTCGGGGAGGGTCGGGGTGACGACGGGGAGGGACGAGGTCACCGTGGGGACGGCTCCGGTCGTCGGGTTGGTCATGGTCACGACGACGACGTTAACTCATGGATGAGATATCTGCTCGCCGCCGGATGGGGAGATCGTGTGCGGGCGCTCGCAGCCGGTGGATGCCGACCTCATGGCCGGTGTTGCGGGGCGGGGATCCGCGCTGGTCAGGCGATCAGGGTGTCCTGGACCGGGCGCCCGGCGAACCGGCGGTCCCGGGCCGGGTCGTGCCGGATCGCGACCGGCTCGGGCGTGACCGCGACGGGCAGCGCGGGCTGGGTGGCGATGCGG
>NZ_SZYE01000230.1 GCF_005239125.1 Cellulomonas hominis | reverse complement strand
GCGAGCGCGTCGTCCGCGGGGCGGGCACCGGCCGGGGCCGGGGCGGGCACGAGCGGGGCGACCGCGGGCAGCAGGCGGGCGGCGGCCGCGGCGGCGGCGAGCGCGACCGCGGCGTCGGTGGTCTCGGGGGCGTTCATCAGGGCTTCTCCTCGACGGTGACGACCATGCAGGCGAGGCGGGAACCGTTGTTCCCCGCGGCGGCTCGCGCGAGCACGACGCCGTCCACCACCACGTCGAGCGGCTGGGACGACGGGTGGGACAGGGGGACGACGTCGCCGACGGACAGGCCGACGACGTCGCGGGGGCGGACGACGACCGGCGCGAACCGGACGGCGACCTCGACGGGCACGTCCTCGACGGCGGCCTCCAGGTCGAGCACCGCGAGCTCGTGGGCCCGCTGGTCCTCGAGGGACCGGCTGCCCGCGCCGTCGGCCTGGCGGACGGCGGCCAGCAGCACCTCGGCGGGGAACATGACGGTGGTGACGTCCTCGCGCTCACCGACCCGCATGAGGAACGTGGCGACCAGCACCGCGTCGGAGGCCGGGACGGCCTGCACGAACTGCGGGTTGTACTGGACGGAGCGCAGCGTCACGTCCAGCGGCGTCAGCGACGAGAACGCGTAGCCGAGGTCGCCGAGCGCGGCGCCCATGACGCCGCGGAGCAGGGTCAGCTCGATCTCGGTGAGCTCGCGCTCCTCGCGGGCGTCGCCCGTGCCGGGGCCGCCGAGCATGTAGTCGATCCAGACCATCGTGGCGCTGACCGGGACCTGCACGACGGCGGTCTGCCGGGTCTGCTCGATGGTGCACAGCATCATCGCCGTGGTGCCGGGCAGGCCGCGCACGTACTCGTCGTACGTCTGCAGGCTCAGCCCGTCGAGCGTCACCTGGGCCATCGCCCGCAGGCGGGCCGTGAGCTGGTTGCCCCACTGGCGGGCGAACGTCTCGAACGCCATCTCGAGCACGCGGGCGTGCTCGCGCGCCATCGTCATCGGACGCCGGAAGTCGTAGGGCTCGGGCACGTGCGTGCGCCGCCTGGAGCGCGCCGGGGCCTGACCCGTGGTGTGGACCGTCACGCCCACCCTGATCGGCGCGCAACCGGGTGATGTGAGGGGTCGCGCCCGGGACTTTCCCCGCCCTCGGCCCGTCGTGGGCCGGCGTGCTGCGGAGCGATGTGGCGCCCTCCGTGGCGCCGTGGTTCACCGGTTCGGGTGACACCCCAGGTCAGGGGCGTCAGGCGACCGGCCGGACGGGGCGCGCGTCGCCGCGCGCGCCGTCACTGGGTGACGTAGTTCGTCAGGTAGACGTCCATCACCTCGCCCTCGTACAGCTCCTGGAGCTGGTGCAGGAACTCCGCCTTCAGCTCGACGCGCTTCGCCGGGTCGCTGACCTCGGACACGCTGCGGCCGGAGAACAGGGCGATCGCCGCGTCGACGGCCTTGCCGCTCTCGGGGGCCTCCTCGCCGACGTCGGCCGTCAGCTGGAGCTCGAACCCGAGGCGCAGGTAGTGCCCGTCCGCCAGGTTGAGGCTGACCGGCTCGACCGCGACGACGGCACCGGGCTCGGGCGCCGGCTCCTCCTCGGCGGCGGGCTCCCCGCCGCCGCGGCCGAGCAGCAGGTACGCCGCCGCCCCGCCCGCGACCAGGACGACCGCCCCGATGATGAGGAGCAGCTTCTTCTTGCCGCCCTTCTTCTTCTCCGGCTCCGCGGCGGGCGCCGGTGCCGGCGTGCTCCCGCCGCCGATCTTCTGGCCACCGCCGATCTTCTGACCGCCGCCGACCACGCGCTGCTCGATGGGCATCGCCCCTACCCTCCCGTCGTGCTTCCGGCCGCCACTGCGGGCAGCAGGGCGCGCACCGCTTCGGGTGCCGCGCTGAGAATGACCATGTCGACCCGCCGGTTGGCGGTCATCGCGTCCTCGCCCGTCCCCTGGACCAGGGGCCGGGTGTCGCCGTAGCCCACCGCCTGGATGCGGGTGCCCGGCATGCCGTCGCGCTCCACCAGGTACCGCAGCACCTGGGTGGCGCGGTCGGAGGAGAGCTCCCAGTTCGTGGCGTAGCGCCCCGAGATCGGGATCGTGTTGGCGTGGCCCTCGACCGAGATCTGCTCCTGGAGGCCCACGAGCGTGGGCGCCGCGAGGTCGAGCACCTTCCCCGCGGTCGCGGTCAGCGTGGCCGACCCCTGCGCGAAGAAGACGTCGTCGGCGACCAGCCCGAGCACCAGCCCGCGCTCGTCCACCCGGAACCGGACCTGGTCCTGCAGGCCCTGCGCGGTGAGCGCGGCGAGGATGTGCTCGCGCACCTCCTCGAGGTGCGCCGCCTCGGCCTGCGCCGCGGCGAGCACGCTCGCATCCACCTGGGTGGGGTCGGCCGACGTCTGCGGAGCCGGGTCGGACGCCTGCAGGCCGAGGCCCTCGTCCGCGTCCACGATCCCGGAGGTGCCGGCGTCCGGCTGGTCCTCGGTGATCGACAGCCCGTCCATCGTGCCGTCCGTGCCGTCGAGCACCGACTGGTTGACCGACCCGTCGCCGAACCCCGCCGCCAGCGACGCCTTGAGGGCGACGTACTTCTCCTGGTCGACCTGGCTGATGGCGAACAGGACGATGAACAGCGCCATGAGCACGGTGATCATGTCCGAGTAGGACACGAGCCAGCGCTCGTGGTTGACGTGCTCCTCCTCGTGCCCCCCGCCGCGGCGACCGCGACCGCGGCCCCCGTGGCCGGAGCTCACGCCGCTTCCTTGGCCGCGGGCGTGTCGGGCAGCAGGCTGCGCAGCCGCTCGCCGACCAGGCGCGGGTTGGCGCCGGCCTGGACGGCCAGCAGGCCCTCCAGCGTCACCTCCATCTGCGCGCACTCCAGGTCGGAGAACCGCTTGATGCGGGCGCCCAGCGGCAGCCAGACCACGTTCGCCGACAGGATGCCCCAGAGGGTGGCGACGAACGCCGCGGCGATCGAGTGGCCCAGCGAGGCCGGGTCGGACAGGTTCTCCAGCACGTGCACCAGCGAGATGACCGTGCCGATGATGCCGATCGTGGGGGCGTAGCCGCCCATGTCGGCGAAGTACTTGGACCAGACCTTCTCGCGGGACCGCTTGGTGGCGATCTTGTCCTCGAGGATCATCCGCAGGTCGTCGGGGTCGGTGCCGTCGATCGCGGCCTGCAGGCCGCCGCGCAGGAACTCGTCGTCGATGTCCTTCGCCGCGTCCTCCAGGGCCAGCAGGCCCTCCCGGCGGGCGCGGTCGGCCAGGTCGACGAGCGTGTCCACGGTCGACGTCGGGTCCGGCACCTTGTTCATCAGGGCGCGCGGCACGGCCTTGAACGACTCGATGACGTCCTTGACCGTGTGGCCGGCGATGCCGACACCGATCGTGCCGACCCACACCAGCAGCAGCGGCGCGGGCAGGAAGATGGACATCGGGTCGGCGCCCTCCATGAGGAGGGCCCCGAAGATCGCACCGAAGGCGACGACCAGCCCGATGAAGCCGGCGGGATCCATCAGCGGCTCCTGGGTCGCAGGGGAACGGGTTCGGCGATCGCGTCGCCGTCGTCCTCGGCCGGGTCCGCGTCGCCCCCGGGGGCGGCGTCGCGGACCAGCTCGACGGTGGGCGCCGGCGCGGCCTGGATCTCCTGGGCACGGGCCAGGAGCTGGGCGCGGTGCTCGTTGACCCGCGCGATGACCTCGGCCATCGACTCGCGGACGATGTACTTCGTCCCGTCGATGAGGGTCAGGATGGTGTCGGGCGCGCTGTCGACGCGCTGGAGCAGGTCGGGGTTCACCCCGAACTGGGCCCCGTTGAGGCGCGTCACGATGATCACAGCGGTGTCCCGTCCCTGGTGGTGCGTGTGCGGCTCTCGCCGCCGCGGCCCGTCCGTGTGCCGCTCACCCCTGTCCATCGGACGCGGGGCCCGGGCGCTGAGGGGTTTGGGGGACTTCCGAGCTGTCGCGGGGGCCCGTGCGTGCGCCCTCCTCCCGGGCGATCACGGCGCCGTCGCGCTCGCCGCCGTCGGCACCGATCAGAACGGTGGCGGTGCGTCGTGGGGGTCGGTGGTGGCGTCGTGGGTCCGGCCGGTGCCGGGTCGCACGAGGTAGCGGTGGCCGGTGGGGGTGATCCACTCGAACAGCCCGGGCTGGATCTGGCGCAGCCAGAAGCCGCCGTCGGTCTTGAGGCGGTGGTGGCGGTGGCAGAGCGGTCCGAGGTTGTCGGCGTCGGTGCGGCCGAGGGGTTGATCGGGTGGGTCGCCGGGTTGTCGGTGGTACTCGATGGTGTGGTCCAGGTCGGCGCGCCGTGCCGGGAAGGTGCACCCGGGCGCGACACAGGTTCTGTCGCGGGTGCGCACGAACTCGGCCAGCCCGGCTGGTGGCCGGTACCGCTCACGTCCGACATCCAGGACCTGGTCGGTGAGCGGGTCGGTGACGATGCGCCGCCACACCCCGCCGTCGGCCAGCGCCCTGGCGCGGACAGCGTCGATCGGGCCGTACCCGTCGAGGTCCGCGGGCTTGTCGTCCAGTCCGAGCAGGGTGGAGGCGGCGATGGTGACCCGCACCTCGGCGCCCGGGCGGCCGGCGCAGCGCCCGCAGCCACGCCGGGCGGTGGTCGCCCGCGCGGTAGCAGTCGACGCGGCTCCGGGCGCGAGCTCGGTCGGCGCGGTAGCCGTCGGTGTGGTGGCGGGCACCGTGGGTGCGGTGCCGGGAACGGTCGACGCGGTGCCGGGCACGGCCGACACGGTGTCGGCCACCGCCGGCGCGGTGCTCACCGGGACCACGGTGGCGGTCGGGATCGGCTCGACGGGGCGTGGGCGCACCGGTTGACGTCGGGTGGTGGTCACGAGCCAGTCCGCCCCTCGGCGTGGGGTCGGCAGCACCGGGGCGGGTGGGTCGAGGTGCACCTCGAACGCCGGCCCGTCGGACTCGGGCACGTCGCCGACCACGAGGTCGCGCAGGCCGTCGGCGCGCAGCTGGTCCAGGGTCCGGGGGTCCCCGAGTGCCTTGGCTGCGCGGGCGGTGTGGTCCAGGACCCCGTCGACGC
>NZ_SZYE01000022.1 GCF_005239125.1 Cellulomonas hominis | reverse complement strand
CGCCGCGCCGCGCGCCGCCGCCAGCCGCGCGCGCCGCGCGCCGCGCGAGCGAGCAGCCGACACGTCGAGGGGGTACCCGCCGACTACTCGCTCGACGTGTCGGCTACCCCCTCGACGGACGACGCCACCGCCGCTCGGCGGATGCGCCGGGGCCGGCAGCCGGCCCCGCGGGTTTGTCGGGGCCGGACAAGGGCGCGCCGGGCCGCGCGGCGCACGCCGGGCGTCCGCTGTGGAACCCTCCAACGCCGCAGCGACCCGGTTGGCCGGATCGGCGATCTTCACGACGCAGCGGGTCGCGGGCGTGATCGCCGGAGGCCCCCCGCGTTACGGTGAGCCGTGCCCCGCATCTCGAAGGTCCTCGTCGCCAACCGCGGCGAGATCGCCGTCCGCATCGCCCGCGCCTGCCGCGACGCCGGCCTCGCCTCCGTCGCCGTGTACGCGGACCCCGACCGCGAGGCGCTGCACGTGCGCGTCGCGGACGAGGCCTACGCCCTGGACGGCGCCCGCGCAGCCGAGACCTACCTCGACATCGCCAAGCTGCTGGACGTCGCCCGCCGCTCGGGCGCCGACGCCGTGCACCCCGGCTACGGGTTCCTGTCGGAGAACGCCGAGTTCGCCCAGGCCGTCCTCGACGCCGGGCTGGTCTGGGTCGGCCCGCCGCCCGCCGCGATCCGCGACCTCGGCGACAAGGTGAGCGCGCGGCACATCGCGCAGCGCGCCGGCGCCCCGCTCGTCGCGGGCACCCCCGACCCGGTGTCGGGCGCCGAGGAGGTGCACGCGTTCGTCCGCGAGCACGGCCTGCCGGTCGCCATCAAGGCGGCGTTCGGCGGCGGCGGCCGCGGCCTGAAGGTCGCCCGCACGTCGGAGGAGATCGACGAGCTGTACGACTCCGCCGTGCGCGAGGCCGTCGCGGCGTTCGGCCGCGGCGAGTGCTTCGTCGAGCGGTACCTCGACCGGCCGCGGCACGTCGAGACGCAGTGCCTCGCGGACGAGCACGGCACCGTCGTCGTGGTCTCGACCCGCGACTGCTCGCTGCAGCGCCGGCACCAGAAGCTGGTCGAGGAGGCCCCCGCGCCGTTCCTCACCGACGCGCAGCGCGCCCAGCTGGTCGACGCCTCGGTCGCGATCCTCACCGAGGCCGGGTACGTCGGCGCCGGCACCTGCGAGTTCCTGGTCGCCGCCGACGGCACCATCTCGTTCCTCGAGGTGAACACCCGCCTGCAGGTCGAGCACCCGGTGTCCGAGGAGATCAGCGGCATCGACCTGGTGCGCGAGCAGCTGCGGATCGCCGACGGCGAGCCCCTCGGCTACGACCACGTCGAGACCCGCGGCCACTCCTTCGAGTTCCGGCTCAACGGGGAGGACCCCGCCGCCGGGTTCCTGCCCGCCCCGGGGCGGATCTCGACGCTGCGGTTCCCGGCGGGCCCGGGCGTCCGGGTCGACTCCGGCGTGGTCGAGGGCGACACCGTGTCGGGCGCGTTCGACTCGATGATCGCCAAGCTGGTCGTGACCGGGGCGACCCGGCAGCAGGCCGCCGAGCGCGCCCGCCGCGCGCTGGCCGAGCTGGAGATCGCCGGCATCCCCACCGTCGTCCCGTTCCACCGCGCCGTGATGGCCGAGCCGGCGTTCGTGCCGGCGGACCCCGCGCAGCCGTTCGCCGTGCACACCCGGTGGATCGAGACGGAGTTCGCCGACCGGCTGCCCGCCCTCACCGGCACCCCGGCGGTCACCGCCAGCGGGCCGGGCGCGGAGGACCACGAGCCGACCGAGCTGGAGCGCGTGGTCGTCGAGGTCGGCGGCAAGCGCCTCGAGGTCGTGCTGCCCGCCGCGCTCGCCCTGCGCGCCGGTCGCGGCCGGGCCGCCGCCGCGGGCCCCCGCCGCTCCGCGCCGCGCCGCACCGCCGGCCGTCCCGCGGCGTCCGGCAACGCCCTGACGTCCCCGATGCAGGGCACGATCGTCAAGGTCGCGGTCGGCGAGGGCGACACCGTGGCCGAGGGCGACCTGGTCGTGGTGCTCGAGGCCATGAAGATGGAGCAGCCGCTGGTGGCGCACCGCGCGGGCACCATCGCGTCCCTGGCCGCCGACGTCGGCGGGATGGTCGCGGCGGGTACCGCCATCTGCGAGATCGTCGACTGACCGCGGTGGCACGGCGACCGCACCACCCGGGCGACGGGTGGGTCGAGTGCCGGTGCGGCCGCCGGCACTGGGGCACGGCCGGGGCCGCCGGCCTGCTGCTGGCGCGCCCGGCGACCGGCGTCGACGCCGCGGCCGTGGTGCTCCAGCACCGCGCGCCGTGGAGCGACCAGGGCGGCACGTGGGGGCTGCCCGGCGGCGCCCGGCACACCGGGGAGTCGGCCGTCGACGGGGCGCTGCGCGAGTCGCAGGAGGAGGCCGGCATCGAGCCCGCGTCCGTCCGGGTGGTCGGCGAGCACGTCCTGGACCACGGCGACTGGTCGTACACGACGGTCGTGGCCGTGACCGCCGGGCCGGTCGACCCCCGCCCGACCGACGACGAGAGCCTCGCGATCGCCTGGGTCGCGCTGGACGACGTCACCGCGCTGCCGCTGCTTCCCGCGTTCGCGGACGCCTGGCCGGCGCTGCGGGCCGGCCTGCCCCCGGAGGTCGAGGGCGCGGCGTCCTGACCCCGGGCGGGCGACGGACGCGTCCGCGCGTGCCCGTTCGTTGGCCCGGGCGGCTCGCCGCCCACTACGTTGACGGCGTGAGCGTCCCCGAAGCCGCACCGCCGTCGGTGCCCCCCGCGTCCGCACCGTCGCCGGCCGGGACCCCGCTCCCCCCGGACGCCGGCACGGCCACCCGGGTGTCGCTCGTCGCGCTGGTCACGGTGCTCGCGGTCGACGCCGTGCGCGCCGCCGGGCCCGTCCTGGACCGCGCCTTCGCCGTCAGCACCGTCGCCGTCGCGGCCGCCGCGCTGCTCACGTTCCTCGGCGCGGGGCTGCTCGCGGCGCTGGCGCTGCTCGGCACCGGCCGTCGCGGCCCCGGCACCGCCTCCGGGCGCACCGCGCTCGTCGCCGTCGTCGCCCTCGGCGTCGCCCGGCTGGTCACGCAGGTGGTGCACGACGGCCCGCGGTTCGTCGCCGGCCTGGTCACCGCGTCGCTCGCCGTCACCGCGCTGGTCCTGGCGACCACGCTGGTCGCCGGTCGCGCCGGCGGCGGCCGCCAGGCCGCGCTCGGGCTGACCCTCGGCACCGGGCTGTCCGCGGCGCTCCAGCTGGCGTTCGGCACGTGGGACCCGCTGTGGCGCGGCGGGGTGCTCGGCAGCGTCGTCGCCGTCGTCCTGGTGCTGCTCACGGTCGCCCTCGCGGTGGTCGCCCGCCGCCAGGAGGCGTCCGGACGGCCCCGGCGGACCTGGGTGCTCGGGCCCGCCCTCGCGCTGGTCGTCATGGTGCTGGGGAACCCCGCCTTCGCGGCGGCGCAGGCGCACCTGCCGCTGATGGTGGCCGGGACCGCGACCGTGCTGGCGTCGGCGCTGACCGCCTGGCTCCTGCTGGTGCCGCGCATCATGGCCCGGCCGGTGCGCTGGGCAGCCGCGGTCCTGCTGCCGGTCGCCGCGGGGACCGCCTTCCTCACCACCGGCGTCGCGGCGCTGATCGCGATCCTGGTCGCCGAGGCGGCGCTCGGGGTCGTGCTCACCGTCGCGCTCAAGACCCGCCGGCCGGCGCCGCCCGGGATCCCGCGCACCGCGCTCGCCACCAGCGGCGTCGGGCTGGGGCTCGTCGTCGTGCTGCTGCTGTACCTGCTCGACTACGACGTCCCGCTGCCCGTCGACAACGCGTGGGTCGTGGTGCTCGCCGCCGCGCTGCTCGCGACCGGCGGCCTGCGGTGGCGCACGCCGGCCGAGCCCGCCGGGCGCGAGCCCGCACCCCCGCTGCGCGCCAACGCCCTGCGGTTCCTGGTGCTGCCGTCCGTCGCGCTGCTGCTGGTCGGCTGGGTCTCCGCCACGGTCGCCGCCCCCGCCCCCGCGACCGACCGGGACCCCGACGCGTTCGTGGTCCTCGACTGGAACCTGCACTACGGCGTCGCCGCGCACACCGCCGTCGACCTCGAGCAGATCGCCCGGACCATCGAGGCGCAGGGCCCGGACGTCGTCGCGCTCCAGGAGGTGTCGCGGGGCTGGGTGCTCGGCGGCGGCGCCGACATGCTCACCTGGCTCGGGCACCGCCTCGGCATGCACGTCGCGTTCGCGCCGGCCGCGGACCAGCAGTTCGGCAACGCGCTGCTGTCCCGCACGGAGCTCGACGACGTCGAGGTCGTCGAGCTGCCGTACGGCGCCGGGCCGCAGGCGCGCTCGGCGCTGACCGCGCGGGTCGAGGGCCCCGGTGGCGAGGCGGTCCGGGTGACGTCCGTGCACCTGCAGCACCGCGACGACAACGTCGACACCCGGCTGGAGCAGCTCGCCGCGCTCCGGGCGGCGCTGCCCGACGACGGGCCGTCCGTGCTGGCCGGCGACCTCAACGCCGAGCCGGGCTCGGCCGAGCTCGACGCCCTCGACGACGCCGGCTGGGTGAGCGCCATGGACACCGCGGGCGCCGAGGACGTGCTCACGCACCCGAGCAACGACCCGGCGGTCCGGATCGACTGGGTGCTCGGGCAGGGCGTGACGTTCGCGGAGGCGCGGGTGCTCGCCGACGACTCCTCGGACCACCTGGCGCTGGTGACGGAGGTCCGGGCGGGCTGACGGCCACCCGGGCCGCCGCGCCCCGCCCGGACCGCCGCGCCCCCGCCCGGCCCCGGGGCTCAGCCCTGGTCGGTCCGGTGCAGCACCCGCGCGACCTCGCCGATCGAGCCCGACAGCGACGGGTACACGGTGAACGCGTTCGCCACGTCGTCGACGGTGAGGCTGTGCGACACCGCCAGCGTGATGGGGAAGATCAGCTCCGACGCCCGCGGCGCCACGACCACCCCGCCGAGCACGGTGCCCGCCGTCGAGTGCGCGAACAGCTTCACGAAGCCGTCCCGCACGCCGAGCATCTTCGCGCGCGGGTTCCGGGCCAGCGGCAGCGTGTGCGTGACGAAGTGCGCGTCCCGCTCGATCAGCGCCGTCTCGCTCAGCCCGACCGTGGCGATCTCCGGGGCGGTGAAGATGTTCGCCGCCACGCCCCGCAGCCTCAGCGGGGCCACCGCGTCGCCGAGCGCGTGCGACATCGCGATCCGCCCCTGCATCGCCGCGACCGACGCCAGCGGCAGCACGCCCGTCACGTCGCCCGCCGCGTAGACGCCGCGGGCCGAGGTGCGCGACACCTTGTCCACCTCGATGTGCCCGGACGGCGTGGTCCGCACGCCCGCGTCCGCGAGGCCGAGGCCCTCGGTGCTCGGGATCGAGCCGACCGCGAGCAGCACGTGCGAGCCGTGGATCTCCCGGCCGTCGGCCAGGGTGACGACCACGCCGTCGTCCGTCCGGCGCGCGGCCTGCGCGCGGGACCGCGCGACCACCTCCATGCCGCGGGTCCGGAACACGTCCTCCAGCATCGTCGCGGCGTCGGCGTCCTCGCCCGGCAGCACCCGGTCCCGGCTCGACACCAGCACGACCTGGGACCCCAGCGACACGTACGCCCCGGCGAACTCGGCGCCGGTGACGCCCGAGCCGACGACGATCAGCCGCTCCGGCAGCGCGTCCAGGTGGTAGAGCTGCGTCCAGGTCAGGATGCGCTCGCCGTCGGGCTGCGCGTCGGGCAGGGTCCGCGGGGTCGCGCCGGTCGCCAGCAGGACCACGTCCGCGTCGAGCGTCTCCTCGGTGTCGCCCGTGACGACGACGCGCTCCGGGCCGTCGAGCCGCCCGTGGCCGATCACGACCCGCACCCCCTCGCGCTCCAGCCGGGTGCGGATGTCGCCGGACTGCGCCAGGGCCAGGTCGCGCACCCGGGCGTTCACCCGGGCCAGGTCGATGCTGTGCCGGCGGCTGCGGCCGGTGTCCCGCGCGGGGTCGGCGTCGTCGGCCGGCCCCGCGGGCACGTCGAGGCGGATGCCCAGGTCGGGGGCGCGCTCGGCGATCGTCATCCACTCGGCGGTGGCGATCAGGGTCTTGGACGGCACCACGTCGGTCAGCACGGCGGCGCCGCCGAGGCCCGAGCGCTCGACCACCGTGACGTCCGCACCCAGCCGGCGGGCGACCAGCGCGGCCTCGTAGCCGCCGGGGCCGCCACCGACCACGACGACGCGCGGCGCGGGCCGGCCGTCGTCGACGGGAGCGGGCGCGGCGGCGCTGGTGGTCGAGGAGGCGGGCGGGGCGGCCGCGGCGTCGGGGGCGTCGGCTGCGGCCGGGGTGGCCGGGCCGGGCTCGGCGGGCGCGGGCGTGGGGGTCGGCTGCGTCACGCGTCCATCTTCCCGGACCTGCGCCGCCGCGCACGTCGCGCCACGCCCCGGTCCCCTCGCGCGCGCCGCACGCCGCGCGCCCGCGCCCTCCCCGCACCGCCCTCGCCCTCTCGCCCGCGCCCTCCCGCACTCCCGCACCTCCCCCACCCTCCCGTCGCCGAGATGGCAACTCTCGGCTGTGCGCGGGTGCGTCCGCGCAGCCGAGAGTCGCCATCTCGGTGTGGACGGCCCTGGAGGTGCGGGACCTTCCGGGGTCCTGCGGGGCGGGCACGGCCGGTACGCTCGACCGTTGCGACCGCACGTGTCCCGCGCGCCGGGTCGCCACCCGCACCGACACCGCCGCACGCACCGCGAGGAGCACCCGCATGGCCGACGACGCCCGTCTCGACGACCCGACCACCGACCCGCTGGCCGTCGCGGCCGACGCGGCCGCGTTCCTCGCGGAGGCGACCGGCGTCGCGCAGCACGACGTCGCGCTGGTGCTGGGCTCCGGGTGGGGCGGCGCGGCCGACCTGCTGGGCGAGACCGTCGCCGAGATCGCCGCCCCCGACGTGCCGGGCTTCGCCGCGCCGGCCGTCGTCGGCCACGTCGGCACCATCCGCTCGGTCCGGATCGCCGCGACCGGCAAGCACGCGCTCGTGCTCGGCTCGCGGACCCACCTCTACGAGGGCAAGGGCGTGCGCCGCGTCGTGCACGGCGTCCGCACCGCCGCTGCCGCCGGCTGCTCGACGGTCGTGCTCACCAACGGCTGCGGCGGCCTCAACCCCGCGTGGGGTCCCGGCACCCCGGTGCTGATCCGCGACCACATCAACCTGACGACCGTGTCCCCGCTGGAGGGCGCGACGTTCGTCGACCTGACCGACCTGTACGCCGGCCGGCTGCGCGACGTGGCCCGCGAGGTCGACCCGTCGCTCGACGAGGGCGTGTACGTGCAGTTCCGCGGCCCGCACTACGAGACCCCGGCCGAGGTGAAGATGGCCGGGATCATGGGCGGCGACCTGGTCGGCATGTCCACCACCATCGAGGCCATCGCGGCGCGGCACGTCGGCATGGAGGTGCTCGGCATCTCCCTGGTCACGAACCTGGCGGCGGGCGTCGGTGACGAGCCGCTGTCGCACGCGGAGGTCCTGGAGGCCGGCGCCGCCGCCGGCCCGCGGATCAGCCGCCTGCTGGCGGACATCGTCGGCCGCATCTGATCGGCGCGCCGCCGCGGCCCGGACGCCGCGGCGGCGCGGTACGGCACCACGGCGCGTCCGCGCCGCGCAGGACGAGGGTCGGGGCGGGGCGCCCCGGGGAGGACGGCAGTCGATGAGCGAGCGCACCGAGGACCACCCGGCCGGGACCGAGCAGGAGCAGGGCGACGCCTGGGCGGACCTGGCCGGCCGGGTCCGCGAGTGGATCGCGGACGACCCCGACCCGCGCACCGCGGCCGAGCTGACCGCGCTGCTCGACCGCGCCGAGGCCGGCGAGCCGTCGGTGCCCGGCGGCGCGTCGCCCGAGGACCAGCAGGCGGCGACCGACGTGCGCGAGGCGCGCGAGGACCTGGCCGACCGGTTCCAGGGGCTGCTGCAGTTCGGCACCGCCGGCCTGCGCGGCGCCGTCGAGGGCGGCCCGCACCGGATGAACCGCGCGGTCGTCATCCGCGCCGCGTCCGGCCTCGGCGCCTACCTGCTCGGCGAGCTCGAGGGCGTGTCCCCCGCGCCCCGCGTGGTCGTGGGCCACGACGCCCGGCACGGCTCCGTCGACTTCGCGCGCGACACCGCCGCCGTGCTGACCGCGGTCGGCATCGAGGTCGTCATGCTGCCGCCGTACCTGCCGACCCCCGTGCTGGCGTTCGCCGTCCGGCACCTCGGCGCCGACGCCGGCGTGATGGTCACCGCGAGCCACAACCCGCCGAAGGACAACGGCTACAAGGTCTACCTGGGCGGCCGCGTCGTCACCGGCTCCGGCCAGGGCGCGCAGATCGTCCCGCCGATGGACGGCGCGATCGCCGCCGAGATCGGCCGGGTCCCCTCGGTCGCCGCGGTCCCGCGCGCGGCGGACGGCTGGTCGACCGTCGGCCCGGAGATCGTCGACGCCTACGTCGCCGAGGTCCTCGGCCTGGCCGACCTGTCCGACGAGGCCCGCGCCCGCCACGCCGCGCTGCGCGTCGTGCTCACCCCGATGCACGGCGTCGGCGGCGGCACCGCCCGCCGGGTGCTCGCCGAGGCCGGCTTCACCGACGTGCACGTCGTCGAGCTCCAGGCCGAGCCCGACCCCGACTTCCCGACCGTCGCGTTCCCGAACCCCGAGGAGCCCGGCGCGATCGACCTGGCCGTCGCGCTCGCCGCCGAGGTGCAGGCCGACCTGGTCATCGCCCTCGACCCCGACGCCGACCGGTGCGGCGCCGCCGTCGTCGACCCGCGCGCCCGGACGCACATGAGCCCCGGCGCCGCCGGCTCGGACGGCTGGCGGATGCTGCACGGCGACGAGACCGGCGCGCTGCTGGGCAGCGTGGCCGCGGAGCGGTTCGGCGCGCCCGGCGCCGCCGTCGCGGACGACGCCCCCGTGCTCGCGAACTCGATCGTGTCCTCCCGCCTGCTCGGCCGGATCGCCGCCCGCGCCGGCCTGCGGCACGCGCAGACGCTCACGGGGTTCAAGTGGATCTCCCGCGTCGACGGCCTCGTGTACGGCTACGAGGAGGCGCTCGGCTACTGCGTCGACCCCGCCCACGTCCGGGACAAGGACGGCATCTCCGCCGCGCTGACCCTCGCCGGGCTCGCCGCCCGCCTCAAGGCCGAGGGCCGCATCCCGGTCGACGTGCTGGACGACCTGGCCCGGCAGCACGGGCTGCACCTGACCGACCAGCTGTCGGCCCGGTTCACCGACCTGTCGCAGATCCCGGAGACCATGCAGCGGCTGCGCGAGCACCCGCCGGTGGTCCTCGCGGGCTCGCCCGTCATGGCCGTCGTCGACCTCGCCGCCGGCTCCGACGCCGACCGCGAGGGCCTCCCCCCGACCGACGGCATCCGGCTGCTCACCCAGGACGACACCCGGGTCATCGTCCGGCCGTCCGGGACCGAGCCGAAGGTGAAGTGCTACCTCGAGGTCGTCGTGCCGGTCGAGGAGCAGGCGTCCGTCGAGTCGGTCGGCGAGGCCCGGCGGGCCGCCCGGGCACGGCTCGACGCGGTGCGCGCGGACGTGGCGGTGGCGCTGGGGCTCTGACGCCCCGCCGGTCCCCGGACACGACGACGGCCCGTCCCCCGCTGCCGGGGTGACGGGCCGTCGTCGTGCGTGCGCAGGGGCGCAGCGGGCTCAGTACCCGCCGTCCGCCTCGAAGCCGCCGAGCACCGCGGCGGTGCCGGACAGGCCCAGCCGGGTCGCGCCGGCCTCGATCATCGCCAGGGCGTCGGCCGTGGTGCGGATGCCGCCCGAGGCCTTGATGCCGAGGCGGCCGCCGACGGTGGCGTTCATGATCTCGACGGCGTGCACGGAGGCGCCGCCGGCGGGGTGGAAACCGGTCGAGGTCTTCACGAAGTCGGCGCCCGCGGCCTCGGCGGCCCGGCAGACGTGGACGATCTCGTGGTCGGTCAGCGCGGCGGACTCGATGATCACCTTCAGCACGACCGGCGCCGGGGTGGCGGCGCGGACGGCGGCGATGTCGGCCTGCACGTCGGCGAACCGGCCCTCCTTGGCGGCGCCGAGGTCGATCACCATGTCCACCTCGTCCGCGCCGTCGGCGACGGACCGGGCGGCCTCGGCGGCCTTCACGTCGCTGTGGTGCTTGCCGGACGGGAAGCCGCACACGGTGGCGACCTTGAGGCCCTGGGCGTCCAGCGGCAGGAACGACGGCGAGACGCACACGGAGTAGACGCCGAGCGAGGCGCCCTCCGCGACGAGCGCCTCGACGTCCGCGCGGGTCGCCTCGGGCTTGAGCAGCGTGTGGTCGACGAACTGCGCCAGCGCGGCGGCGTCGAGGGACTGGGTCATGCGCGGTGCCTTCCTGTTCCGGTCGGTGCGTGACCGGGGACGATGACCCGGTCGAGGAGGTCCTGGCGCTCGTCGGCGTGCACGAACGCGTGGCGGGCGGCGGTCAGGGTGACCGTCCGCACGTCGTCGAGGGTCCAGCCCGCCTCGGTGACGAGCAGGTGCAGCTCGCGGCTGAGGCCGGTGCGGGACTGGAGGCGGTTGTCGGTGTTCACCGTGACGGCGAACCCGAGCCGCAGCAGGGTCGTGACGGGGTGCTCGGCGATCGAGGTGGCGGCGCCGGTCTGCAGGTTCGACGTCGGGCACACCTCGAGGGCGATGCCCCGGTCGCGGACCCAGTGCGCGAGCCGGCCGAGCACGGGCGCACCCGCGTCGTCGTGCCGGATGTCGTCGACCAGCCGCACGCCGTGGCCCAGGCGCAGCGCGCCGACGTCGACGGCCTCGTCCAGCGAGTCGCGGCCCGCGGCCTCGCCGGCGTGCACGGTGACCGGGAACCGGGCGGTGCGCAGCTGCGCGAACGCGGCGCCCAGCGCGCTGGCCGGGAAGCCCGCCTCGGGGCCGGCGATGTCGAAGCCGACGACGCCGCGGTCGCGGTTCGCCAGGGCGAGGGCGGCGATCTCGTCGGCGCGGTCGGACTGCCGCATGGCGCACAGCAGCAGGCGGGCGCGGATCGGGCGGCCCTCCGCGGCGGCCTCGGCCTCGCCCTCGGCGAGCCCCTCCAGCACGGCGTCCACGGCCTGCTGGAGCGACAGGCCGCCGGCCTGGTGCAGCTCCGGGGCGAACCGCTCCTCGGCGTAGACGACGCCGTCCGCCGCCAGGTCCAGCACCGCCTCGCGGGCGACCCGGCGCAGCGCCTTGGGCCGCTGCATGACGGCGAGCGTGTGGCTGAACGTCGCGATGTACGCCTCGAGGCTGCCGCTGTCGGCGGCGTCCCGGAACCAGGCGGCGAGCGCGTCCGGGTCGGTCGTCGGGAGCGCGTGGCCGGCCTTCTCGGCGAGCTCGACGACGGTCCGCGGGCGCACGCCACCGTCGAGGTGGTCGTGCAGCAGGACCTTCGGCAGCGCGACGATCTGCTCGAAGGTCACGGTCATGCGCCCCACCGTAGTGGCCGGGCGCCCGGAACCCCGCATCGGGGAACCGGGCGCCCGGGTGGTCCTGCGCGGCGTGCGACCCGCGTGCGGCGCGGTCCGCGGCGCGGCTCAGGGGTAGTCGTCGCGCTCGTCCTCGGGGACGGGTGTCTTCTGCTCGGCGACGTCACCCGGGTCGGCCTCGCCGACCAGGTCGGGCCGTGGTTCGTCCGGCTCGTACGCCCCGTCGCGGGCGTCGGTGTCGTCGTCGGGCTGGACCTCCGGCAGGTCGGTCAGCTCGGGCTCGACGAGCCCGGCGTCGCGCCAGGTCCGGTCGCCGGGAACGGTGCTCATGTCCACTCCTGTCGTCGACAGCGGGGTACGACTCCATCGTGTCCCGGACGGCGCCACCCCGCCAAGCCGGGGCCCGCAGAGACCTCCCGGGCCCCGAGGCCCGCCGAGGTGGCAGAACCGGCGGGGTTCCGGGGCCGCGAACCCCGCAGCTCCTGCAGGTTCGGCGTCGGGGCGCGGGGTGCGGAGAGGGGCGGGTCAGCGGGTCGGGGTCGGGAGGAGGGCCCACGCCAGGTGCGGCCAGTGGCCGAGCGCCGGGACCGGGCCCGCCGGGGACAGCAGGGCCGCGCGCGGCAGCGGCAGCACCGCCCCGGCGCCCGGCTCGTACACGCGGTACCCGTCGCCCGCCCGCCCGACCGCGAGCACCACGTGCCGCGGGACCGCGGCCGCGACGCCGCCGGACAGGTCGCCCCCGGAGTACAGGGGCACCGGCACGCCGCGGTCGAGGGCGGCGTCGACGCGGGCCAGGAGGTCGTCGACCTCGGCCGTCCGGGTGTCGTCGACCAGCACCGACCGGTAGCGGACCCCCGGGAACCGGGCCAGCCGGGCGGCGCCCCACGGCGGCGTGCCGAGCGACCGCGGCCAGGGCAGCACCCCGGCGACCGCCCGGGCGGTGCTGCGCCGGTGCAGGGCCGCCTGCAGCAGGCCCCAGCGCGCCGCGGCGGCCTCCTCGCCGGTGGCGGACGCGTGCACGACCCGGCCGTCGGGCGTGCGGAACCACGTGGGGGCGTCCGGGTGGTGCGGGTCGGCCGGCTCGGGCAGGTCGAGGCCGTCGAGCTCGGGCGGACGGGACCCGTCGGGCAGCCGCCCGGACACCAGCCAGAGGGCGAGCCGCGGGTCGCCGGCCGCCGCCAGCACGCCGAGCACGGCCGCGCCGCAGGTGGTGCCGTCGACCTGGCGCGCGGCGGCGGTGCCCCACCGGACGGTGCGGCCGGCGCGGACGTCGAGCGGGGCCAGCACCTGCGCCCGCCGCCGGTCGTCGAGGTCGTCGAGCGCGCCGGCGGGCAGCGCGGCCCGGGCACCGGCCGCTGCCAGGGCGACGCCGTCGACCCGCGACCGCGTCGGCTCCCCGCCCACGCCCACCGGGCGCGCCGGCGCGGGCGCAGGCGCCGGCGGCACCACCCGTCCGCGCACCGTCCGCAGCACCGTCACCAGCTGCCCCCTGCGCCACCCCGCTCGCGCGCCCACGCCCGCTCCCCTCGTCCGCCGAGTCTCCATTGTTCGCCTCCGACCGCGCCGCCCGCCCCAGGCCGGCGATGCAGACTCGGCGAGGAGGGTGCCGCGCGGGGGTGAGGCCCCGCAGCGGCGCGGGCGGACGCGACGGGGCCCCGCAGCGCGTGCGCCGCGGGGCCCCGTCGCCGCCGTCAGGACGCCGCGATGCGGTCCAGGATCAGCGGGGTCGCGGCCGGCGCCTCGGCGGCCACGTCGAAGCCGCCCGCCAGCGCCTCCTTCGCCCGCTCGAACCGCTCCGGGGTGTCCGTGTGCAGCGTCAGCAGCGGCTGCCCGGCGCGCACGGTGTCGCCCGGCTTGGCGTGCAGCTCCACGCCGGCCCCGGCCTGCACCGGGTCCTCCTTGCGCGCGCGGCCGGCACCCAGGCGCCACGCGGCGATGCCGACGGCGTACGCGTCGAGCCGGGTCAGCACGCCGTCGGCCGGCGCCAGGACCTGCTCGGTGTGCCGTGCGACGGGCAGCGGCGCGTCGGCGTCGCCGCCCTGCGCCTCGATCATCCGGCGCCACACGTCCATCGCGCGGCCGTCCGTCAGCGCG
The DNA here is from genome assembly GCF_005239125.1 of Cellulomonas hominis. Lineage (GTDB taxonomy): Bacteria > Actinomycetota > Actinomycetes > Actinomycetales > Cellulomonadaceae > Cellulomonas > Cellulomonas hominis_A. Next base: position 19,948 of record NZ_SZYE01000022.1, on the reverse strand, counting down.
GCCCGCACGTCCTCGCCCGGGCGACCGGCCGCGGCCAGCATCTCCTCGGCGAGGGCCACGGTCAGGTCGACCACGTCGGACGGCCCGCCGCCGGCGAGCACCTCGAGCGACTCCCGGACCTCGAGCGCGTTGCCCGCGGTCAGGCCGAGCGGCGTCGACATGTCGGTGAGCAGCGCGACCGTGTTCACGCCGGCGTCGGTACCGAGGTCGACCATCGTGCGCGCGAGCTCGCGGGCGCGGTCCAGGTCCTTCATGAACGCCCCGGAGCCGACCTTGACGTCCAGCACCAGCGCGCCGGTGCCCTCGGCGATCTTCTTGCTCATGATCGACGACGCGATCAGCGGGATCGCCTCGACGGTGCCGGTGACGTCGCGCAGCGCGTAGAGCTTGCGGTCGGCGGGCGCGAGGCCCGAACCGGCCTGGCAGATCACGGCGCCGGGGCCGTCGAGCTGCGCCATCATCTCGTCGTTCGACAGCGCCGCGCGCCAGCCGGGGATGGACTCGAGCTTGTCGAGGGTGCCGCCGGTGTGGCCGAGTCCGCGGCCGGACAGCTGCGGCACCGCCACGTCGAACACCGCGACGAGCGGCGCGAGCGGCAGCGTGATCTTGTCGCCGACGCCGCCTGTCGAGTGCTTGTCCGCGGTGGGCCGCCGCAGGCCGGAGAAGTCCATCCGCTCGCCGGAGGCGATCATCGCGGCGGTCCACCGGGAGATCTCGGCGCGGTCCATGCCGTTGAGCAGGATCGCCATGTTGAGGGCGGCCATCTGCTCCTCGGCGACGACACCCCGGGTGTACGCGTCGATGACCCAGTCGATCTGGGCGTCCGTCAGGCGGTGCCCGTCGCGCTTGGCGACGATGACGTCGACGGCGTCGAACTTCTCGGTGCTCATGACTTCCTCTCGACCAGGTCGGCCGGCCCGAACGCGTCGGGCAGCACCTCGGTCATCGGCTTGATCCCGCTCACCGTGTCGACGAGCAGGTCGGGTCCCCCGTGCTCCCAGAGGAGCTGGCGGCAGCGGCCGCACGGCATCAGGGCGTTCCCGTGGGCGTCCACGCAGGCGAACGCGACGAGGCGCCCGCCGCCGGACACGTGCAGGCCGGACACGAGCGCGCACTCGGCGCACAGGGTCAGGCCGTAGGACGCGTTCTCGACGTTGCAGCCGACGACGACCCGGCCGTCGTCCACCAGGGCGGCGACGCCGACGGGGAACTTCGAGTACGGGACGTACGCGCGGTGCATCACCTCGGTGGCGGCGGCACGCAGGGCGTCCCAGTCGATCTCCGGCACAGCCGGTCTCCTGTTCTCCCCGGGCGACCGGGGCGTCTCACGGCACCTGCTCGGACGCTCCCGAGTGTGCCCGTGAAGCACGACCGCCGCCGCCCTGCGCGGGCGACGGCGGTCGTGACGTGCTCACTTCACGTAGGCGATGCCCTCGGCGGCGGGCGCCCGCACCCGGCCGACGAGGCCGGCCACGGCGAAGATCGTCACCACGTACGGCGTCATCAGCATGATCTGGCTCGGGATGGGCGTGCCGATGATGCCGAGCACCACCTGCAGGTTGTCCGCGAACCCGAACAGCAGGGCCGCGGCGAGCGCGCCCTTCGGGCTCCACCGGCCGAGGATCATCGCGGCCAGGGCGATGAAACCCTTGCCGCCGGTCATCTCCTTGCCGAACGCCAGGCCGTTCGCGACGGTGAAGAACGCGCCGCCGAGACCGGCGATGGCGCCGCCGAGGATGGTGTTCCACACCCGGGTGCGGTTGACCTTGATGCCGACGGTGTCCGCGGCCTTCGGGTGCTCGCCGACGGCCCGCAGCCGCAGGCCCCAGCGGCTCTTGAACACCAGGACCTGCAGGACGACCACCACGACGTACATCAGGTAGACGAGGATCGTCTGCCGGAACAGCACGGGGCCGATGACCGGGATGTCGGACAGCCCGGGGATGGGCAGCGTCGGCAGGCGCGGCGGCGTGTTCAGCGTGTCGGCGTTCCCCTTGAGCACGGTGGAGAACAGGTAGCTCGTGATGCCGACGACCAGCACGTTGAGCACGACGCCGACGATGATCTGGTCGACCACGTACTTGATCGCGAACGCGACCAGCAGGGCCGACACCAGCGCGCCGGCGACCGGCGCGGCGATGAGGCCGACGTAGGCGCTGGAGGTGATGGTCGCGACGACCGCGGCGAGGAACGCGCCGGCGAGCAGCTGCCCCTCGATCGCGATGTTGATGATGCCGGACCGCTCGCTGACCAGGCCGGCGAGGGCGCCGAACACCAGCGGCACCGCGAGGAACAGCGAGCCCTGCAGCAGGCTGGTGAGGGGCAGCGGCTGCGCCTTGCCGGCGACGGCCCAGGTCAGCAGCGCGAACACCAGCGCGACCGCGTACACGGCCGGGAGCCACACGCCGACCTTGCGCCGGGTCCGCGCGGCCTGGAACCGCCACGCCGCCAGGCCGAGCGCGATCAGGCAGAGCACGATCGCGGTGGGCTTGGAGGGGACGGAGAACGCGATGTTCTCCCCCGGGGCGAACATCGTGAACGAGGTCTCGCGGCCCGAGGCGGGCAGGATGCCGAACAGCAGCAGCGCGAGCGCGGCGACCGCGCCGTACGCGATCGGCGCCTTGTAGGAGATCGGCGGCAGCGGCTTGCCCGCCGCGGCACGCGCGGGGGCGGGGGCGGCGACGGCGCTCACGCGGCGGCCTCCTTGACGACGGGCGCGGCGAGCTCGGCCGGCTGGCCGCCGGGACCGCGGGGGGACGGGAGGCGGAACACCGCGCGCACCAGCGGGGGCGCCGCGATGAACAGCACGACGAGGGACTGGACGACCAGCACGATGTCGATCGGCGTGCCGGTGCGGGACTGCATGGCGAACCCGCCGGCGCGCAGGGCGCCGAACAGCAGCCCCGCGAAGAACGTGCCGAGCGGCTTGGACCGGCCGAGCAGCGCGACCGTGATCGCGTCGAAGCCGAAGCTCGCCGCGATGCCCGCGGTGAGCACCTTCTCGGTGCCGAGCACCTGCGCGGTGCCGGCCATGCCGGCCAGCCCGCCGGCCACGATCATCACCAGCAGGTACATGCGGTTGACGTTGATGCCCGCGGTGCGGGCGGCGCTCGGGTTGGACCCGACGGCGCGGAACGCGAACCCGATCGTCGACCGGTTCATCAGCCACCACACGAACACGGCGGCGAGGATCGCGACGACGAAGCCGAGGTGCAGCCGGAACTGCGAGCCGAGCAGCTGCGGGTACAGCGCCGTCTCGGCGATCGGCGGGGACACCGGGTTGTTGCTGTCGCCGCGCTTGAACGCGGACGTGGTCAGCAGGTAGCCCACCAGGTAGATCGCGATGTTGTTCAGCATGATCGTGACGATGACCTCGTTGGCCCCGGTCCGGGCCTTGAGGTAGCCGGCGATGCCGGCCCACAGGCCGCCGCCGATGACGCCGCCGATCACGGCGAGCAGCAGGTGCAGGACCGGGGGCAGGTCCCAGGCGAAGCCGATGTACCCGGCGAAGATCGCGCCGAGGATGATCTGGCCCTGCGCGCCGATGTTGAACATGCCGGCCCGGAAGCCGATGCCCAGGCCGAGGCCCGCGAGGATCAGCGGGACGGACCAGGTCATGGTCTCGGTGATCGGGCGGATCGCGCGGGCGAACGTCGCGGCACCCGGGTCGAAGACGGCGCCCTGGAACAGCGCCACGTAGGCGCTCCAGACGGCGTTCCACGCCGCGGAGAAGAAGTCCGCCGGCCGCGCGAAGAAGTACCCGGCGGCGTCCTGCACGGCGCTGTCGGCGGCCGCGATCAGCACGCCGGAGATGACGAGCGCGAGCACCAGGGCCGCGACGGTCACCAACCAGCTGCTGGTCAGCATCTCGCGCAGCGCGCCCTGGGCGCGGGACTCGAGACCGTCGTCGCGGCGTGCCGGGGCGGTGGACCCGGCCGGCGGCTGCTCGGGGGCGGGGGTCGCCTGGCTCACTTGCTCTCCTCCTCGGAGGCCTCGATGTCGGCCTCGCCGAGCACCGTGTGGTGGGTCGCGGCCTGCTGCACGGCCTCGGCCTGCGGGACGCCGGCCATCATCAGGCCGAGCACGTCGCGGTCGGTGCCCCCGGGGACGACGCCGACGATGCGGCCGCGGTACATGACGACGATCCGGTCCGCCAGGGCGAGCACCTCGTCGAGCTCGGTCGACACGATGATCACCGGGGTGCCGCTGTCCCGCTCCTGCACGATCCGCTTGTGCACGAACTCGATGGACCCGACGTCGAGGCCGCGGGTGGGCTGGGACGCGATGAACAGCCGCAGCGGGCGGGACATCTCGCGGGCCAGGACGACCTTCTGCTGGTTGCCGCCGGACAGCGTGCCGGCGTGCGCCTCGGTGGACGGGGTGCGGACGTCGAACTCCACGGTCCGGCGCTCGGCGTTCTCCTGGACCTTCTTCGGGTCCAGCGAGATGCCGCGCGAGAACGGGGCGCGGTCGTACAGGTCGAGGATGAGGTTCTCGGCGACGGAGAAGTCGGCGACGACGCCGTCCTCCGTCCGGTCCTCGGGCACGAACCCGACGCCGGCGTCGAGCACCTGCTTCACCGTGCGGCCGACGAGCTCGGTCCCGTCGAGCACGACGGACCCGGCGACGGGCTGCTGCAGACCGAGGACGACCTCGGTGAGCTCGGTCTGGCCGTTGCCCTGCACGCCGGCGACGGCGACGATCTCGCCGCGGGCGACGTCGAACGACACGTCGTCGACCTGCCGGACCCCGGCCTCGTCGAGCACCGACAGGTTCCGCACCCGCAGGGCGACCTCGCCGGCCTGCGCGGGCGTGCGGTCGACGCCGAGCGAGACGGAGCGGCCGACCATGAGCGAGGCGAGCTCGGTCTCCGCGGCGTCGGGTCGGGCGCTGCCCACGACCTGGCCGCGGCGGATGACCGTGATCCGGTCCGCGACGGCGCGGACCTCACGGAGCTTGTGGGTGATGAAGACGATGGAGGTGCCCGCCGCCTTGAGCTGCCGCATGATCGCGATGAGCTCGTCGGTCTCCTGCGGCGTCAGCACCGCGGTGGGCTCGTCGAGGATCAGGACCTTCGCGTCCCGGGACAGCGCCTTGATGATCTCGACGCGCTGCTGCGCGCCGACGGGGAGGTCCTCGACCAGGGCGTCGGGGTCGACGTCGAACCCGAACCGGTCGGAGATCTCCTTGACGCGGCGGCGCGCCGCGGCCAGGTCGAGCATGCCGCCGCCCTTGACGGGCTCGTACCCGAGGACGACGTTCTCGGCGACGGTGAAGACGGGGACGAGCATGAAGTGCTGGTGCACCATGCCGATGCCCGCGGCCATCGCGTCGCCCGGGCCGGCGAACTCCACCGGCCGGCCGTCGACGAGGATCTGGCCCTCGTCCGGGTCGTAGAACCCGTACAGCACGTTCATCAGGGTGCTCTTGCCGGCACCGTTCTCGCCCAGCAGCGCGTGGATCTCGCCGGGCTCGACCACCAGGTCGATGTGGTCGTTCGCCACCAGGGCGCCGAAACGCTTGGTGATCCCCCGCAGCTCGAGCTTCACGTGGGAATGCTCCTTCGGTCGATCGTGTCGCTGCGCACACTAGGCCAAACCGGACGGCCGGAGACAGCCGCAGGTCCCGGGTGCGCGGGTGAACGCACCGGTGGCCCGGGCAGGCGTGCTGCCCGGGCCACCGGTGGTGCTGGTGCGTCAGTTCTGGCTCGGGGACTCCACGACCAGGTCACCGGAGATGATCTGGGCCTTCAGGTCCTCGACGGCCGTCTTGACCTCGGCCGGGACCTTCTCGTCGAAGTCGTGGAACGGCGCGATGCCGATGCCCTCGTTCTCCAGGGTCCCGACGTACGGGTCGGAGGAGAAGTTGCCCTCGGAGGCCTCCTTGACCGTGTCGAACACGGCCTGGCCGATCTCCTTCATGACCGAGGTCAGGATGATCGAGGAGTAGTCGGGCGAGGTCTCGAACCAGTCGGCGTCGACGCCGACGATGGCGACGTTCCCGGCCTCCTGCGCGGCGGCGGCGGCACCGAGGCCGACCGGGCCGGCGACGGGCATGATGACGTCCGCGCCCTGGTCGATGAAGCCCTTGGCCAGGTTCTGGCCGTTGGTCTGGTTCTCGAAGTCACCGGTGAAGGAGCCGGTCTGGGCCTCCTTGTCCCAGCCGAGGACCTTGACGTCGGCGCCGTTGTCCTCGTTGTACTTGGCGACGCCGTCGGCGAAGCCGTCCATGAAGATCGAGACGGACGGGAGCTGGATGCCGCCGAAGGTGGCGACGGTGCCCGTGGTGGACGTGCCCGCGGCGACGTAGCCGGCGAGGTACGCGGCCTCCTGCGTGTTGAACAGCAGCGGCTTGGCGTTGTCCAGCGTCACCGGGTTGAAGTCCGCGTCGGTGAACCCGGAGTCGATCAGGGCGAACTCGATGTCGGGGTTGGCCTCGGCCGCCTCCTGGATCGGGTCCTCGAGCAGGAAGCCGACGCCGATGATCAGGTTGCAGTCCTGCTGGACCAGCGAGTCGATGTTCGGCGTGAAGTCGGTCTCCGCGGTCGACTCGACCTTGACCTCCTCGATGCCCAGCTCGTCCTTGGCGCGGTCGAGGCCCTCGGCGCCCGACTGGTTGAAGGACTTGTCCTCGAAGCCGCCGGAGTCGGAGACCATGCAGGCCTTGAAGTCGGAGCCGCCGGCGTCGCCGCCACCGGCGGTGCTGTCGGACTCCTCCGGCGCGCTGCCGCAGGCGGCGAGGGCGAGCGCGACAGCCCCGGTGAGGGCGGCCGCACGGATGATCTTCTTCACGCGATGCTCCTGCTTCTCGTCGTCGACCGGTCCGTGAGGCCCGCCCGGTCGCCGCGCGCGACGCTGCGCGTGGGTCGGGAGGGGTCGTCCGGCGTTGCGAGGAACACTAGCCACGCGCAGGTGTCGGCTGTGTTACCGGACCCCTTCCGGGGCCCTTCGTTACTGACTTGGAACATTCGTCCGCAGGACGGCTCACCCGACCGGCCCAGTGCGCGGTGCCGCGGGGCGGTGATCAGCCCCCGGGCGTCGCGCCGACCCGCAGCGCCGCCCGCGCCAGCAGCGCCGCGCCGGCCGCGATCGCGCGCTCGTCGACCACCAGGTCCCCCTGGTGGATGTCGTACGTCCGGCCGCCCGGGGTGCGGGTGCCGAGCCGGGCCATCGCGCCCGGGACCCGGGTGAGGTACCAGGCGAAGTCCTCGCCCCCGAGCGACTGCTCGGTGAGCTGCACCGCCTCCTCCCCCAGCACGTCCCGGGCAGCGGCCTCCAGCACGGCGACGGCGCGCTCGTCGTTCTCGACCGGCGGGACGCCGCGCTGGTGCCGCACCTCGACCTCGACGCCGTAGGGAGCGACCACCTGCTCCACCGCCGCGTGCAGCACCTGGGACGCCTTCTCCCAGGCGCGCACGTCCAGGCAGCGCAGCGTGCCGCGCACCGAGCCGGAGGCGGGGATGGCGTTGTGCGCCGAGCCGGCCTGCACCGCGCCCCAGGTCAGGTTGACCCCGGACCGCGGGTCGAGCCGGCGCCCGAGCACGGCGGGCACCTGGGTGATCACCTGGCCGAGCGCGTAGACCAGGTCCCCCGTCAGGTGCGGGCGCGAGGTGTGGCCGCCCGGGCCGGTCAGCACGACGGTGATCTCGTCGGAGGCCGAGGTGATCGGGCCGATCCGGCTGCCGATCCGGCCGACGTCGACCTTCGGGTCGCAGTGCAGCGCGAAGATCCGGCCGATGCCGTCCATCGCCCCGGCCTGCAGGACGTCGAGCGCCCCGCCGGGCTGCACCTCCTCGGCGGGCTGGAACACCAGCCGGACCGCCGTCGGCAGCTCGCCCGCCGCGTGCAGCTCGGCGAGGACCAGCCCGGCGCCGAGCAGCGCGGTGGTGTGCACGTCGTGGCCGCAGGCGTGCGCGACGCCGTGCACCGTCGAGGCGTACGGCAGGCCGGTCGTCTCCTGGACCGGCAGGCCGTCGATGTCGGCACGCAGCGCGATCCGGCGGCGGCCCGTCTCGACCGGGCTGGGCCCGATGTCGCAGATCAGGCCCGTCCCGGGCAGCAGCTTCGGGGACAGGCCCGACAGCCGCAGCCGGTCGGCGATCAGCCGGGTGGTGCGCTGCTCCGTGCGACCGAGCTCCGGGTGCGCGTGGATGTCGCGGCGGATCTCCACCAGCTCGGGCTGCAGGGTGGCGACGAGCTGGTTGACCCGGGAGGCATCGACGATCACGCTCCCGACCCTAGTCGTCCCCGCAGGTGGCGGCAGGTCCGGGCACCCGGCGGCCCGCGGCGGCCGGGCCCGCGGCCGCCCGCCGCCGCGGGCCGGTGCGGCCGGTCAGAGCAGGTCGTCGCGGCCGCGCTCGCGCCAGCCGTCCACCGCCTGCTTCACCGCCTGGGCGTGCGCCCGGGTGGTGACGAGGAGCGCGTCCGGGGTGTCGACGACCACGGCGTCCCGGACGCCGAGCACGGTCACGGCACGGCCGGCGCCCGGCACGACGACCGCGCCGGGGGCGTCGAGCCGCAGCACCAGGTGGTCGTCGCCGAGCGAGCGGCCGCCGTCGACCCCAATGGCGGGCAGCAGGGCGGCCAGCGAGTCGAAGTCGCCCACGTCGTCCCACGTGAACGAGCCCGGGACGACGGCCACGCCGCCGGCGGCCGCGACGGGCTCGGCGATCGCGTGGTCGATGGCGATCTTGGTCAGACCCGGCCAGGTCTCGGCGAGCACCGCGTCCCGGCGCTCCGGGTCGTCCCAGACCGCCGCGATCGCGCGCAGGCCGGCCGCCAGCGGGGGCAGCTGCTCGGCCAGGTGGTCGAGCAGCACGCCGGCCTGCACGAGGAACATGCCGGCGTTCCACCAGTAGTCCCCGGTCGCGAGGTAGCCGGCGGCGGTCTCCGCGTCGGGCTTCTCGGTGAAGCCGGCGACGTGGCGCGCGCTCGGGGCGCCCTCGGCGCCGAGCGGGTCGGCCGCACGGATGTAGCCGAACGCGGTCGACGGCTCGGTCGCGGTGATGCCGATGGTGACGACGTACCCGGCGCGGGCGGCGGCGACGCCCTCGGTGACCGCCGACCAGAAGCCCGCCAGGTCGTCGATGACGTGGTCCGCGGCGAACGACCCGAGGACGACCTCGGGGCCGTGCCGCTCGGCGAGGATCGCCGCGGCGAGGCCGATGGCGGCCATGGAGTCGCGCGGCGACGGCTCGGCGACGACCTGGCCCGGGCCCAGCTCGGGCAGCTGGGCGGCGACGGCCTCCGCGTGCCGGACGCCGGTGACGACGAGGACCCCGTCGCGGCCGGTGAGCGGCAGCAGCCGGTCGACGGTGCCCTGCAGCAGGGTGCGGCCCGTGCCGGTCAGGTCGTGCAGGAACTTGGGCGCGCCCTGCCGGGACAGCGGCCACAGCCGGGTGCCGGCACCGCCGGCGGGGACGACGGCGTGGAAGCCGTCGATCGGGCGGGGCTGCGCGGGCGACGCGTGCGTGGCGGGGCTCGACATGCCCGGAAGCGTATCGCCGACGTCCCGGTCGGCCGCCCGCCGCTCGCCACCCGTCCGAGGGACCCGGGTGGCCGGTGTCGACGACCAGGGACCCAGGTCCCGGTGGGCGTGTGCGCTTGATCACATCGGGCCCGATCTGGCCCCCGACGGCAGGGTGACCCAGCGCACGATCACTACAGTGATCGGACCGGACACAGCAGTCCCGCCCGAACTCGCCAGGAGGCCACCCGTGCCCACTGCGCCTGCCGAAGCCCGCGACGACGCCGCCCCCACGGCCAAGCGGATCCCCGGCGGCACCCTCTACCGCGGCCGCGAAGGCATGTGGTCCTGGGTGGCCCACCGGATCACCGGCGTGCTCATCTTCTTCTTCCTGCTCGTGCACGTGCTCGACACGTCGCTCGTGCGGGTCTCCCCCGAGGCGTACAACGCCGTCATCGGGACCTACAAGAACCCGATCATGGGGCTCGGCGAGGCCGGGCTGGTCGCCGCCATCGTGTTCCACGCCTTCAACGGCGTCCGGATCATGCTGGTGGACTTCTGGTCCAAGGGCGCGAAGTACCAGCGCGTGATGCTCTGGGTCGTGCTCGGCCTGTTCGTCGTGACGATGGCGGGCTTCCTGCCGCGGCACCTGATGCACGTCTTCGGAGGCGAGTGATGACCACGATCGCCGCCCCCCGCACCCGGGGCGCCGGGCCCGGCCGCCGGACCTCCCGCGGCAACTGGGAGCTGTACGGCTGGGTGTTCATGCGCGCGTCCGGCGTCGTGCTGCTCGTGCTGATCTTCGGCCACCTGTTCGTGAACCTGGTCGCCGGCGAGGGCATCACCGCCATCGACTTCGGCTTCGTCGCCGGCAAGTGGGCGTCCCCGTTCTGGCAGATCTGGGACCTGCTGATGCTGTGGCTCGCGATGATCCACGGCACCAACGGCGTCCGGACGATCATCAACGACTACGCCGAGCGCGACGGCACCCGCCTGGTCCTCAAGCTCGCGCTCTACACGGCGTTCACCGTGGTCGTCGTGCTCGGCACGCTGGTGATCTTCACCTTCGACCCGTGCCCCGCGAACAGCCCGGCGGACCTGCTGCCGTCCTTCTGCACCGCCTGAGCGCCCCCGCTCCCCTCTCGTCTTGGAGGCATCGACCCCGATGCAGACCCACCAGTTCGACGTCGTGATCGTCGGCGCCGGCGGCGCCGGGATGCGCGCCGCCCTCGAGTCGTCCGCCCGCACCCGCACGGCGGTCATCTCGAAGCTGTACCCCACCCGCTCGCACACCGGCGCGGCCCAGGGCGGCATGTGCGCCGCGCTCGGCAACGTCGAGGACGACAACCCCGAGTGGCACACCTTCGACACCGTGAAGGGCGGCGACTACCTGGTCGACCAGGACGCCGCGACGATCATGGCGAACGAGGCCATCGACGCGGTGCTCGACCTGGAGCGCATGGGCCTGCCGTTCAACCGCACCCCCGAGGGCCGGATCGACCAGCGCCGGTTCGGCGGGCACACCCGCAACCACGGCGAGGCCGCCGTGCGCCGCGCCTGCTACGCCGCGGACCGCACCGGGCACATGATCCTGCAGACGCTCTACCAGCAGTGCGTGAAGAACGAGGTCGCGTTCTTCAACGAGTTCTACGTGCTGGACCTGCTGCTCACGCACGACCTCACCGGCCGCGAGGTCCCGGACGGCGAGGACGTCGCCGTGTCGGGCGTCGTCGCGTACGAGCTCGCGACCGGCGAGATCCACGTGTTCCGCGCCAAGTCCGTGGTCCTCGCGACCGGCGGCGCCGGCAAGATCTACAAGACCACCTCGAACGCGCACACCCTCACCGGCGACGGGATGGCGCTCGCCTACCGCCGCGGGCTGCCGCTGGAGGACATGGAGTTCTTCCAGTTCCACCCGACCGGCCTGGCGGGCCTCGGCATCCTGCTGTCCGAGGCCGCGCGCGGCGAGGGCGGCATCCTGCGCAACGCCGACGGCGAGCGGTTCATGGAGCGGTACGCCCCCACGATCAAGGACCTCGCGCCGCGCGACATCGTCGCCCGGTCGATGGCCAACGAGGTGCGCGAGGGCCGCGGCGCCGGGCCGAACAAGGACTACGTCCTGCTCGACCTGACCCACCTGGACCCCGCGCACATCGACGCGAAGCTCCCGGACATCACCGAGTTCGCCCGGACCTACCTCGGCATCGAGCCGTACACCGAGCCGGTGCCGGTGTACCCCACCGCGCACTACGCGATGGGCGGCGTGCCGACCAACGTCGAGGGCGAGGTCCTGCGGGACACCACGCACGTCGTCAAGGGCCTGTACGCGGCCGGCGAGGTCGCCTGCGTCTCCGTGCACGGCTCCAACCGGCTCGGCACCAACTCGCTGCTCGACATCAACGTGTTCGGCAAGCGCGCCGGGATCTCGGCCGCCGAGTACGCCGCCACGGCGTCCTGGGTGGACCTGCCCGACGCGCCGGCCGACGCCGTCGTGGCCCAGCTCGAGGACATGCGCGGCCGCCCCCAGGGCGAGCGCGTCTCCGACGTCCGCCGCGAGCTGCAGCAGACGATGGACACGAACGCGCAGGTGTTCCGCACCGCGGAGTCGCTGCGCCAGGCGTTCCAGGACATCCAGGTGCTCCAGGAGCGCTACACGCGGGTGTCGGTCCAGGACAAGGGCCGCGCGTTCAACACCGACCTCATCGAGGCCATCGAGCTGGGCTTCCTGCTCGACATCGCCGAGACCGTCGTCGTGGGGGCGCTCAACCGCCGCGAGTCCCGGGGCGGGCACTTCCGCGAGGACTACCCGAAGCGGGACGACGAGGGCTTCATGGAGCACACCATGGCGTACCGCCGGGTCCCCGGCGTGCCGGTCGACTCCCCCGCCCTCTCCGCGCCGAAGGGCGAGGAGGTCCCCGAGCCGGGCCCCGGCCGCCCGGTCGTGCTCCTGGGCACCAAGCCCGTCGTGACCACCGTGTACCAGCCGATGGAGCGGAAGTACTGATGACTGCTGTCGCAGAGCGCTCGGCCGCGCCCGAGCCGAAGGCCGGCGAGATCCCGTCGTTCGAGGTCACGCTCAAGATCCGCCGCTACACCCCCGAGACGCACGGCGACGAGGCGTACTGGGAGGAGCACACGGTCACCGCCCACGGCACCGACCGGCTGCTCGACGCGCTGCACAAGATCAAGTGGGAGTCCGACGGCTCGCTGACGTTCCGCCGGTCGTGCGCCCACGGCGTGTGCGGCTCGGACGCCATGCGGATCAACGGCCGCAACCGGCTCGCGTGCAAGGCCCTGCTCAAGGACCTCAACCCGGACAAGCCGATCACCGTCGAGCCGATCAAGGGCCTGCCGGTGATCAAGGACCTCGTGGTCGACATGGAGCCGTTCTTCGCCTCCTACCGCGAGATCATGCCGTTCCTCATCACCACCGGCACCGAGCCGTCCCGCGAGCGGCTGCAGTCCCCCGAGCAGCGTGCCCGGTTCGACGACACCACCAAGTGCATCCTGTGCGCCGCGTGCACGTCGTCCTGCCCGGTGTTCTGGACCGACGGCCAGTACTTCGGCCCGGCGGCGATCGTGAACGCGCACCGGTTCATCTTCGACAGCCGGGACGAGGGCGCGGCGCAGCGGCTCGAGATCCTCAACGACAAGGAGGGCGTCTGGCGCTGCCGGACGACCTTCAACTGCACCGAGGCCTGCCCCCGCGGCATCGAGGTCACCAAGGCGATCCAGGAGGTCAAGCGCGCGATGATCACCCGCGCGTTCTGATCTGTCACCCGGACGGCGCACCACCGGCGGACCACCGGTGGTGCGCCGTCCGCGTCCCGCTACGGTGTGCAGTCGACGGAAAGGGGGGACGCGTGGCGTCGACGTGGGTGGAGCAGGTGCAGGCGGAGGCACGCACGCGGCTGGAGGCCGCGGCGATGCTCCGGGACGAGCTGGCGACCGTGCGCGGGCGCGCGCAGAGCCGCGACCGGGTGGCGACCGTGACCGTCGGCCCGAGCGGCACGCTGGTGGACGTGGAGTTCACCCCGCAGGCGGAGCGGGTCTCCCCGGACGCCCTGCGATCGGCGGTCCTGGAGGCGTTCGCGGCCGCGCAGGCCCGGGCGCAGGAGCAGGTCGTCGCCCTGACGTCGCGCATCCCCGGCGCGGACGGCTGGGCGGACCTGGTCGCAGGCCGCGTGCCGGCCACCACGTCCGAGCGGCTGGACGCCGAGCTCGACGCGCGCCGTCGGGGCGACCTGTGACGGCCTTCCGGGTCGACGTCGGCGCGCTCGCGCGGGCGCGCGCCGCCCACCACGACCTGTCGGCGCAGTTCGCCGCCCTGGAGAGCGACCGCGCCGCCGCGGACCTGCCGGACGGCGCGCTGGGGAAGATGATCTCCTCCGACGAGATCCTCGCCGCGTTCCGCAGCCGCTACACGGGCCTGGGCGAGGCGATCGCCGCGCTCACCGAGGCGTACCGGAACATCGGCGACGGGCTCGCGGTCACCGCGGACGGCTATGCGCAGACCGACGCGCAGGTCGCCGACCTGCAGGCCCGGCTCGAGGCGGTGCTGCGGTGAGCGTCACCGGTGCCGTCTCCGTGTGGGACAAGATCAACGGCTGGATGGCCCCGCTGGACGGCATGGTCGACGCGCTGATGCGTCCGCTGGTGCAGCCCCTCGCGGACATGTTCGACTCGGTCACCGGGGACTCCGCCGAGGTGCGTTCGACCGCCCAGCGGTGGCGCGACCTCGGCACGACCATCGACCGGCTCGCGCAGCACCACCGGGACGTCATCGCCCCGCTCTCCTCCGCCTGGGAAGGTGACGCCCACGACGCGTTCCAGGCGGCGATGCGCGAGCTGCTGACCGCCGTGGACCAGCTCGCGGACGACACCCGGGAGACCGCCGAGTTCCTCGAGGACGCGGCGATGGAGGTCGAGCTCGCCGAGGAGCTCGTCGCCACGATCATCCAGGAGCTCATCGAGTGGGCGCTGCTCACCCTGGCGGTCAGCGCCGCCTTGTCGCTCGTGACGCTCGGCGCCTCGGCGGTCGCCGGCGGAGCAGCAGCGGCGGCGGAGGCCGCGATCGCCGGTTCCCGGATCGCGACGGTCCTCGCCAAGGTCGCGAGCGCGCTCGAGCGGCTGTCCGCCCTGCTCAAGGCGGTCAAGGCGATGAAGACGTTCTCCCGCGAGGGCTTCCTGATCCGCACGCTCCTGGTCAACGGCGTGATCCTCAAGCCGGTCGTCAGCAACCTGACCGGCCTGACGGGCAACCCGCTGGGCGAGGGGGCCCGGTCCGTGCTCGACTCGCTCCGGGACATCGCCGCGGACGAGGCGGACGACCAGATCGACGGCCGGACGGGGATCCAGACGCCCGTGCGGGACCGCCTCGACGACGTCCTCGGGCCCGCGGTGGGCGCGGGGCGCCCGGTGATCGACGGCGCGCGGCCCGTGCTCGACGTCCTCGACGACGTCGACGACCGGATCCCCGAGCCTCCGTTCGCGCGCTGACCCGCATCCGTCGCGCTGCGGCGGCCGCGGGCGCCGACGTCTAGCGGCGGCGCACCCGGCGCACGGCGTCCGCGGCACCGGTGAGGACCAGCACCAGCCAGGCCAGCCCCACCAGGCCGAGCCCGACCAGCACGCCCACCGCCATCCCGATCGTGCCGGCGACCGCGCTGCCGAGCCAGCCGAGGCCCCCGGCCAGCACCAGGATCACCAGGCCGGTGACGAGCACGACGACCAGGCCCTCGGCGCTCGAGCGCACGAACTCACGGCCCGCGTCCCGCGCCAGCTCCCCGGCGGTCGGGCGGCTGGGGTCCTGGCGCGGCGGGGGCTGGGTCATGGACGCCGATCCTAGCGGCCGGGCCCCCCGGGACGGTCAGGGAGCGGCCGGCCCGGCCGCGTCCGCGTCGGTGTCCTCGGCCGGCGGCGGGTCGGCCGTCCAGGCCGCGGCGAGGAGGACGATGCGGGCGATCAGGTTGATCCAGATCAGCAGCGTCACGATCACCGCGAACGACGCCAGGATCGCGTTCCGGTTCGCGGAGCCCGCCACCACCGAGGTGCCCAGCACCCGCACGACCCCGAGCCCGACCGCGGCCACGAGCATGCCCTGCCGCAGGTCCGGCCACGCCGGCCGCTGCCCCGCGAGCACCACGACGATCAGCACGAAGGTCCCGGCGTCGACCACGAAGGCCACGAGGATGCCCGCGGCGCGCAGGACGACCGACCCGACCGTCGACCCGTCCAGGCCGAGCGCGGTGAGGGCCCAGTCGGCGGCGGTCGTGGTGGCGATGCTGAGCAGGGCCGAGACGAGGATGGCGAGGCCGATGCCGGCGAACCCGCCGAGCTCCCGCAGCTTGCTGGACACGACGTTGCCGCCGGCGCGCTCCGCGGCGAACATCGCGCGGACGGCCGTGCGCAGGGCCGCCATCGCGGAGATGGCGCTCACCAGCAGCACCACCAGCGCGACCAGGCCGGCGACGCCGACGCCGGTGCTGAGCTGGAGCGAGTCGGGGTCGATCACGCCCGACCGGTCGTCGCTGCTGGTCTTGATGAGGCCCGGCAGGTTCGCGTCGATCGTGTCGAGCACGGTCTGGCGCAAGGCGTCGTTGTTGCCGAGGACGGCCATGAACACCGTGTAGCCGATGGTCAGCCCGGCGAACACGGAGAAGATGGTGGCGTACGCGATGCCGCCCGTGAGGACGCCGCCGCCCGCCTCGCCGAACCGGGCGTTGGCCCGCGCCGCGCGGGTGCGCTGCCACCAGGCCAGCACCGCCTTCGCCCGGGCGACCAGCCCCGCGAACCCGCCCGGGTACACGCGGGCACCGACGTCCCTCCGGTTCCCCGCGGCGACGTCGTCGGTGGTCGCTGCGGCGGCGGCGTGCGCGCGGCCGGCGCCCTGCGGTTCTGCCGGCACTCCCATGGCCACGACCCTAGGGAACGGGCCGCGGCCCGGCATCCCGGGACCGGGCGTCGCCGCCGGTCAGGGCACGCCGCCCGTGCGTCAGCCGCCGAGCGGGAAGGCGCCGATCGTCCGCCACATGCCGTCGTCGCCGTGCTCGTACACGTGGATCTCCGCCACGTCGAACCGGGCCTCGTACCCCGCCATGTCGGCGAACGCCCGGTCGAGCGCCTCGTCCGGCACCTCGTGCGCGATGGTCACGTGCGGGTGGTAGTGGAAGCGCAGCTCCTGGTCGAGCACGCCCGACCGGATCGCGACCTCCAGCAGCTCGCACGAGGCGATGCCCTCGACCACCTGGACGAACACCACGGGCGACACCGGCCGGAAGGTGGCGGTCCCCCGCAGGTGCACGGTGAACGGCGCGTGCTGCGCGGCGACGGCACGCAGGTGCTCCTCGGCGTCCCGCAGCGCCGCGGCCGGCAGGACCGTCGGGCCGAGGAGGGTGATGTGCGGGCGGATCAGGTGCGCGGCGGGGTCGCCGACGCGGGCGCGCGCCGCCTGGAGCTCGGCGGCGTACGGCTCCGGGACGGAGACGGCGACGCCGATCCGGAGCTCGTCGGCGAACGGCCCGGTGGGGTTCATGCGGTCCGGCGGCGCGGCAGCAGCCCGAAGCGGTCCGCGACCCGGTCGAGGGTGCCGCGCGCGATCGCCCGGGCCCGCTCGGCGCCGTCCTCGAGCACCGCGTCCAGCGAGGCCGGGTCGGCCAGGTAGCCGTTCACGCGCTCCTGGAACGGGGCGAGGAACTCGACGACCACGTCCGCCAGGTCGACCTTGAGGTGGCCGTAGCCCTTGCCCGCGTAGTCGGCGACGATCGACTCGACCTCGCGCCCCGTGAGGGCCGAGTAGATGGTGAGCAGGTTGGCGATGCCGGGCTGGTTCTCCCGGTCGAACCGGATCTCCGAGCCCGCGTCCGTGACCGCCGACCGGATCCGCTTGGCGACCGTCTTGGGCGGGTCGAGCAGCTCGATGATGCCGTTCGGGCTCGACGCGGACTTGCTCATCTTCGCGGTCGGGTCCTGCAGGTCGTAGATCTTGGCGGTGGCCTTGACGATGTGCGCGTCGGGCACGACCGCGGTCCCGTCGCCGAACCGCTTGTTCAGCCGCTCGGCCAGGTCGCGGGTCAGCTCGAGGTGCTGGCGCTGGTCCTCGCCGACCGGCACGAGCGCCGTGTCGTACAGCAGGATGTCCGCCGCCATGAGGATCGGGTAGGTGAACAGCCCGACCGTGGTGCCCTCGGCGCCGTGCTTCGCCGACTTGTCCTTGAACTGCGTCATCCGGCCGGCCTCGCCGAACCCGGTCTGGCAGGACAGCAGCCACGCCAGCTCGGCGTGCTCCGCGACGTGCGACTGCACGAACAGGATGGAGCGCTCCGGGTCCACGCCCGCGGCCAGGTACTGCGCCGCGGTCCTCCGGGTGCGCTCGCGCAGCGCCGCCGGGTCCGGCGCCACCGTCAGGGCGTGCAGGTCCACGACGCAGTACAGCGCGTCGTAGGACTCCTGCAGCGCGACCCACTGGGTCAGCGCCCCGAGGTAGTTGCCGAGGTGGAGGGAGTCGGAGGTGGGCTGCATCCCGGAGAAGATGCGAGGGGAGCCGGAGACCATGGGTCCATTCTGACGGTCGGGGGCGGGTGGCCCGTGCAGGAGGGGGGGGGACGGGGGCGGACGCCGGAGGGCTCAGGTGGCCTCGTCGTCGAACGGGGCGGGCGCGCCGGGCGGCAGCGGCGTCGTCGCGGGGGCGGCGCGGGTGGCGTGCGCCGCGGTGCCGGCGGTGGCCGCCGCGGCGGCGGTGCGCGCCCCGGCGGGCGTGGGCTCGGGGTCGAGCAGGGCGTCGCGCACGATGCGCCGCGGGTCGTACCTGCGCGGGTCCAGCGAGGCCCAGTCGATGTCCTTGACCTCGTCGCCCAGCTCCTCGTCCACCCGCTGGCGGGCGTCCGCGAGGAAGTGCCGGGCCTGCTTGGTCAGCCGGGCCAGCTGCTCGGCGTACCCCGGGAGCCGGGTGGGGCCGATGACGATCACGGCCACGACCAGGATCACGATCAGCTCGCCGCCGTTGATCCCGAACACGCGCCCCAGGCTACCGTCCGGGGCGCCCCCCACCTAGCGGTCCGGCCCCCGGGCCCCGGGGCGGCCCCGGGTCGGGGCCCGGGGCGGCCCCCGGGTGGCCCCGGGTCAGCCCTGGGCGGACTCGTCGAGGACGACGCGCACGTCCCGCTCGGCGCCGTCGGCCGCCCGCACCCGGAGCGTGACGGCGTCCCCGGGGTTCCGGGCGCGGATCGCCACCACCAGCTCGTCCGAGGCGGTGACGGGCCGGCCGTCGATCGCCAGGATGACGTCGCCGGCCCGGATGCCCGCGCGCTCCGCCGGACCGCCCGGGGTCACGGGCTGCTGGCCGCCCTGGGGCTCGGACGAGACCTGCACGCCCTCCCCCGTGTACGACCCGTCGAGCAGCACGCCGATCACCGGGTAGGTGGCCACGCCGGTCTCGATCAGCTGCTCGGCGGTGCGCCGCGCCTGGTTGGACGGGATGGCGAACCCGAGGCCGATGCTGCCGCCGCTGGTGGCCGAGGCGCCCGGCGGCTGGGCGATCGCGGAGTTGATCCCGACGACCTCGCCGGCGGCGTTCACGAGGGGCCCGCCGGAGTTGCCGGGGTTGATCGCCGCGTCCGTCTGGATCGCGTTGATGAACGCGGTCTCCTCGGCGCCGTCGCCGGCGGCGACGGGCCGGTTGAGCGCGCTCACGATGCCGGTGGTCACCGTGCCGGCGAGGCCCAGCGGCGCACCGATCGCGACCACCGGGTCGCCGACCTGCACCTGGTCCGAGTCGCCCAGCACGAGCGGGGTCAGCCCCTCGGCCTCGACCTTCACGACCGCGAGGTCGTAGTCGGACGTGCTGCCGACGACCGTCCCGGGCAGCTGGGACCCGTCGGCCAGCAGCACGACGATCGACGAGCCCGCACCCGCCGCGCCGGCGACCACGTGGTGGTTCGTCAGGATGTAGCCGTCCTGCCGGAGCACGAGCCCCGACCCGGTCGACCCCCCGGAGGCGGACGACACCTCGATCGACACCACGGACGGCAGCACCGCGGCGGCGATGCCGGCGACGCTGTCCGGGGCGCGGTCGCCCGAGCCGGTGCCCACGGCGGCGGGCAGGCCGGCGTCCGCCAGGTGCGCGTCGTCGCGGTCGAGCCGCGCGCCGACGACGCCGCCCAGCAGCCCCGCGCCGAAGGCCGCCACGACCAGCCCGGCGACGACGCCGAGCGGCAGCCGGCGACCGCGGCTGCGTCGCCGGCCCCGGGCCGGGACGCCGAGATCGGGCATCGGGGGCGGCAGGGCCCCGGGGGGCAGCAGCGTCGGCGCGGGCGCGGCAGCCGGGTCCGTCGGCAGCGGGGTCGGCGGGAGGGTCCCGGCGGGGGCGCCGGGGACGGCGTACGGCGACGCGGCGGGACCCGCGGGGGCGCCCCAGGGGGACGGCGACCCCCACCCGGTGGGCGCCGGGGGCCGCTGCGGAGCACCGCCCGGGAACGGGCGCGGA
>NZ_SZYE01000229.1 GCF_005239125.1 Cellulomonas hominis | reverse complement strand
TCGACGCCGCCCGTGGCGCCCCGGTGCCCCACCGGCCCGGCGCCGCCTGATCCGCGGCGCCGGGCCGCGTCCCCCTCGCGAGCCCGGCGCCGCACCCCGCGCGCCGCGTCGTCCGTCATCGAGTCTCCGTTCTCGGACTCCGCCGGACGCGGCCGAGAGAGGCGCGAAAGGGAGACTCGGCGTTCGGGCCGCCGGCGGGTCAGGCCGCGTGCGCCGCCGGGACCGCCGCGTCGAGCTGCTCGACGATGTGCCGCGCGATCTCCAGCGATGCCGTGGCCGCGGGCGACGGGGCGTTCAGCACGTGGACCTGCCGGCCCTCGCCCTGCAGCAGGAAGTCGTCGACCAGGCCGCCGTCGCGGCGCAGCGCCTGCGCGCGCACCCCCGCGGGGGCGGGCACCAGGTCGCCCGCCGAGATCCCCGGGACCAGCCGCGACAGGCTGCGGGCGAACGCGCGCCGGGACAGCGACCGGCCGACCTCGGCGGCGCCGGGCACCAGGTTGCGCGCGGCGAGCCGCCACAGCCCGGGCCACGCGAGGCTGTCGGCGAGGTCGCGCGGCGAGACGTCGGTCCAGGTGTACCCCTCGCGGGCGAGCGCGAGCACCGCGTTCGGCCCGGCGTGCACGTGCCCCTCGATCCCGCGGGTGAGGTGCACGCCCAGGAACGGGAACCGCGGGTCCGGGACGGGGTAGATCAGCCCGCGGACCTGTGCCCCGGCCTCCGGGGTGAGCTCGAAGTACTCGCCGCGGAACGGCACGATCCGCGCCTCGGGCTCGAGCCCGCACGCGCGGGCGAGCCGGTCGGCGTGCAGCCCGGCGCAGACCACCAGCGCGTCCGCCTCGCGGTCGGCGCGCGACGTGCGGATCTCGACCCGGCCGGGTGCGCCGGGGGCGTCGGGGACCGTGCGGGCGGCGAGCACCTCCTCGCCGAACAGGATCCGGCCGCCCGCGGCCTCGACGTCCGCGGCCAGCGCCCGGCACACGCCGGGGTAGTCGACGATGCCGGTGCTCTCGACCCGCAGGGCCGCGACGGCACGCACGTGCGGCTCGAACTCGCGCGCCTCCGTGGGGGTGAGGCGGCGCGCCGGCACGCCGTTGGCCGCGGCGCGGTCGGCGAGCTTGTCGAGCTGCGGCACCTCCGCCTCGGAGGTGGCGACGACGAGCTTCCCGCAGACCTCGACCGGCACGCCCTTCGCGCGGGCGTAGTCGACCATCGAGCGCGCGCCCGCCGCGGCCATCGTCGCCTTGAGGCTGCCGGGTGCGTAGTACAGGCCCGAGTGGATGACGCCGGAGTTCCGGCCGGTCTGGTGCAGCGCCAGGCCGTCCTCCTTCTCCAGGACGGTGACCTCGTCGCCGCGCGCGGCGAGCCGGGCCGCCACCGCCAGCCCGACGATGCCGGATCCCACGACGACGACGTGGCTCATGCGTGCTCCTCGGTGCTGCGGGCCCCGGTCCGGGGCGGTGCGGGGCGGCTCGCCCGCACGGCGAGGCTAGCCGCCGGTTCTGTCCTCTATGTCGCGTTTCATCCCAATTCACCCTTCGGGCGGTGCCCCCCGCGGGGGACGCCGACCTACGCTCGGGGCCATGACCCCCCCGAGCACGGTGAGTGCCGTCGTGTACTCCCGGAACGAGGCCGACCAGCTGCGCGACTGCCTCCCGCTGCTGGCCGGCTTCGACGAGGTGCTCGTCTGCGACATGGCCTCCACCGACGACACCCGGGAGGTCGCCGCCGCCCACGGCGCCCGGGTCGTGCCGGTGCCCGACGCCCCCGTCGTCGAGGAGGTCCGCCAGCGCGGCCTGGACGCCGCGACCAGCGACTGGGTGCTGTTCGTCGACGCCGACGAGCACCTGCCCGCCGGGTTCCGCGCCGCGCTGCAGCCCGTCCTGGACCGCCCCGACCTGGCCGGCGTCCGCCTGCGCTACGACAACGTCGCCTACGGCCGGATGCTCGAGCACTCCCTGCAGGGCAGCGCGAAGTACGCCCTGCTCCGCCGGGGCCGCGCGCACTACGCCGAGCCCGCGCTCGCCCACGTGCCGCCGGTGCTCGACGGTCCGGGGATCGACGCGCCGGACGCCGTGCCCGCGATCGCGCACCTCAACTTCCGCTCGGTCGGCCAGACCACCGAGAAGGTGCTGCGCTACGCCGCCAACAACCCGGGACGGTTCACCCGTCTGGACGACCCCGTCCGGCTGGTCCGGGAGCTGCTGCGCTCCACGGTGTTCAGCGGGGCGTGGCGGGACGGCCGCGCCGGGTTCGCCGTCGCGGCGCTGCACACGTTCGGGCACCTGTACGGCTCGCTGCTGGAGGCCGAGCGCGCGGGCACCCTCACCCAGGACCTGCCCGCCCGCGACACGCGGCTGCTCGGTGCCGCCGAGGGCGTGCAGCGCGCCGGGGTCGGCGCGCGGGACCGGGTGCGCCGGGTCGGCCGGGGGCGGCGGTGACCGCGCCCACCTCGCCCGGTGCCGACGCGCCGGCGCGGTTCGTGCACGTCACCCGCCTCCCGCCGAGCCCCAGCGGGGTCGCCGCGTACGCCGCCGCCTTCCGCCCGGTCCTCGACGCGCTCGGCCCCACGGACACCGAGCTCCTGCCGCCCGCGCCCGAGGCGTCCCAGTCGGCCGCCCTGGCGGTGCGCCTGGCGCGCCGTCTCGCCCGGCGGGACCGCGACGTGGTGCTCGTCGTCGAGCAGGCCGGCCGCGGGCTCGCGGAGTTCTGGGCCGCCTGGTGGTCCGCCCGCCGGGGGCACCGGGTCTGGCTGATGGTGCACGACGTCCCCGAGCTGTCCGGCGGCGCGTTCTTCACCACGCTGCTCGACCGCCGGGGCGGCCGCCGCGTCGCCGCGGCGCTGTCGGCGACCCTCGGGCGGCGCGCCGAGCGGGACCTGCTGCGCCGGGCCGAGCGCGTGCTCTGCCTGTCGCCGTCCGGCGCGGCGGCGCTCGCGGGCGCGCACCGGCTGGACCGGCCCGTGGAGGCGGTGCCGCACGTCGGCGCCGCGACCGAGGACCCCGTCGACGGCCGGACCGAGGTCCTCGTGCCCGGGTACGTCGCGGCGGCCGAGGACGTGCTTCCCCTGGTGCGCGCCGCGGCCGACCTGCCGGACGGGTGGGTGCTCGCCGTCGGCGCCTGCGGCGAGGGGACGGCGCGCGCGATCGCGGCCGCGGCGGACGCCGCCGGCACCACGGACCGGGTGCGCCTCCTCGGCTTCCTGCCCGAGGCGGGCGTCCGCGCGGCGTTCGCGCGGGCCGCCGTGGTGGTGCGCTGGCGGCGCGGCGGCTGGGGCGGCGGCGGCGCGCACGCGGTCAGCGGGCCGCTCGTGGCGGCGCTGGGGAACGGCTGCGCGGTCGTCACCAACGACTCGCGGGGCGCCGGGCACCTGTTCGGGGAGGCCCGGGTGGAGGTCGTCGGCGACGGCGAGGCGGGCGAGCGCGCGCTGCTCGACGCGGTGCGGGCCCTCGTGGCCGACCCCGCGGACCGGCGCGCACGCGGCGAGGCCGGCCGGGCGCTGGTCCGGCGGGAGCACACGGTGGCGGCGCTCGCGGCGCGGCTGCGGCCCGGGGCCACCGCCCCGGTGCACGAGCACGCGGGCGCGGCCCGCGGGGAGGACGGCTGACGTGGGTCGACGGGGCGAGCTCGTCTTCAACCGGGCGCTGACGCACGTGCCCAGCAACGAGCTGCGGATCCGCGCGCTCCGGCGGCTGGGCGCGGACCTCGGCGAGCACGTGTACCTGTTCGGCGGCTCCGAGGTGCTCGAGCCGGGCAACCTGCGGATCGCCGGGCGCTGCCACGTCGGGCGGTTCTGCCAGATCGACGCGCGGGGCGGCATCGACATCGGCTACGACGTGGTCATCGCGAGCCACGTCCTGCTGGTCACCGCCGACCACGACCTGCGCGACCCCGGGTTCGCCGGTCGGCTCGGGCCCATCACCATCGGCGACCGGGCCTGGCTCGCCAGCCGGTCGACCGTCGTGCGCGGCGTGACCATCGGGGAGGGCGCCGTCGTCGCCGCGGGCGCCGTCGTCACCCAGGACGTCGACCCGTGGACGATCGTCGGGGGCGTCCCCGCCCGGCCCGTCGGCGAGCGTCCGCGGGAGCAGCACTACCGGATCGACTACGGCCCCGAGCGGTACTGACCGCGCCCGGCGGGCTCGCGCGCCACGGTCCCCTGTGATCTGCTACGGGTGATTTGTCCCGTTTGCGGTGAGCCAGGGGGAAGCCATGACCGCAGCACGCCCGACCGCCGACGGGCCGCCCGGTCCCGGGGACGACACCGCCCGCGGCACCGCGCTCGACGTCTCGGTGGTGATCGCGGCGCGCGACGCCGAGGCCACCCTGCCGGCGCAGCTGGCGGCCCTCGCCGACCAGGACACCCGGTGCACCTGGGAGGTGCTGGTCGCGGACAACGGCTCCACCGACAGGACCCGCGACGTCGTCCTCGACGCCGCCCGCCGGACCGGCCGGGTGCGCCTGGTCGACGCGTCCGCGATCCGCGGCGCCGGTGCGGCCCGGAACGAGGCCGCACGCGTCGCCCGGGGCCGGGACCTGCTGTTCTGCGACGCCGACGACGTCGTCGCGCCCGGCTGGGTCGACGCCCTGCACGGCGCCCTCCGCGGGTCCGACATGGTCGCGGGCCGGCTCGAGTGGGAGCGGCTCAACAGCCGCGCGGCGCAGGGCTCCCGGGCGCTGCCGCAGGTGGACGGTTTGCAGCACACCGAACCGCTGCCCGACCTCGGCTGCGCCAGCTCGAGCAACCTCGCCGTCCGGCGGACGCTGTTCGACCGGCTCGGCGGCTTCGACGTACGGGCGCGCTACCTCCAGGACACCGACCTGTGCTGGCGGGCGCAGCTCGCCGGCGCGACGCTCGTGTTCGAGCCCGCCGCGGTCGTCCACATGCGCCTGCGGCCGGGCCTCCTCGGCGCCTGGCGCCAGGGCCGCGGCACCGGCATGGGCCAGCGCTGGCTCGCCGCGCGGTACGCGGAGGTGGCGGCGCGCGGGAGCGCTCCCCCGCACCCTGCCCACCGGCGCCCCCGGGCGAGGGCGCG
>NZ_SZYE01000228.1 GCF_005239125.1 Cellulomonas hominis | reverse complement strand
CCGATCTCGGGGACGGCCGGACGCGGTCGACCGCCCCGACGAGCGCGCGGAGCACCGCGCCGGCGGCGTCGGCCGCCGGCGCGGCTCCGGCGGGGCGCGGGTCCCCGGGCCGGCGGCTCAGGCGCGCGCCGTCGTCGTGCGGTCGCGGTCGCGGCGCGGCCACAGGGCGATCGCCAGGCCCGCGAGGGCGGAGACCAGGTGCAGGCCGTTGTCCGCGCCGTTGATGTTGAGGATGTTCGCGTCCGGGTTGTCCGCCACCACCAGGCCGTAGACGAACGTCGCGCCGTAGCCGACGAACAGCAGCCAGCCGTAGGTGCGGGCCCGGCTCGCGGTGGACCACAGGGCGATGCCGAGCAGGCCGATCACGATGTGCACGATGTTGTGCAGCGGGTTGATCGCGAACCCGAGCAGCGTCTGCGAGTGGTCGTGCGCGGTGAAGTCGTCGAAGCCGGTGACCAGGAACCCGGCGAGGCCGACCACCAGGTACACGATCCCGATGACGAGGGCCAGGTACTGGTGCGGCTGCCGGGCCGTGGTGCCGGCCGCGCGGGCGGCGGGAGTGGAAGCGGTCATGGCGGGTCCTCCGGTGGGACGCGGGCCCGGCCGTGGCGGTCGTGCCGTGGCGGCCGGGGTGCGCGGGCCGCGCCGACGCTGGACGCGACCTCCAGCATGCGTCGGGGCTGGTCGGCTCGCACCCGGGGCGCTCCCGCCGTGCGGGCTCGACCCGGCGGGGCGATGCTCGACCCCAGGAGCCCCGCCCCCGGCCGACGAGGAGACCACCGTGCAGCCCGACGAGAGCCCCCTGCTGACCGCGACCCGGCGCCTGGAGCGCGCCACCGCCCTGGACCAGGCGGTGGACCGGGTCCAGCCGGTCGTCCTGAAGGCGCTGCGGACCAGCCCGCGGCTGGCGGCGCTGCTGCACGGCCGCCCGCTCGGGCACGCGGCCCACCCGCTGCTCACCGACGCACCGATCGGGTTCTGGGCGAGCGCCACGGTGCTCGACCTGACCCCGGGCGGCGGGGACGGCCGCCGCCGGGCCGCCGACCGGCTGCTGGGCCTCGGCATCCTGTCGGCGGTGCCGGCCGCCGTCACCGGCCTGGCGGACTGGGCGGTCTCCGACCGCAGGACCCTGCGGGTCGGGACCGTGCACGGGTTCCTGAACAACGTCGCGCTCGGGCTGTACGGGACGTCGTGGCTGCTGCGCCGCCGCGGCCGCCGCGGGCTCGGCGTCGCGGTCGCGGTCGGCGCCGGCGGCGTGCTCGGCGCGAGCGGCTACCTGGGCGGACACATGGCGTCCCGGCTGGGTTCCCCGCCCACGTCGGCGTCGGGACCGGCGGAGCCGGAGGGCCGCGAGGGCACGGCGGCCGACGCGACCGCGTGACGGCGCGGGACGCGGGCGCGCTGCTGGTGCGCGGGCCCGGGGGCGCCGTCCGCCTCCTGGGCCTGGCGAGCGTCGTCGTCGCCGTCGTCGCGCTGGGCCCGGTGGACGCGGTGCTGCTGCTGCTCGTGCTCGCCGGCCTGGTCGTGCCGCTGACGGCCCGCGTCGACCCGCGGCTCGACGCCGCCTACGGGGTGGGGCTGCTGGCCGCCGGGTGGGCCGGGGCGCTCGACCTCTACCAGCGGATCTCGTGGCTCGACGTCGTCATGCACCTCGTCGTCACGGGGCTCGTCGCGGCCGTCGCCCACCTGGTCGTCGCCCGGGTGACGGGGGCGGTCGTCGACCCGGTGCTGCCCGCCGCCCCGCGGGTGCGGGTCGGCTCGGTCGGCGTGACCACCGCGCTCGGGCTCGGGCTCAGCGTCCTGTGGGAGGTCGGCGAGTACCTCGGGAACACCTACATCGACGCGTCGATCCACGTCGCCTACCGGGACACGATCGGCGACATGGCCCTCGGCGGGCTCGGCTCGCTGGGCGCGGGCCTGCTGCTGGCGCGGGCGGGCCGGCGCGGCGGGTGGGGGCCGGGCGGCTCGACCCGGCCGCG
Organism: Cellulomonas hominis; assembly: GCF_005239125.1. GTDB lineage: Bacteria > Actinomycetota > Actinomycetes > Actinomycetales > Cellulomonadaceae > Cellulomonas > Cellulomonas hominis_A. The sequence continues at coordinate 3,030 of NZ_SZYE01000228.1, read as the reverse complement.
GCGCTGACGGCACCCTGGCTCGCCGGCACCCGGTCGGCCGACGGATCGACGGCGCGCTTCCACGTGCTGGGACGTGTCGCGGGCGCACGGCGCCCTGGTGCCACAGTGCGGTCATCCGGACCAGAGAGGCGGAGCCGTGCCCAAGACAGTGATCCACGTGTTCCACGACGACGACGACTCGGTCACGACCGGGACCCGGGTGGCGCAGCGGATCCACGAGGTGGCGGCGGACCAGGGCGTGGAGCTCGAGGTGTTCTGCTTCGGTCCCGCGCAGCGTCGGATCGGCCGGGGCGCCGGCGCGGCCGACGTGACGTTCGACCGGCAGCTCGACGAGCTCGTGGCCGCAGGCGTCACCGTGGGCGCGTGCGTCAACGCGGCGAGGGCGGACGGCGTCGAGGCCGACCTGGACGCCCGGGGGTTCCGGCTCCAGGTCGCACGGGACGCGCTGCTGCGGTTCACGCTCGAGGGGGCCACGGTCATCACGTTCTGAAGCGGGCCCGCCCGCTCACCGCCACCGGCTCCGGGGCGGCTGACGGGTCAGCGCGCCCCTGCGCGCGCCGGGGCAGGGGTGGGAGCGGAGCCGGCTGCGTCCGCCGGGGCCTTCCGGAAGATGATCTTGAGGATCGGGAAGAACACGACGAACGACAGCAGCGCGTTGATGATCATCGTGACCACGTCGGCGCCCGCCTCCCCGGTGCTGCCCCAGCGCTCGATCATCCACCGGTAGATCGGGTCCTTGTAGAACCCCTGCAGCCACGCGGCGGCGAACGTGATCACGACGTACGCGAACGCGTACCAGGCGGCCGCGCGCCACACGTCGGTGTCCGACTTGAACGTGACGTTGCGCTGCAGGAAGAAGTTGATGATCTGGGCGATGGCCAGCGTGATCTGCACGGCCAGGAAGTACGCCAGGCCGCCGCCCCCGGCGGGCAGCGCCCCGGCCGCGTAGTCGAAGACGAAGAAGGTGCTGCCGTCGGCGTTCGTGTTCACCCCGAGCACCTGGAACGCGGTGTCGACCAGCGGGGTCAGGCCGAACGTCCACTTCAGGACCGGCATGAGCGCGAGCTGCAGCACCGTCATGCCCATGCTGATCGCCGTGAACAGCACGAACTCGGCCACCGCGGGGCGGTCGTCGGCGAAGCGCGCCCAGGCGCGGCGGGTGCGGCTGAACATGCGGGTCCTCCTGGCTCGGCGCGCCCGGTCCGTCCCGGGGCCGGGGACAGTCGACCCGACGGGCGCGGCGCCCGGGCGCGGTCCGGCACAACCTGTCCGCCCGGGTCCACAGGCTGTCGCCCCCGCTAGCCTGCCGGTGTGACCGCCCCGTACCTGGACGCGCCCTGGCCGATCAGCACCGACCGGCTGCTGCTGCGCCCGGCGACGCCGGACGACGCGGGCGCGGTCTGGCGGTACCGCCGGCTGCCCGAGGTCGCCCGGTGGATGACCGCGCTGCCGCGGGACGAGCAGGCGTTCGCCGCGCAGTTCGTGGAGCCGGACCGGCTGGGCCCGACGCTCGTCGTCGAGCGCGAGGGAGCCGTGGTCGGGGACCTCATGGTGCGGATCGAGGACGGCTGGGGCCAGACGGAGGTCGCGGACCGGGCGAAGCGCACCCAGGCGGAGATCGGGTGGGCGTTCGACCCCGCCGCGCAGGGCCGGGGTCTGGCGACGGAGGCCGTCCGCCGGCTGCTCGACGTCTGCTTCACCGACCTCGGGCTGCGCCGGCTGACGGCGCTGTGCTTCGCGGACAACGCGCCGTCGTGGCGGCTGATGGAGCGCGTCGGGATGCGGCGCGAGGGGGAGTACCGGGCGGACTCGCTGCACCGCGACGGGCGGTGGCTCGACTCGTACGCCTACGCGCTGCTGCGCGAGGAGTGGCAGCCGGCCGCGCCGGGGCGCTGACGCCCGCGCGTCACGGCACGGGGGCGGCGGTGCCGGCGACCGCACCCGTGTCGAGCTGCGGCAGCTCCACCTCCAGGCACGACATCGCCAGGGGGTCGCCGCCCGCCAGCGCCGTGACGCGGGCCGCCGCCTCCGACAGCCGGGCCTCGGGCAGCCGCCCCGAGCGGACCGCGTCCACCAGGCCGTCGCGCATCCGCACCGCCTGGCCGCCGTCGGTCGCCAGGACCGCGTCGGCGCCGGCGGACACGGCCTGCACCGCGGCGTCGGGGAAGTCCCAGCGCAGGTTGACGGCGCCCATCCCGACCGAGTCGGTCATGGCCACGCCCTCGAAGCCCATGTCGCGCAGCAGCGCGTAGGCGCGCGGACTCAGCGACGCGGGCAGGTCCGGGTCGAGCGCCGCGTACTGCAGGTGGTTCAGCATGACCACGGGCGCGCCGGCGTCGACCGCCGCCTGGAACGGCACCAGGTCGGTCGCCGCGAGCTCGGCCAGGCCCGCCTCCACCAGCGACGACTCCCGGTGCGAGTCGACCGCGGAGCGCCCGTGCCCCGGGAAGTGCTTGACCGCCGACGTGACGCCCGCGTCGGCGAGACCGCGCGCGTAGGCGAGGCCGTACGCCGCCGCGTCCTGGGGGTCGGCGCTGAACGACCGGTCGCCGACGACGCCGGTGGCGGGGCCGTCGTCGAGGTCGAGCACCGGCGCCAGGTCCAGGTCGACGCCGACGGCTGCCAGCGCCCGGCCGGTGTCCGCCGCCCGCCCGCGCACGGCATCGGGCGACTCCTCGCGGGCCATCCGGCGCGGCGACGGCCCCGCGCCGACGACGTCCCGCATGTGCGCGACGCGACCGGACTCCTCGTCGGTCGACACCAGCAGCGGCCGGCCCGCCGCCGCGGCCCGCAGGCCGGCCGTGAGCGCCGCCACCTGCTCGGCCGTCCGCACGTTCCCGCCCGCCAGGAACACGCCGCCGACGCCGAGCTGCACGACCTGCTGGGCGACCGCGTCGTCGGCGCTCGTGACGCCGGGCAGCCCGACGACGAGCACCGCGGCCGCGCGGACCTCGAGCGGCTGCGGGGTGCACGTGGGCGTGGGGACGGGCGAGGCCGACGGCGGCCGCCGTCGTCGCCGGCCCGCCGTCG
>NZ_SZYE01000227.1 GCF_005239125.1 Cellulomonas hominis | reverse complement strand
CCCCCGCGCCCTCCGCCGAGCTCGCCCCCGGCGTCCGCCCGCACCGGACCACCCTCGGCGGTGCCGCCGCCGAGCGGCTGCCCCGGAGCACCGCCGGCCGCCGCGCGCTGGCCGGCGGCGGCCTGCTCGCGACCGGCCTGGTCGTCGCCGCGGTCACGTCCACCCAGCCGGTGCTGGCGCTCGGCGTCGCGGCGGCCGTCCTCCTCGTCGGCCTCACGCTGCGGATGCCGATGGCGCTCCCCGTGCTCGGCATGCCGCTGCTGCTGCTGGTGAACCGGGTCGGCGGGGCGCTGTCCGTGTCGGACTTCGTGCTGTTCGCGGCGTTCTGGCCGGCCCTGCTGTTCTGCCGGCGCCCGCTGACCCGCCCCATGCGGAACGTGCTGTGGGCCTCGGCGTTCTACCAGGCCACGGTGCTGTTCACGGTGATCGCCAACCCGTACGCGGCGAACGCGGTCGAGTGGCTCCACGAGTGGCTGCTGGTCGGCGGCGCGTTGCTGGTCGGCTGGGCGGTGGGCGCGGCCGGGCACGCGCGGCTCGCGCTGGGGCTGTACATCGGCGGCTCGGTCGTCGTCGCCCTGGCCGCCCTCGCGCAGTTCGCGGTGAACCTCGCGTCGGGCAACACCGGGCCGGTGTACCTGAACGAACCGCTGCTGATGCACAAGAACTACATCGGCTGCGTGCTCGCGTTCGCGGCGATCATCGTCTACGCCCGGCCGCGCTGGCTGCGGTGGAACGACCTGGTGTGCCTCGGCCTGTTCGGGCTGTTCCTCGCGGGGATCCTCGTCGCGCAGTCGCGGCAGGCGCTGATCGGCCTCGCGGTGGCGATCGCGGTCGTCGCGCTGCGGCCCGACCCGCACCGCCACCGGTCGAAGATCGTGCTGCTGGCGATCGCCGGCGCCGCGGTCGTCATCGGCACGCTGGTGCAGGACCAGCTCGAGTCCGGCAACCAGTACAACTCGGCGTACCAGCGGCTCATCTGGTTCCGGCAGTCGCTGCTGATCTGGCAGGAGTACCCCTGGTTCGGCGCCGGCCTGCGCTGGTGGTACACCGACCGGTTCGAGGAGAACTTCCAGCCGCCCAACGCCGAGTTCGAGATGCTGTCCTCCGGCGGCGTCGTCGGCCTGGTCGGCTTCCTGGTGATGTTCCTGGCGATCCTCGTCATCCTGTGGCGGGTCGACTCCCGGTACGGCACCCTCGCGTTCGTCCTCGTGCTCATGCGGCTCGTGCAGGGGCAGTTCGACCTGTTCTGGGTGGCCGCCCAGGTGTCGATCCCGTTCGTCATCGCGGGCATCTGCCTCGGCGCCCAGGCGCACGCGCAGCGCTCGGGCGAGGAGGAGGACGTCCCCGTCGCCCTCGGACCGCCGCCCCCGTCGTCGCGCAGCACCCCCGGCCCGGCGGACAGCCCCGCCGGGCGGCGCGCCCGGCACCTGCGGGAGGCCGTCGTCGGCGGCCGCCCCCGCCGCCGGCGCGGACCGCTGCCCGTCGGCCACCGGGAGCGCTCGTGACCGCCGCGCCGGTCGACGTCGTGCACGTGGTGTGCACGGACGCCTTCGCCGGGGTCGAGCGGTACGTCACCACGCTCGCCCGCACGCAGGACGCCCGCGGGCTGCGGGTGCAGGTGCTGGGCGGCGCCGCCGACCGGATGCCCGCCGAGCTCGCCGGCTCCGGGGTGCGGTGGGCGCCCGCGCCGACCCCGCTGCGGGCCGCGACCGCGCTGCGCCGCGTGGACGCCCGGCTGGTGCACGCGCACATGACGGCCGCCGAGCTGGCCGCGACCGCCGCCGCCCGGGCCCCCGTGGTCGCCACCCGGCACTTCGCGGACCGCCGCGGGTCGTCGGCGGTGGGCCGCGCGGTCGGCCGGTTCGTGGCGCCGCGCATCGCCGCCCAGGTCGCGATCAGCGCGTACGTCGCCGGTCGGGTCGAGGGCCCGTCGACCGTCGTGCACCCCGGGGTCCCCACCGTGCCGCGCACCGGCGCGGAACCGGACCGCCGCCGGGTGGTGCTGATGGCGCAGCGGCTCGAGGCCGAGAAGCGCACCGACGTGGCGCTGCGGATGTGGGCCGCCTCCGGGCTCGCCGCCGAGGGGTGGGAGCTGCACCTCGCGGGCGACGGCGCGCTGCGGCCCGAGCTGGAGGCGCTCGCCGGGGCGCTCGGCCTCGGGGCGTCGGTCCGGTTCCTCGGGATGCGGGCCGACATGCCCGCCCTGCTCGGCACCGCCGGGATCTTCTTCGCCCCGCGCGGCGACGAGCCGTACGGGCTGTCGGTCGTGGAGGCGATGGCGCACGGCACCCCCGTGGTCGCGGGCCGCGGCGGCGGGCACTCCGAGACCGTCGGGGCCGCGGACGGCGCGGTGCTCGTGCCCCCGGACGACGTCGAGGCCGCGGGGGCCGCACTGGCCCGCCTCGCGCGCGACCCCGAGCGCCGCGCGGCCTACGGGGAGGAGCTGCGGGCCCTGCAGCAGCAGCGGTTCGGTCCGGGCACGCACGCGGACGGCATCGCGGCGGTGTACGCGGCGGTGCTGGGCGCGCCGCTGGGGCCGGACTCCCCCGCCCCGCGTCCCGTCGCGGCGCCGACCACGCCCGGCGGCACCCCGTCCGCCGCGCCCGGCACCCCGCCGGCCGGGGTGAGCCGGTGAGCGCCGGGACCCGCGACCACGCGGGGCCGTCCGTCGCCCCCGGGACGCCGGCGGACGCCCCCGGCTCCCCCGCGCGCGACGACCGCCGCGACCTCGTCGTCCTCTCCCTCGAGCCCTGGGACGAGGTGTGGCGCCGCAACCAGCACCTGGTCGCCGGCCTGCTCGCCACCGACCCCGGCCTGCGCGTGCTGTTCGTCGAGCCGCCGGTCGACCACCTGCACGACCTGCGCCGCGGCGCCTCCCCCACGCTCGGCCGGCGCCTGCGCCGGCTCGGCCCCGAGGACGGTGCGCCCGAGGGCCGCGCCTGGGCGTACCGGCCGACCAAGTGGCTGCCGCGGCGCCTGGACCCGGCCGGCGACGACCGGCGCGCGCGCACGGTGTCCCGGGTGGCCCGCCGGCTCGGCATGACCGACCCGGTGCTCTGGGTGAACGACCCCGACGGCGCGGCCGTGCTCCGCGCCACCGGCTGGCGGTCGCTGTACGACGTGACCGACGACTGGCTGCGCGCCGTGCGCGAGCCGGCGGAGCTCGAGCGGACGCGCGCGGCGGAGGCCCTGCTCGTCGAGCGGTGCGCCGAGGTGGTCGTGTGCTCCCCGGCGCTGGCCCGGGCGAAGGGCGCCGACCGCCCCGTCACGCTGCTCACGAACGCGGTCGACGTCGACGCCTACCGCACCCCGCAGCCCCGCCCCGCCGACCTGCCGGACGGCCCGTACGCGGTGTACGTCGGGACGATGCACCCCGACCGGCTGGACGTGGCGGCGTGCCTGCGCGTCGCCACCCACCTGCGGGCGACCGGCGCGCACCTGGTGCTCGTCGGGCCGGCGCTGCTCGACCCGCTGGACCTGACCCGGCTGGACGCCGCGGGCGCGGTGGTGCTCGGGCCGCGCCCGGCCGCGCTGGTGCCCGGGTACCTGCAGCACGCCGGCGTCCTGCTGGTGCCGCACGTGGTCGACGGCTTCACGGACTCGCTGGACCCGATCAAGCTCTACGAGTACCTGGCGGTCGGCCGCCCGGTCGTCGCGACCCCGGTCGCGGGGTTCCGGGACCAGCCCGCCGACCGGGTCACCACCGCCTCGCCGCAGAACCTCGCCGACGCCGTCGTCCGGGTGCTCGCGGAGGGCCGGCCCGCGGGCATCGGCCCGGCGCCGGCGGACGTGCCGCGCTGGTCGGACCGGGTGCGCGAGATGCAGGCGGTGCTCACCCGCGTGCGGGACGCGCGGCCCGCCGCCACACCGCGGTGAGCTGCTCGGCGGTCCGGGCGATCGCGTAGTCCGCCTGCACGTCCTTCCACGCGCGGGTGCTCCGCGCCGCGGCCTCCTCCGGCCGGTCCAGCACCCGCCCGACCGCGTCCGCCAGCGCCGGGACGTCGCGCGGCGGCACCACGAGGCACCGCGGCGTGCCGTCGCCGGCCACCGCGATCTCGTCCACGCCGCCACCCGCGGTCGCGACCACCGGCACCCCGCGGGCCATGCCCTCGACGACCACCTGGCCGAACGGCTCCGGCACCGGCGAGGCGTGCACCAGGACGGACAGCCGGTCGATCTCCCCCACCGGGTCGGCGACCCAGCCGGTCAGCTCGACCCGGTCGGTCAGCCCGAGCGCGGCGACCTGCGCGCGCAGCTCCTCCTCGTACGCCTGCTCCTCGAACAGCGCCGCGCCGACGACGCGGAACCGCGCGTCCGGGAACCGCTCGGCGAGCAGCGCGGCGGCGGCGACGAACTCCCGCTGGCCCTTCGTCGGGCTGACGCGGCCGACCAGGCCGACCACCGGGGTCGCCGGCACCGGGCGGGCGGCGGGATCGGCGGCCACCTGCTCGGGCGCCAGTCCGGGGTACGCGAGGGTCCAGCCCCGCGGCAGCGGCAGCAGCGTGCGGGCGGTGGCCCGGGAGTTCACCACGACGTGCCGCGGCCCGCGCCGGGCGAGGACGCGGACGGCCCGGGCGACCGGGGCCGGCAGGTAGTCCTCGGCGATCCGGTCGTGCACGTGCCAGACCAGCGGGCGGCGGGCGAGCCGGGCGGCGGGCAGGCCGATGAGGTCCGCCTTGAGCGAGGTCGTGTGCACGACGTCGGGCCGCAGGTCCCGCAGCAACCGGGCCAGCCGGGCGACGAACGGCAGCGTCGCCGCCGCCGACCGGGCCGCGCCGAGCGCCGACCGGCCGGCCGCGGCGCGGTCGGTCTCCGCGATCCGGTGGTCCAGCGGCAGCACGCGCACCGCGACCCCCGCGTCCCGCAGCCGGCCGGCGAGCGGGCCGTCGGCGAACAGCACCACGGTCACGTCGACCGCGGCCGGGTCCAGCGCCCGGCAGGTGCGCAGCAGCGCGAGCTCCGCGCCGCCGAGCTGGGCGGTGTGGTCGAGGACGACCACCCGCACCGGGCGCGGGGCGGCGCCCGGTGCGGGGGCGGCGGTCACTTCGACTCGGCGGCG
>NZ_SZYE01000226.1 GCF_005239125.1 Cellulomonas hominis | reverse complement strand
GCGTCGCGCTCGGGTGCCGGACCGACGGGCTGGGCACCGTCGGCGGAGGGGCGGCGGGCGCCGTTGCCGGGCGCGAAGCTCGGCGGCGTCCTGCGGGCGTCGCGGTCGCGGTCGTCGGGGCGGGCCACGGTCAGCCGCAGACCGCGGTCACGTCACCGGCGGAGAACGCCTCCTTGCCCGCCTCGCGGGTCTGGGAGGTCTCCGGGGTGCTGGGGGCGGCCGGCGTCCCGGCGCCCGCGCCCGGGTCCGCGCCGGTGCCGGCGTCCGTGCCGGGGTCCGTCCCGGTCCCGGTGCCGGCGTCGGTCCCGGCGCCGGCGTCCGTGCCCGCCTCGGTCCCGCCCGCCGCCGCGGCGCCGTCACCGGCCGCCGGGGTGTCCTGGCTGGTGCCGGACAGCATCGGCTGGTCGGCCGCGACGTTGGCCCAGATGGCGTCGGCCTCGGAGGTCCACACCACCCGGTTCGGGTCGCTCGGTGCCGCCGCGAACGGGATCGTCATGAAGGAGATGTTGTCAGCCGAGGCGCCCCGGAGGCTGTAGGCGAGCCCGGCCATGTCGGAGATCGAGCTGAAGCCCGAGTCGATCGACAGGGACTCGGTCGCCGAGTCGAGGAACCGGATGAGCTGGGTGATGTCGGTGAGCATGTTCTTGTCGAGCAGCTCCCGGACCACGGCGGCCAGCAGCTCCTGCTGCCGGCCCAGGCGGTTGGTGTCGGAGCCGTCGCCGACGCCCTGGCCGGTGCGCGCCCGGGCGAAGGCCAGGGCCTGCGTGCCGTTCAGCGTCTGCTGGCCCGCGGTGAGGTACAGCCCGGCCTTGGGGGCGTTCATGTCGTTCGGCACGCAGATCGGCACGCCGCCGATCGCGTCGACCATCTTGGTGAACCCGGCGAAGTCGACCACGACGAAGTGGTCGATCCGCACCCCGGTGTTCTGCTGCACGGTGTTGACGGTGCAGGCCGCGGCCGAGGCGATGTCGCCGCCGTTGTCGGCGCCGATCGCGAACGCGGAGTTGAACATCGCGTTGCGCTGGGCCGAGGTGGTCGCGCCGTTCGACATGGTGCATGACGGGATGTCGACCAGGGAGTCGCGGGGGATCGAGATGAGCTCGACGCGGGTCCGGTCGGCGGAGATGTGCGCGACGATCGTCGTGTCGGACCGCATGCCGTCCACGTGGCCGCCGATGGCCTCGTTCTCGCCGTCGCGCTCGTCCGAGCCCATCAGCAGGATGTTGACGTCGCGGCCCGCGTTCGGGTCGTCCGGGTCGGCCGGGCCGGTGGCCGTCGGCTCCGGCAGCGCCTGGATCAGGTCGCTCGCGTCGATGGTGTTGATGTTGCCGTTGAGCTGGACGTACAGGGCGGCCGCGCCGGACGCGCCGAAGCACAGCACGGCGACGACGGCGAGGGCGGCGCCCCGCAGCACGCCGTGGCTGCGCCGGGTCCGGCCGTGGCGGACGGCGCGGGGGCGTGCAGGAGCGGCGTGGCGGGAGGTCACGAGAGAGGAGCATAGGAGCCGGGGCGCACCCCCGGGCGGACCGTGCGGGGGTGCGCCGTAAAGGATTCGTGCAGATCACCCGGCCGGCGGCGGGTCACCCGGGTGCCGGGACGACGCCCCCGTCGGGGCGCACCGACCCCACCCAGACCGTCGACTCGCCGACGGCGTAGCCGTCCGGGACGCCCAGGAGGGTGCTCTCCCAGGACGTGGTGGTGGTCCGGAGCAGCGGCGCGGGCGTGGTGCCGCCGACCCAGGGGAGCGCCCAGTCCGCGAACGTCACGACGTCGAAGGGGCCCCAGTCGTCGTGCAGGTCCGCGAGGCGGTCGGCGTCGGGGACCGAGCTGATCTCGAGCCCCTCCACGTCGCACACGCTGCGGAGCGTGGCGAGGTACGGCGGGCCGCCGGCGCGGACGTAGAGCACGCGGTCGGTGCCGAGCGCCGCGCACACGGTCTGCGCCTCGGCGAGCCGGCCGTCCTGCTCGACGACGCGGAACAGCCCGTGCCACGTGGTGACCGGTACCACGGCGACGGCGACGGCGGCGAGGACCGCGCCCGCGCGGGCCCACCAGCGGCGCGCGGACCACAGGGCGGCGACCGCGACCGTCGCCGTGACCGCGAAGCCGGGCAGCGTCACCGGGAGCAGGCGGCGCATCGCCCACACCTGGTCGGGGGTGATGCTGACCTGCCAGAGGTAGAGCACCGAGGGCGCGGCGACGACCGTGAGCACGGTCCACCACCGGGGGTCCCGGTCGCGCACGGCCCGCCACGCGGACACGGCGAGCCCGAGGACGGCGAGCACGACGAACGGCCAGCCGTGGTACCACGACACCCACGTCAGCGACAGCTCGTCGTAGGTGCGGGTGCCGTCCAGCGGCAGGCCCTCGGCGGCCTGCAGCCACTCGACGGCCTGGGCGTACGCGGACTCCGGGTGGAACCCGTGGCCCTCGTACCACCACGGGCGGGACGCCAGCGCCGCGCCGACGACCAGCACCAGGGCGGCGGCGGTCCAGGACGCCGCGCGGCGGTGCGCGAGCAGCCCTGCGCGCAGCCGCTGCCAGGGCAGGCGCGGCGTGAGCGCGAGGACCAGCAGCAGGGCGGCGAGGAGCGCCGCGGTGAGCCGGGTGAACTCGCCACCGAGGTTCTCGAGGTACTCGGGGCTGTTCACCCGCAGGTCCAGCCAGCCCAGCCCCACCATCGCGAGCGCCCCGGCGGCCTGCAGGCCCAGCGCGGCCCGGAGCCGGGCACGCCGCCGGGGGGCGAGCGCCGCCGCGGTCGCGAGGCCGACGCCGAGCACCAGCCCGACCACCACCGCGGCGCCGTCGATCCGCGCCAGCGCGGCGGCACCCACGAGCGCGCCCGCCAGGAGGTGGGGGAGGAGCCGCCGGCCGGCCAGCGCGGCCCAGGCGAGGCTCAGCCCGCCGAACACGAACGCCATCGCGACCGGCTCGGTGTACGCGCCGCGGGAGAACACGGTCATCGGCACGGACGTCCCGAGCACCACCACGGGCAGCAGGGCCCACCACGGGCCGACGAGGCGGCGGGCGAGGGAGTACACCGCGAGCAGCGCGACGGCGCCGATCAGCAGGTTCCCGGCGAGCACGCCCGGCGCGCCGGCGACCCAGCCGACCGACCCGATCAGCGCGGGGAGCAGCGTGGCGCCCTGGACGTGCAGCAGGCCCTCGGCCTCCGCGTAGGCCGCGGGGACCGCCGTGATGTCGGGGTTCAGCGCCCCGATGTACCGCGTCGTCTCGGACAGCGGCAGGTTCGGGTCGGCGTGCTCCGACAGCCACAGGCCCCGCAGCGTCAGGAACCCCGGGTCCCGGAGCACGACCAGGTAGCGGGAGGCGTAGGGCGCGTTCGCGACCACCCAGGCCGCCGCGAGGGCCACCGCCACGACCGCGCCGCCGGCGGCCGGGGCCGCCCGCCCGGGTGCCGTGGGGACCAGGCGCCAGGTCAGGGCCCCGAGGACGGCGGTGGCAGGCAGGACGACTTCCGGGCGGAACTGGCCGGTCAGGGTGCCGGCGGTCGAGGCGACCGCCAGGCAGAGCAGCAGGACGACGAGCCGGTCCGGCACCGAGGCGAGCAGCCGCAGGGGCCACGGGCCGGGGACCGCCGCGGCGGGCGGCGCAGCGCCGGCCCGGACGCGGCCGCGCTGGCGCGTCCGCATCGCCGGCTCAGCGCCCGAGCTGCGCGTACTTCGCCTCGGTGGCGTCCTTCTGCGGCCGCCACCACGCCTCGTTCGCCCGGTACCAGTCGATCGTCGCGGCCAGGCCGTCGCGGAACGTCGTGTACCGCGGCTGCCAGCCCAGCTCGGTGCGGAGCCGGGTGGCGTCGATCGCGTACCGCAGGTCGTGCCCCGGGCGGTCGCTGACCAGGTCGTAGGCGTCGGGCGCCTGCCCGGTGAGCTCGAGGATCAGCTCGACGACGGTCTTGTTGCTCTCCTCGCCGTCCGCGCCGATCAGGTAGGTCTCGCCGAGGCGGCCCTTCGTGATGATGTCCCACACCGCGGAGTTGTGGTCCTCGACGTGGATCCAGTCGCGGACGTTCTCGCCCGTGCCGTAGAGCTTCGGCCGCACGCCGTCGATCACGTTGGTGATCTGCCGCGGGATGAACTTCTCCACGTGCTGGTACGGCCCGTAGTTGTTCGAGCAGTTCGAGATCGTGGCGCGCACGCCGAACGACCGCGCCCACGCGCGCACCAGCAGGTCCGAGGACGCCTTCGTGGACGAGTACGGGCTCGACGGGTTGTACGGGGTGTCCGGCGTGAACTTCGCCGGGTCGTCCAGCTCCAGGTCGCCGTAGACCTCGTCGGTGGAGATGTGGTGGTAGCGCACGTCGTACCGGCGCACCGCCTCCAGCAGCGTGTAGGTGCCGATGACGTTGGTGTGCACGAACGGCCACGGGTCGTGCAGCGAGTTGTCGTTGTGCGACTCGGCCGCGAAGTGCACGACGACGTCGCTGCTCTTCACGAGGTCGTCCACGATGTCGTGGTCCGTGATGCTGCCCTTGGCGAAGGTCACCCGGTCCCACACCGGGGCGAGGCTCTTCTCGTCGCCCGCGTAGGTCAGCGCGTCGAGGACGGTGATCTGGACCTCGGGGTGCTCGCGCACGACCTGGTGCACGAAGTTGGAGCCGATGAAACCGGCTCCGCCGGTGACGAGCATGCGCACGGGTGGGTCCTCCGGGGCGGTGGGGCGGTGGGGCGTGAGGGCTCAGCGTAGCCAGTCCGCCACCCGGCGACGCAGCCCGGCTGTCGGGTCCCGATCTCGGGGCAAATGCGACATCCAGCGCGGCGGTCCTTGACTGGCAGTCACGGTCGGCTGACCCTGGGCCCGTCCGCTCGATCGAGAGGGCGACCCCACTCTGCCGTCAGGACCCGTCATGCGAACACTCCTCGCCCTGTCGATCGCGCTCGGCGTCGGCGTGGCCCCGGCCGCGCTGGCCCCCGCCGCGCCCGCGAGCGTCGCGTCCGCGACCGGCGCGACGGCCGTCGTGGCGGCGCCCGCGTCGGCCGACGTCGACGTGACCGTGGAGCAGACGCCGCTCGTCGTCGT
>NZ_SZYE01000225.1 GCF_005239125.1 Cellulomonas hominis | reverse complement strand
CCGCCGGGCCCGCACCGGTGCCACCGGGCACCGGCCCGCCCCCGACGGACGGACCCGCCGGCGCGGACGACGCGGACGGCTCCGGTCGCCCCGCGCCGGCGGCCAGCCCGCGCGGCAGCACGTCCAGGTCCAGCACGTCCGCGGCCGGCCCGGTCGCCCAGGCCCGCGCCACGGACTCGCTCTCGGCGGTCGTGCCGTTGCGCTCGTCGAACCGCGCCGCCAGCGCGGTCGCCTCGGCGCGCAGCCAGTCGTCGAGCTCCGCCACCGTGGTCGCGGGCACGGCGGTGAGCCGGACCGGCAGGTCGCCCCGCCCGGCCCCGCGCAGCACGTGGGTGGCGGCGCCGACCAGCCGCGCGAACGCCAGCCGCGAGTACGGCGTGTCGCCGCCCGTGAGGTACTGCTGGTCCGCCTCGATGGCGCGCACGGCCCGCTCGGCCTGCCCGCCGCGCGCGAGGAGCCGCACCCGGCGGCCGCGGGCCCCGACCATGTCGGACTCGGCCTCGGCCAGCGCCGCGACGGCGCGCCGGTGCGTGCGGGCGGCGTCGCGGGGCCGGCCCTGGTCGAGGTACGCCTCGGCGAGGTACGACAGCATGTCGGCGGGCTCGGACGCGCAGGACGGGTCCTCGGCGAGCGTCTGCTCGATGAGCCGGATGCCCTCCTCCGCGCGGTCGGTGGCCAGCAGCCACGCCGCGCGGTCCCCCGGGTCGCAGGCCTCGCACTGGGAGAAGTCGTCCCGCGGGGTGGCCACCCACGCCTGGAACGCGGCCTCGACGTCCGCGGCGCCGCGCTGGCGCGCCCACGCGAACCGCTCGTAGGCGACGGCGTCCATGCCGTTGCCGGCCAGGGCGTACCGGCGCTCCATGTCGGCGAGCGTGCGGTCGATCTGCTCGGCGGGCACGGTCGGGAAGTCGGCGAGGCCCGAGATCATCCACTTGAACGACCAGAACAGGCCGTGCCGGTCCTGGGCGTCGAAGTGCTCGGGGTGCTCGTCCCACCAGCGCAGCAGCCGCGCGAACGCGACGAACGACCGGTCGACCTCGCCGCCCCACTGGTACGCCTCGACCAGCGTGCTGAGCGCGTAGGCGCGCGCCGCGTCGGGCCCCTCGGCGTCGACCAGCCGCACCTGGCGCTCGGCCGCCTGGGTGCGGGCGAGCCCGTACGGCATCTGCCGCACGCGGGTGATCTCGCGGTTGGCGTCGTCCAGCGTGCGCGTCACGCGCGCTCCTCCCCGGCCGGTCCCCCGGCCGCCTCGTCGTCGGCGCCGGGCAGCGCGCCCGGCACCCCCTCGCCGTGCCCCGCGGCGGCTCCGCGCAGACCCGCGCGCAGCAGCACCGACATCGACCCGGTCATCAGCTCCGACTCCCGCGCGCGCAGCGGCTCGCCGGACAGCAGCAGCGCCGACACGTACAGCGACCGCAGCCCCGCGGCGAACACCTCGCCCGGCGGTGCGTCGAGCAGGTCCCGCACCAGCGGGCTCGCGTCGTTGAGCACCAGCCGGCGGGCGGCGGCGGGCGCGGCGAACCCCGCGAGCACGTCGCTCCACACGTCGTCGGCCTCGGCCATCGCCGCCTGCAGGTCGCGCTGGTGGTCGCCGTCCCGGTCGTGCAGCAGGACGGCGGGCAGCTCGGCGGGGTCGAAGGTCCGCAGCACCAGCTCGGTGTCGAGCGGGCGCAGCACCTGACCGCCGGCCCGCACCGCGTCCAGGGTCGCGAGCTCGCGCTCGGGGGTCACGGGGGCGAGCACCTGCGCGATGTCGCCGGCCCCGAGCGGCCGCACCTCGCCGAGGCCGCGCCCGGGGCCCCGGGCGGCGAGCCGCGCCAGCAGGTCGGCGTCGTACACGTAGCCCGCGTTCACGACCGCGAGGCCCTGCGCGCGGGCGACCGGCGCGATCCGCTTGTACTCCTCGAGCGTCGGCGCGAACACCACCTGCCCGTGCTCCGCGGCGACCTCGGCGAGCGTCAGCGTCCCGTCGGTCGTCTCGTACGGCAGGATCCGCGCGGCGAGGTCGAGCATCGTGTCGTCGGTCAGCGCCAGCGAGCGCACGGCCAGGTGGTGCGTGCCGACGAACTCGCGCGCCAGGGCGGTCGACGACTCCAGGGTGCGCAGCGTCCAGGACCGGACGGCGTCCGCGAGCGCCTCCTGCGTCGCGAGCAGCACCTCGTCCGTGTACAGCGCCTCGCGGGACGCGGTCGGGCGCAGGCCCGAGGCGTCGATGACGCACCGGACGAAGAACGCCCACTCGGGCAGCAGCCCGTCGACGCGCGCGCCGAGCAGCATCCGCTTGAGGTAGACCCGGTGCGACCCGCCACCGCCCGGGGGCACCGCGGCGGGCAGCACGAACGCGACCCCGGACACGCCGGCCAGCGGCACCGACAGGTCGATGTGCGCCAGCGGCGTGAACCCCAGCGTCTGCTCGCAGTACCGGGCGAGCGCCTGCGCGCGGGCGGCCTCGTCGGGGTAGATGCGCGCCCAGGGGGGCTCGGGCGCCGAGATCCGCCGCCAGGCGTGGCCGGGCCGGGGCGTGCCGTCGACGGGCAGGTCGAGGGCCGGGTCGCCGGCGGCCGCCACCCACGCCGGGCCCGCCGCCGCAGCGGCCCCCAGCGGCACCTCCACCGCCACGTCGACCGGCAGCAGCGAGCCGAACTCGGCCGCGAGCGCCGCGACCGTCTCCCCCGCCAGCCAGTGCTCCAGGTCCCGCCGCGGCCGCAGCCGCACGGTGCTGCCCGCCGGCAGGTCGGCGTCCGGCAGCTCGACCAGGTCGTACGACCCGTCGGCGTGCCCGCGCCAGCGCACGGCCGGCGCCTGCGGGTCGCGGGCGGACCGCGACACGAGCTCGATGCGGTCGGCCACCATGAACGCCGACAGCAGGCCGATGCCGAACTGCCCGAGGAACTCCTCGCGCCCGACCCCGAGGTCGAGGTCCCGCTTGGACGACCGGCCGACGGTCGCCAGCAGCTCCTCCGCCTCGGCACGGGTCAGGCCCACCCCGGAGTCGGTGACGAGCAGCGACCCGTCCGGCAGGGGGCGCAGCCGGACGGTGGCCGGGCACCCCGGGTCCTCGGCGCGGCGCGCGGTGATCGCGTCGACGCCGTTCTGCAGCAGCTCGCGCAGGTAGACCCGGGGTCCGGAGTACAGGTGCCGGGCGAGCAGGTCGACCACGCCGTGCAGGTCGACCTGGAACGCCCGCGCGGCGGGGTCCGTCATCGGTGGTGCGTCACTCCCCCTGCGCGGCGGCCTCGGCGGCCTTCGCCTCGGCCGCCTCGGCCGGGAACTGCTCGTCCAGGTGCTCGAACAGGCTCAGCGCGGTGGTGATGCCGCAGGCCAGGTGCAGGTCGATCTGCTCGTCGGTGGCGCCGTGCTCGTAGTCGACGGTGTGCTCGGCGTAGACGCCCACGACGCCGTCCTCGGCGCGCACGTAGCCCTTCGGCCACAGCTTCTCGGAGTTCCAGGTGTTCACCAGGTCGACGACGCGCGCGTACTGGTCGATGCCGACCTTCCGGTTCCACCGGCCGCGGGTCTGCAGGTACTCCTGCTGGCCGCCGAGCCGGAAGAAGTAGAACAGGTGCCCGTCCCAGTAGCCGCCGATGTCGCCGTCGTCGTCGACGCCGTACTTCATCTCGCGCGCGTCCAGCACGTCGATGATGCGCTGGTGGGAGAGCGGCTGCGGTCCGGGGACGGACGCCGCGGCGTCCGGCTTGGTGAAGAAACCCATGGCGTCCTCGTGGTTGTCGTGCGGGGCCACGTCGGTCCCGCGGGCTGCGTCGGTGCTGGTGGCGGGCACGCGAGGGCCCGTCCGGAACGAGCCTAACCCGATCGCGGGGACGCACGGCCGCCCGAGATGTCCGATCCGGTGAACGGGGCCGGGACACGATGGCGGCGTGGGCGCCCGCGCGTATGGTGTGCGCATGGGTCTGTTCGGGAACCGCCGCCCCCGCCGCGGACCGGGCCGCCCGGCGAACGGTCGCGAGGCCGCGCCGGTCCCCGCCAACCCGGGTCGGGGTGGTGCGCGCGGGTCGGAACCCGGCGGCGTGTCCGTGGACGACGGCCGCCCCACCCCGCTGAGCACCGAGCGGGTCGTGCGCTGGTTCGAGCGCAACGACTTCCACTACTTCACCGACGACGACGGCGACCTCGGCGGGCTGTGGCGCGGGCGGCTGTTCTACTTCTTCCTGTTCGGCGACCACCAGGAGATCGTCCAGGTGCGCGGGCAGTGGAACCGCGAGATCGCGATCGAGCGGCTCGAGGAGGTGCTGGACGCCTGCACCGAGTGGAACGCCGAGCGCATCTGGCCGAAGGCCTACGTCCGGGTGCGGGACAACGGCATGGTGCACGTCGTCGCCGAGGTGTCCACCGACCTGGAGCACGGCGCCACCGACGAGCAGCTGAGCCAGATCCTGTTCTGCGGTCTCAGCACGTCGAGCACGTTCTTCGACGCGATCGACGAGCTCTACCCCGACCCCGCGGCGGTGGCCCCGTGACCGCGCCCCGCACGCCGGGCTGGCTGTCCCGGGTGCTCGGCGAGCGCGCGGCCGCCACGGCGCCGCAGCGCCGGGTGCCGCTGCAGGCCCGCCCGACCGCGCTGACCCGCGACCGGGTCGCCGCGACGCTGGCCGCCCGGGGGTACCACTACCGGGTCGACGAGGACGGCGACCTGACCGGCGTGTGGAACGACTCCCGGTTCTGGTTCCTGCTGCTCGGCGAGCAGCGGGAGATCCTGCAGGTGCGCGGCCGCTGGCACCGGCAGCTGCCGGTCGACAGCCGCCGGGCGGTGACGCTCGCGCTCAACGACTGGAACCGCGAGCGCATCTGGCCGAAGCTCTACCTCCGCGAGGAGGAGGGCGAGCTCGCCGTGTACAGCGAGGTGTCGACCGACCTGGAGCACGGCGTGACCGCCGAGCAGCTGGACCAGCTCGTGTCGTGCGGGCTGGGCACCGGCGTGCAGAGCTTCGCGTCGTTCGACCAGCTGCTGCCGCCGCAGGTCTGAGCGGCGCGGGCGCGCGGGGCGCCGCGCCCGGACGGGCTCAGCGCCGCCCGAGCGTCGGCAGCCCCAGGAGAACCGGGGCGGCCGGACCCGCCGCGGCGGCGCCCGTCCCGCAGGCGTCCCCGGCGCCGCCGTG
>NZ_SZYE01000224.1 GCF_005239125.1 Cellulomonas hominis | reverse complement strand
CGCGGCCGCGGCGGCGTCGCGGAGGTCCGCGAGGGCGGGCGCGGGCGCGCCCGCGGCCGGGACGACGAGCGCGACCAGGGCCTGGCCCCACTCGGGGTCGGGGACGCCGACGACCAGCACCTCGCCGACGCCGGGCAGCCCCGCGAGGACGCGCTCGACGGCGGCGGGCGGCACCTTCACCCCGCCGGTGACCAGCACGTCGTCGGCGCGCCCGAGCACCTCCAGCCGGCCGGCCGCGTCCCACCGGCCGAGGTCGCTGGTGCGCAGCCAGCGGGTGCCGTCGCGGACCTCGAACAGCTCGGCGTCCAGGTCGGGCCGGTCCCGGTACCCCGCGGCGAGCACGGGGCCCGCGAGCCGCACGCGACCGTCGTCGGGATCGAGGTCGACGGTCACCCCGTCGAGCGGGACACCGTCGTACACGCAGCCGCCGCAGGTCTCCGACATGCCGTAGGTGGTGACGACGCGGGCGCCGGCGGCCCGGGCCGCGTCGAGCAGGCCGCGGGGCGTGGCGGCGCCGCCGAGCAGCACCGCGTCGAACGACGCCAGCGCCTCCCGGCCCGCGGCCGAGTCGAGCAGGCGGTGCACCTGCGTGGGGACGAGCGAGGTGTACCGGGGGCGGTCGTCGTGCGTCAGGCGCGTGACGGCGGCGGCGAACGCGTCGGCGCGGAACGGCCCGGACAGCACGGCCGGCTCGGTGCCCGCGAGGACCGACCGGACCAGGACCTGCAGCCCCGCGACGTGCGCGGGCGGCAGCGGCAGGAGCCAGCGGCCCGGGCCCGCGAGCCGGGCCTCGGTCGCGGTGCCGGACGCGCGCAGGGCGGCGGCCGTCAGCATGACCTCGCGCGGCGTGCCGGTCGACCCGGAGGTGCGCACGAGCAGCGCCACGTCGTCGGGGACCTCGCCCGCGGCGGACGCCGGGACCTCGCCGGCGTCGTCGGGGGCCTCGACCGGCAGGACCGCGGGACCGGTGCCGTCGAGCGCCGCCGCCAGCGCCGCGGTGAGCTCCGGCACCGCGGCGGGGGTGGCGGGGACGACGCGGACGGGACGGCTCACCCGGCCAGGGTAGGTCCGCCCGTAGAGTGGCGCGGGACGCGCGGCGGCTGCCGCGGCGCACGCAGGCGGCACGGAAGGGTCGAGATGGTTCACAGCACGAGGCGGGGGCTGCGGCGCGCCGCGGCGCTCGCGGTCGGCACGGCGCTCCTGGTCGCCGGCTGCACGCAGGGCCAGGACCCGGCCCCCGACGCGGCGACGGTCGCCCCGACCCTCGACCCGCAGAAGGTCGCGGCGCCCGACCCGGTCGTCGCGCCGACCTGGCCGCTCACCGGCGTGGCGGGCGAGGTCGTGAACCGGCCGTCGCTGGCGGTGAAGATCGAGAACACCGCGACCGCGCGCCCGCAGTCGGGGCTGGAGCAGGCCGACGTCGTGTGGGAGACGATCGTCGAGTTCGACGTGTCCCGGTTCGTCGCCGTGTGGCACTCGCAGGTGCCGGGCGAGGTCGGCCCGGTCCGCTCGGTGCGCCCGATGGACCCGGACATCGTGTCCCCGATGAACGGCCTGCTGACGTTCTCCGGCGGCCAGCCCGGCATCCTCGACCTGGTCGCGGCGAGCCCCGTCCAGGTGATCAGCCACGACGCCGGGGCGGCGGGCCTGTACCGCATCTCGTCCCGGTCCGCGCCGCACAACGTCTACGCGAGCCCGGCGGAGCTCTGGGCGCAGGCCGACGCGAACCACCAGAACAGCCCGGGCGAGCAGTTCGCCTTCGCCCGGACCCCCGAGCGCGCGAGCGCCGTCGTGGCGGGCACCCCCGCGACGACCCTGGCGTTCGACCTGTCGAGCCAGTCGAAGCCCTCGTGGACCTGGAACGGCACCGTCTGGGAGCGCTCGGAGGGCTCGACGCCCGCCGTGGCCGCGTCCGGTGCGCGCCTGTCCGCCACGAACGTGGTGTCGATCGTCGCGGACCACCCGGGCACCGGGTTCGGCGCGCAGAACGGGGCGATCGTGCCGACCTACCAGCTGGTGGGGTCGGGCACGGCGACGCTCGCGACCGGCGGGAAGACGGTGGCGGTGAGCTGGGCCAAGGACGCCCGCGACGCGCCGCTGCGGCTGACGCTGCCCGACGGGTCGCCGGCGCTCCTGGCGCCGGGCAACACCTGGGTCGAGCTGGTGCCGAACGGCACGGGGTCGCTGACGGTCTCCTGACCGGCGGGGCCGGGCCGCGTCAGTACGCGTACGGGAACCGGCTCCAGTCCGGGTCCCGCCGCTCGAGGAACGCGTCCCGGCCCTCGACGGCCTCGTCCGTCATGTAGGCCAGGCGGGTCGCCTCGCCGGCGAACACCTGCTGCCCCGCCAGCCCGTCGTCCGCCAGGTTGAACGCGAACTTCAGCATCCGGATCGCCTGCGGCGACTTGGTCGCGATGATGCGCGCGTACTCCAGCGCGGCGTCCTCGAGGTCGGCGTGGTCCACCACGTCGTTGACCGCGCCCCAGGCGTAGGCCTGCTCCGCGGAGTACTCGCGCGCCAGGAAGAAGATCTCCCGCGCCCGCTTCTGCCCGGTCTGCCGGGCGAGCAGCGCCGAGCCGTACCCGCCGTCGAACGAGCCGACGTTGGCGTCGGTCTGCATGAACCGGGCGTGCTCCCGGGAGGCGATGCTCAGGTCGGCCACCACGTGCAGCGAGTGGCCGCCGCCGGCCGCCCAGCCGTTCACGACGGCGACGACCACCTTGGGCATCGTCCGGATGAGGCGCTGCACCTCGAGGATGTGCAGCCGGCCCGCGCGCGCGGGGTCGATCGCGTCGGCCGTCTCGGCGTCGGTCGAGCCGGTGTACCGGTAGCCGTCGCGGCCGCGGATGCGCTGGTCGCCGCCGGAGCAGAACGCGTACCCGCCGTCCTTGGGGCTCGGGCCGTTGCCGGTGAGCAGCACGGTGCCGACGTCCGAGGTCATCCGGGCGTGGTCGAGCACCCGGTACAGCTCGTCGACCGTGTGCGGGCGGAACGCGTTCCGCACCTCCGGGCGGTCGAACGCGACGCGCACCACCGGCAGGTCCCGGGTGCCGCCGTCCGCGGACCGGGCGACGCCGCGGTGGTAGGTGAGGTCGGTGAGGTCCTCGAAGCCGGTGACCAGCCGCCAGCGCGTCGGGTCGAAGGTGTCGGAGACGCGCGGGGGGAGCGGGGCGGCGGTGGGGTCGGTCACGGTGCCCAGCGTAGGGCGGCCCGGGTCCGCCAATTCTGGTACGGTCGTACCAGAAACGGGCGCGCGACGGCGGAGGCTGCCACCCGGCGCGCCCGGTCCCGGGGAGGGATCACCCATGGCGTGGGCCGTGCTCATCGTGTCCGGACTGCTCGAGGCGGGCTGGGCGCTGAGCCTCAAGGCGTCGGAGGGCTTCACGAAGCTGTGGCCGAGCGTGTCGTTCGGCGTCCTGGCGATCCTGTCGTTCGCCGGCCTGAGCTGGGCGCTGCGCTCGCTGCCGGTCGGCGTCGCGTACGGCGTGTGGGTCGGCATCGGCGCGTCGGCGACCGCGATCCTCGCGATCGTGCTGCTCGGCGAGTCGGTGTCGGTGCTGAAGATCGTGTCGCTCGTGCTCATCGTGGCCGGCGTGGTCGGCCTCAACCTGTCGGGCGCCGGCCACTGATGGCCGCGGGCCGGGCCGGTGGCACGGCGAAGGGGGAGCGGCGGCGTGCCGAGCTCGCCCGGGCCGCCGCCGACCTCATCCGCGAGGAGGGCCCCGCCGCGCTGAGCCACCGGGCGGTCGCGACCCGCGCGGGCCTGTCGCTGTCCGCGACGACCTACTACTACGCCGGGCTGGACGAGCTGGCCGCCGCGGCCGGGTCGGCGCTCGTGGACGACTGGGTGGCGCACGCCGAGGCGGTGCTGTCCCGGGTGCGGGCCGGGTCGGCGCCGGGCGACCCCGCCGCGGTGCTCGTCGAGGCGGTGCTGCCGCCCGGCGACGACGCGACGGTGCGGGCCCACTACGAGCAGCTGCTCGCGGCCGGGCGGGTCCCGGCGCTCGCGGCGGCGCTCGGTGGCGGCCGCGCGCGGCTGGACGCCGTCCTGACGACCCTGCTCGCGGAGCTGCGCCTGCCCGCGCCGGCCGCGGTCGCGCTCGGCGTGGTCGACGGGGCCGTGGTCGCCGCCGTCAGCGAGGGCCGGCCGGTCCGCGCGACCGCCCGCGACCTGCTGCTCGCCGTGCTGGCCGCCGCGCAGCCTCTACGCTGAGCGGCGTGCACGTCTACGCGATCGGACTGCGGACGCGCTTCCGCCGGATCACGGTGCGCGAGGGCGTGCTGGTCCGCGGGGAGGCCGGCTGGGGCGAGTTCAGCCCGTTCTGGGACTACGACGCCGCGGAGTCGGCCGCGTGGTGGCGCGCGACCCGCGAGGCGGCGGACGAGGGATTCCCCGAGCCGGTGCGAGACCGGGTGCCGGTGAACGTGACCGTCCCCGCCGTCGGCCCGGACGCCGCGCGCCGCATCGTGCTGGCCTCGGGCGGCTGCACCACGGCCAAGGTCAAGGTCGCCGAGCCCGGGCAGGGCGCCGCGGAGGAGGCCGACCGGCTCGCCGCCGTCCGCGAGGCGCTCGGCCCCGGTGGCGCCATCCGGGTGGACGCGAACGCCGGGTGGGACGTCGACACCGCGCTCGAGCGGCTGCGGGTCCTCGACCGCGCCGCGCGCGGGCTGGAGTACGCGGAGCAGCCGGTCGCGTCGGTGCGCGACCTGGCGCGGGTGCGCCGGTCCACGCACGTGCCGATCGCCGCCGACGAGTCGATCCGCCGGGCGGAGGACCCGATGGCGGTCGTGCGCGCCGAGGCCGCCGACGTCGTGGTGCTCAAGGTGCAGCCGCTCGGCGGCGTGCGCGCCTGCCTGGACCTGGCCGAGCAGGTCGGCCTGCCCGTCGTGGTGTCCTCCGCGCTGGAGTCGTCGGTCGGGCTGGCGGCGGGCGTGGCGCTCGCGGCCGCGCTGCCGGAGCTGCCGTACGCCTGCGGGCTCGCCACGGCGCAGCTGCTGGCGGACGACGTCGCCGACCCCTCCCTGCTGCCGGTCGACGGCGCGCTGCCGGTCGCGGCGGCGCGTGCCGTGGTGCCGACCGAGGAGCGGCTGGCGGCGACCGCCGCCGACGCCGCGACGGCGGCCCGGTGGGCGGAGCGGCTCGCCGCGGTGCGGGCGGTGGCCCGG
>NZ_SZYE01000223.1 GCF_005239125.1 Cellulomonas hominis | reverse complement strand
GCCGGGTCGTCGGCCGTCGTGGCGGGCTCCGGCGCGGGCGTGGTGTCCTCGGCCTCCGCGGTGCCGCCGGTGCACGCCGACGTCCCGACGACGAGGGCGCCGGCCGCGAGGGCGAGCGCGAACGCGCTTGCGGGCGGGTGCGGCGGCCTCGACGGGCGCCTCACCGCCCGTCTGCGCGGCGGTGGTGGTGCTGTCCGAGGTGTTGTCGAGCGTCACGCGCGGTGCTCCTGCACGCCCGGGTACGCCGGCCACACGCTCGGCGCCCATCGGGCTGTCGGTCGTCGCTCGCGTGTCCGCGGCGACGGAAGTCGTCGGTGTCGGTCGCTGCACGGGCGATCGGCGCCATCGCCTGCCTGGCGGCACGATCCCCTGGGTCGGGGTCGGCCGGCCGGCGGCGCCTGGCTAGCGCGATGCGCTGGTGCGGCGAGCACGGTGGCGCCCGGGGTGTGTGGATCCCGGGAGACCGGAGCCAGTATCGCACAGAGGTCCCGCGGACGTGCGGTAGGTCACGCTCGTGAACCGAGTCACAACGAGACGACAACCCGTCAGATCGCGGGACCTTTGTCCTAGGCTTGTGAATCGGGGCGCAATACCGTCGACCGACGGCCCTGACCTGGGCCGTTCGGCCCCCCGCCGCACGCCCCCACCACCACTCGCCCCAGCACCTGGACGGACACCACCGTGGAAGCCCTCGACCTGGCACGCTGGCAGTTCGGTGTCACCACCGTCTACCACTTCATCTTCGTCCCGCTGACGATCGGCCTCACCCCGCTCGTCGCGATCATGCAGACCATCTGGTACCGCACCGGCAACGAGACGTGGCTCCGGCTGACCAAGTTCTTCGGCAAGCTCATGCTGATCAACTTCGCGATCGGCGTGGCCACGGGCATCGTGCAGGAGTTCCAGTTCGGCATGAACTGGTCCGAGTACTCCCGGTTCGTCGGCGACGTGTTCGGCGCGCCGCTGGCGATGGAGGCGCTCGCCGCCTTCTTCGTGGAGTCGACGTTCCTCGGCCTGTGGATCTTCGGCTGGGACAAGCTCCCCAAGAAGATCCACCTCGCCACCATCTGGGCGGTCGCGATCGCGACCAACCTCTCCGCGTACTTCATCCTCGCGGCGAACTCCTGGATGCAGCACCCGGTCGGCACCACGTTCAACACCGAGACCGGGCGCGCGGAGATGACCGACATCGTCGCGGTCCTCACCAACAGCACGCTGCTGGCGGCGTTCCCCCACACCGTCACCGCCGCGTTCCTCACCGCCGGCACGTTCGTCGCGGGCATCGCCGCCTGGTGGATGGTCCGGCTCGTCCGCCAGGGCGACAGCGAGAAGGCCCGCACGGTCTACCGCCCGGCCGTCCTGCTCGGCGTGTTCACCATGCTCATCTCGGGCGTCGGCCTCGGCATCACCGGCCACGCGCAGGGCCAGCTCATGTTCGAGCAGCAGCCCACCAAGATGGCCGCGGCCGAGGCGCTGTGCGAGACCGAGGACGGCGCCGCCTTCTCGATCCTCGCCATCGGCGACCTCACCAACAACTGCGACGGCGTCGCGCACCTCATCAGCATCCCGGGCCTGACGTCGTTCCTCGCGAACAACGACTTCAGCTCCCGGATCGAGGGCGTGAACGACCTGCAGGAGCGGTACGAGGAGCAGTACGGCGAGGGCGTCAACTACATCCCCGACCTCACCGTCACCTACTGGGCGTTCCGTCTCATGATCGGCCTGGCGGCCGGCTCGGTGGCACTCGCGCTCGCCGCGCTGTGGTTCACGCGCAAGGGCCGGGTGTCGGACAACAAGTGGCTCGCCCGCATCGCGATCTGGGCGATCCCGACCCCGTTCCTCGCCTCGTCGTTCGGCTGGATCTTCACCGAGATGGGCCGCCAGCCCTGGGTGGTGTACCCGAACCCGACGGGCGTCGACGGCGTCTGGCTGCTCACCGAGCGCGGCGTCTCCGAGGTGGTCAGCCCGACCACGGTGATCATCTCCATGGTCGCGTTCACCCTCGTCTACGGCGTCCTGGCCGTGTTCTGGTTCCGCCTGATGAAGCGGTACGCCGTCGAGGGCGTCGCGGACACCGAGAAGGACTACAGCCCGGACAACCCCGACAACCAGCCCGACCCCGACGACCCCGACGCGGCCGAGCGCCCGCTGTCGTTCGCGTACTGAGGAGGCGGCCATGGATCTCCCGCTCATCTGGTTCCTGCTCATCGCGGTCCTGTGGACCGGCTACCTCGTCCTCGAGGGCTTCGACTTCGGCGTCGGCATGCTGCTGCCGTTCCTCGGCCGCAAGGACAAGGACCGCCGGGTCATGATCAACACGATCGGCCCGGTCTGGGACGGCAACGAGGTGTGGCTCATCACCGCCGGCGGCGCGACGTTCGCGGCCTTCCCGGAGTGGTACGCCACCCTGTTCTCCGGCTTCTACATCCCGCTGCTGCTGATCCTCGTCGGCCTGATCCTGCGGATCGTGTCGTTCGAGTGGCGCGGCAAGATCAACACCGACACCTGGCGCGCCTGGGCCGACCGCGGCATCATGCTCGGCTCGTACATCCCGGGCGTCCTCTGGGGCGTCGCGTTCGCCAACCTGGTGCGCGGCGTCGAGCTCGACGCGAACCACCAGTACGTCGGCGGCTTCTGGGCGCTGCTCAACCCGTTCGCCCTCCTGGGCGGCGCGGTGACGGCCCTGCTGTTCGTCACGCACGGCGCGATCTTCCTGGCGCTCAAGACCTCGGGCGAGATGCGCGACCGCTCCGGCGCCCTCGCCGCGCGGCTGGCGCCGGTCACGCTCGTGGTCGCCGCGGCCTGGGCCGTGTGGGCGCAGCTGGCCTACTCGGTCACCTGGACCTGGGCCGCCGTCGCGCTCGCCGCCGTCGGGCTGCTCGCGGTGGTCGTCACCACCCGCGCGCGGCGCGAGGGCTGGGCGTTCATCTGGTCGTCCGTGGTGATCGTCGCGGCCGTCGTGCTGATCTTCGGCTCGATGTACCCCGACGTCATGCCCGCGTTCGACCCGGCCAACTCGCTGACCATCCGGAACGCGTCCTCGACGGACTACACGCTGACGATCATGACCTGGGTGGCCGTGATCCTGACGCCCGTCGTCCTGCTCTACCAGGGCTGGACGTACTGGGTGTTCCGCAAGCGCGTCTCCGCCGAGCACATCCCGGAGCACACCGGCCTGACGTTCGCGGTCGTGACGGCGAAGGCCGGCGCGTCCACCGGGCACGGCGGGACCTCCCCCGACGGCTCCACCCGGGCCTGAGGGACGATCGACCGCGTGAAGCCGCTCGACCCGCGCCTGCTCCGGTACGCCCGCGCCGCCCGGGGGTACCTGGCCCTGACGGTCGCCCTGGGCATCGTCACGGCCGGCCTGGTCATCGCCCAGGCGATCCTGCTGGCGCAGGTGCTCGCCGCCGCCGCGCACGACGGGGCCACGCTGCCCGACCTGCTCCCGCGGGTCGGGTGGCTGGCCGTCGTCGTCGCGGCGCGCGCGCTCGCCGTCGGGGTCCAGGAGCGCTTCGCGCACCGGGCGGCGACCCGCGCGGTGGCCGAGCTCCGGGAGCAGGTCGTCGCCCGCGCCGCCGCCCTCGGCCCGCGCTGGCTGGCCGAGGGCGAGGGCGCCCGGGTCGTGACGCTCGCGACCCGCGGGCTCGACGCCCTCGAGCCCTACTTCGTGAAGTACCTGCCGCAGCTCGTGCTGTCGGCCACCGTGACGCCGGCCGTCCTCGTCGTGATCCTCGGCCTCGACTGGGTGTCGGCCGCGATCGCCGCGGGCACCATCCCGCTGGTGCCGATCTTCATGGTCCTGATCGGCCAGCTGACCCAGGGGCGCTCCGAGCGCAGCCTGACGGTCATGCAGCGGCTCGGCTCGCAGGTGCTGGACCTGGTCGCCGGCCTCACCACCCTGCGCGCGTTCGGGCGCGAGCGCGGCCCCGCCAAGCGGGTGCAGGCGCTGGGCGACGCGCACCGCCGCGCCACGATGGGCACCCTGCGGATCGCGTTCCTGTCCGGCATGGTCCTGGAGCTGCTCACCACCCTGGCCGTCGCCCTGGTCGCGGTGGGCATCGGCCTGCGCCTGGTCTACGGCCACCTCGACCTCACCACCGGGCTCGCCGTGCTCGTGCTCGCCCCCGAGGTGTACCTCCCGCTGCGCCAGGTCGGCGCCCAGTTCCACGCCTCCACCGACGGCGTGGCCGCCGCCGACCAGGTCTTCCGCGTGCTGGAGACGCCGGTCCCCGCCGCGGGCACCGCCCCGACCCCCGACCTGCGCCGGACGACGGTGCGGTTGCGCGGGGTCACCGTGCGCGCGCCCGGCCGGGACCTGCTCGCGCCCGCCGGGCTGGACCTCGACCTGGCACCCGGCCGGACCGTGGCCGTCACCGGGCCGAGCGGCGCGGGCAAGTCCACCACGGTCGACGTGCTGCTCGGCCTCCTGCGCCCGGACTCCGGGACCGTCGAGCTGGTCGACGCCGACGGCGGCGCCACCCCGCTCGCCGACATCGACCCCGCCGGCTACTGGCAGCAGGTCGCCTGGCTGCCGCAGCGGCCCGTCCTCGACCCCGCGTCGGTCGGCCGGCTGGTCGCCGGCGCCGAGGACGCCGAGCTGGACCCCGCCGCCCGCGCGCGGCGGGACGCGGCCGCCGCGCTGACCGGGCTCGACGAGGTCGTCGCGGGGCTCCCCGACGGCTGGGACAGCGACCTCGGCCGCGGCGGAGCCGGGCTCAGCGTGGGCCAGCGGCAGCGCGTCGCGCTCACCCGGGCCCTGCTGTCCGACGCCCCGCTGGTCGTGCTCGACGAGCCCACCGCGCACCTGGACGCCGCCGGCGAGCGCGTCGTGCTCGCGACGGTGCGCGCGCTCAAGGACGCCGGGCGGACGGTGCTGCTGGTGGCGCACCGGCCGTCGCTCGTCGCGCTCGCCGACGACGTCGTCACGGTCCGGTCCGCGCCGCTGCCCGCCGCGGACGGCCCGGACGCCGACCCCGGGGCGTCCCCCGCCACCCGCGCCGCCGTCGCCCGCCTCGGTGCCGCGGAGTCCGCGCTCGTCGGCACCGCCGGCGTCTCCGGCACCGTCGGTGTCCCCGGCACCGTCGGCGTCCCCGGCACCCTTGGCGTCTCCGGCACCGTCGGCGTTTCCGGCACCCCTGGCGCGCCCGGGGCGTCCGGCGCCTCCCGCAGCCGCGGCGGCGCCGCGTCCCCCGCCACCGCCCCGACCCCCGCGGAGCGCGACCGATG
>NZ_SZYE01000222.1 GCF_005239125.1 Cellulomonas hominis | reverse complement strand
GCCGGTCGCGCGTCCGACCGCGTGGCGTGGCTCGCCAGCAGGCGCTTCTCGTCGCGGTTCACCACGACCAGCAGCGCGATCGTGGCCACGCAGCAGCCGATCAGGAACATGAAGGTCACGTCCCACCCCCACCGGTCGATCATGATCCCCATCCCGGTGGACGCGAGGGTGGCCCCGAGCACGTAGCCGAACAGGCCGGTGTACCCGGCGGCCGTGCCGGCGACGTGGCGGGGGGACATGTCCAGCGCCTGCAGACCGATCAGCATCACGGGGCCGTAGATGAGCCCGCCGATCGCGGCGACGGTGACGAGGGAGAGCCACAGCGGCGCCCCCGAGGGCGTCAGCCAGTACACCGCCGTCATGACCGCGACCGCGACCATGAAGGCGATCCCGGTGTAGGAGCGGTTTCCTCGGAACACCCGGTCGGAGACGTAGCCGCACAGGATGGTGCCGGCGATACCGGTCAGCTCGAACACGGAGAAGCCGGCGATGCCGCCGCCGAGCGAGGCGCCGCGCTCCTGCGACAGGTAGACGGGGGTCCAGTTGAGGATCCCGTAGCGCAGCGCGTAGACGAAGACGTTCGCGAGCGCGAGCAGGAGCATCGCCCGGTTGGTCAGGACGTGGGTCCGCACGACGTGCCACACGCCCAGCGCCTGCTCCGCCTCCTCGTCGACGGCGACCTTCGCCGGGTCGTCGCGGTACTCCTCGATGGGCGGCAGGCCCTCGGACTCCGGGCGGTCCCGCATCAGGACGAACGCGATCACGGAGACCGCGAGCGCGACGACGGCCGGCAGCCAGAAGGCCGCGGTCCAGTCGTCCCCGCTGAGCTGCAGCCCGAGCGCGGCGATCGCGCCGACGAGGAACCCGCCGACGTTGTGCGACACGTTCCAGATCGCGGTCTTGATGCCGCGCTCCGTCGTCGAGAACCAGTGCACGAGGGTGCGGCCGCACGGAGGCCAGCCCATCCCCTGCACCCAGCCGTTGAGGAACATGACGGTGGCGAACGCCGCGACGGTCGCCGACAGCGCGGGGATGAACGCGATGGCGAGGTTGGCGGCCGCCGACAGCGCGAGCCCCACGGGCAGGAAGTACCGGGCGTTCGAGCGGTCGGAGAGGATCGCCATGAGGAACTTCGACAGGCCGTACGAGATCAGCACCGCGTTGGAGATGATCCCGAGTCCGACGGTGTTGACGCGACCCTCGTCGAGGAGCAGCGCGGAGATCAGGGGGACGTTGTTCCGGATGAGGTAGAAGCCGGCGTAGCCGATGAAGATGCCGGCGAAGACCTGCAGGCGCAGCCGCGGGTACCGGCGGTGGATCTCGGCGGCGGGGAGTCGAGGGGCCGGCGGTGGGGCGGCGAGTCGGCCGGGGGAGGGGCGGTCGGTGGACGGCGTCATGGTGTCCTCGTGGTCGCGGCGTCCGGTCCCGGCCGAGGGCGCACTCCGTTGTGCGCGGACCCGCGTGAGGGACCCTACGCAGCCCGCGTGGATCTGAGACCCGACCTGCACGGACGTGCGCCGGTGCGCGGTGGTGCACGCACGTCGCTTCGGGACGTTCCGCACGAAAAGGGGCGGGCAGCGGGGCGGTCGCGGCGCGGTCGTGCAGCGATGCTCGGTACGCTGCCGACCATGTCTTCCACCGTCGACTTCGTGCTGCGTCCCTTCGAGGGCCTCCCCGGTGAGCCCGACTGGGTCGCCCTGCGCGAGCTGGTGCCCGCCGCCACCGCGACCGCCCGCACCGACGCCGAGCACGGCGCGCGCGACATCACGGTCACCACCGTGCTGCCCGACGGCTGGGCCGCGCTGCACCGCGCCGACGGCGTCGTGCTGCTCGCCCTGCAGGTGGTCGGCGGGTCCGGCGACGCCAGCCGCGACCTCGCCGCCGCGCTGCTCGAGGCGCTCGACTCGGAGCCCGGGACCGCCGTGCAGACCTCCGGTCTCGCGGGCCCCGGCCCGCGCCTGCAGGACGTGCTCGACCCGACCGTGCCGTTCGAGGTGACGGTCCAGGAGAGCTTCGCGTACTGGGTCGCCGCCGACACCGAGATGACCCCGGACCTGAAGGCCGCCATCGAGGAGGCCGACGCCGGCGTCGTCGACACCAAGAAGCTCGCCGCGGTCGACGCCGCGTACTGGGTCCGCATGGGTGCCCGCGAGTACCTGCGCTGGGCGCAGCCGCACGACGAGCAGCAGGTCATCGACGGCCTCGCCCGCCTGCACGGCCGCCGCGAGTCGGGCTTCGACGGCGCGAAGTTCATCGGCTACTTCCGGTCCAACGGCCTGGTCGTCCCGGTGTGGGAGCTCGCCCGCGGCTCCGAGGCCGAGGACGTCGAGGCCGCGGTGGCCGAGTTCGCGCCCCGGTTCGCCGCCGCGCTCGACGACACCGAGCCGCTCGACGCGAACGCGCGCCGCGCCCGCGCCGGCATCGTCGCCCGGCAGGTCACGCTCCGCTGAGCCCCACCGCAGGCCGCCCCCGGGGACCGTCCAGGTCCCCGCGGGGCGGCCTGCGGCGTACCCGGGCCCGCCCGGCGCGGTGGACCCGCTGGTGACGGCCCCGCGCCGCCCGTGTGACCGTCGTGTGCAGCGTCCGCGTGTCCCGCCCCCGTCGGCGCGCAGGGCCCGCGCGCATCGATAGGCTGACCCGCGTGACGGGCGAAGCGGAGGACAGGACCGAGGAGCGACCGGTCGACGACCGCCCTGCCCAGGAGCGGGAGCCCGCCGCCGCGCGGAAGCCCCGGCGGTCCCAGCCGCAGCAGCCCGCGCCGCTCGAGGCGCCGACCACCACGGCCCGCACCGGCCGGACCCGGCAGCGCGTGGCCGTCGTCATCCCCGCCAAGGACGAGTCCCGCCGGATCGCGGCGACCGTCCGCTCCGCGCGGGCGATCCCGCACGTCGACCTGGTGCTCGTCGTCGACGACGGCTCGGAGGACAACACCCAGCACGTCGCCCGCGAGGCCGGCGCCGTCGTCGTCCGGCACTCCCACAACCGGGGCAAGGCCGCCGCGATGGAGACCGGCGCCGCGGTCGTCGCCATGCGCGACGCCCCGGACCGCCCGCCGCGCCTGCTGCTGTTCATCGACGGCGACCTCGGCGACACCGCCGTCAACACGGCCCCGCTGGTCCCGCCGGTCCTGGAGGGCACGGCGGACGTGTCGATCGCGCTGCTGCCCCCGCAGCCCGGCGCGGGCGGCCGCGGCATCGTCGTCGGCGCCGCCCGCCGCGCCATCCAGGCGCTGACCGGCTGGACCCCGACGCAGCCGCTGTCCGGCATGCGCTGCCTCACCCGGGAGGCCTTCGAGGCGGCGACGCCGCTCGCCCGGGGCTGGGGCGTCGAGACGGGCATGACGATCGACCTGCTCCGCAAGGGGTTCGTGGCCGTCGAGGTCCCGTGCGACCTGCGGCACCGGCCCTCCGGCAGCGACCTGCGCGGCCAGATGCACCGGGCGGCGCAGTACCGCGACGTCCAGCTCGCGGTGGCCGCCCGCCGGCTGCGGTCGATCGGCGCGGCGCCCCGCAAGAAGGGCTGAGCCCGGCCGCCCGGCGCGCCGGAGGCGTGTCGGGGGCCGGTCGTACGCTGGGCCGCAGCCGATCCCGCAGCGGCGCGGGGTCGCCGGTCACGGGGGTGCGGCATGGCACACGGCGACATCACGCACATCGACATCCCGGTCGACGACGTCGACCGCGCGAAGGGCTTCTACGGCGCGCTGTTCGGCTGGCGGATCGAGGAGTACCCGGGTTACGAGGGCTACCCGATGTGGCAGGCCCCCAACAAGATCAGCGGCGGCGGCCTCGCGCCCCGGGACGAGAACTTCGACCGGCCGCGGTCGTACGTCGAGGTCGACTCCATCGACGACACGCTGCGCCAGGTGACCGAGCTCGGCGGGCGCGTGGTCCGGCCGAAGTCGGAGATCAGCCCGACGAGCTGGTGGGCGGCCTTCGTGGACACCGAGGGGAACGAGATCGGGCTCTACGAGGGGACGACGGACACCGACGGCACGGAGTGAGGCGCCCGCCCGGGGCATGACGAAGGGCCCGTCACCAGCGCTGACGTGGTGACGGGCCCTTCGACCTGCGGAGGATGGGGGATTCGAACCCCCGAGGGCGTGAACCCAACACGCTTTCCAAGCGTGCGCCATAGGCCACTAGGCGAATCCTCCCGGCCCGTAGAGGGTACCCGAGCCGGAGCCGTGCTCGGTAACCGGGCCCGGCCCGCCCGGCCGGCCCGGTGTGGTGGGCTGTCCTGCGTGCCCCTGACCGGACCTGCCCTGCCCGTGCGCCGCGTGCGCGCCGACGACCGCGAGCCCGTCCCGGGCGGCGCCTGGTTCGCCCGGGTTCCCGCCGTGGCGCAGGTGCTGCGGGACGGCTGGGAGCTCGGGGCGGCGACGGTCCTGGTGGGGGAGAACGGCGCGGGGAAGTCGACGCTCGTCGAGGCGCTGGCGATGGCGTTCGGGATGGGTGCCGAGGGCGGGTCGACCGGTGCGCGGGCCGAGACGCGCGCGTCGGAGTCGGCGCTGTGGCGGCACCTGCTGCTGGAGCGGGGCGCCGGCGGGTCGCGGCGCGGGTTCTTCCTCCGGGCCGAGACGATGCACGGGTTCTACACCTACCTGGAGGAGAACCCGCGGGTCGGCGGGCCGCCGGACGCGGCGTTCCACGAGATGTCCCACGGGGAGTCCTTCCTGGAGATCGCGGTGTCCCGCATGCGGGGCCGCGGGTTGTACGTGCTGGACGAGCCGGAGTCGGCGCTGTCGTTCACCGGCTGCCTGGCGCTGCTCGCGCACCTGCGCGGCCTGCTCGCCGGCGGGGCGCAGGTGGTGCTGTCGACGCACTCCCCGCTGCTCGCCGCGCTGCCCGGCGCGCGGGTGGTCGAGGTCGGGGAGTGGGGGCTGCGCGAGACCGCCTGGGAGGACGCCGACCTGGTGCTGTCGTGGCGGGGCTTCCTCGAGGCGCCGGACCGGTACCTCCGGCGGCTCGACGGCTGAGGGGCGGGGCCGGACCGGCCTCCCGTCTGCGTTAGGCTGGGGGCAGACCCCTCGTGCGGCGTCATCTCGCTGAACCCCCCCAGGGCCGGAAGGCAGCAAGGGCAGGTGAGCTCTGGCGGGTGTGCGGGGGGTCCTTGCATGCCCGGACCCGACCGCGGCGCGCCCGTGGGTCGCCCGGAGGTCGTCCGCCCCCGGTCGGACACGCCCGCCGCTCTCCGCCCCCGGTCGCAGCCGCGGCGCCGCCAGGACGCGACCCCGGTCCGACGCGGTGGCTCCCGGGTCGGCGCGAGGCTGGCGGCATGAGCACGATCAGCACCCCCGGCCCCCGGCTGTCCGCCCGCGGCCTCGTCAAGCAGTTCGGCGCGACGACGGCGCTCGCGGGCGTCGACCTGGACGTCGCGCCCGGCGAGTCGGTCGCCGTGATGGGGCCGTCCGGCTCGGGCAAGTCGACGCTGCTGC
>NZ_SZYE01000221.1 GCF_005239125.1 Cellulomonas hominis | reverse complement strand
GGGATGCGCGTCTGTTCTTTGAGAACTCAACAGTGTGCCTAGTAGTTGATGCCAAGATGGTTCATCGGCTCGGGTGGTCGTTCCCGTTCGGGGGTGGCTGGTCGTGGTCGGTGGGTCTTGGTTGATACGGAAGCCAGTCCGACCCCGTCGGGTGGCTTCTTGATACAGCCGAATTGATAGATCCTCGCTCGCCAGCGGGTGGGGGTCGTTTCGTGTGTCGGTTGACCGTCGCCTTCGGGTGGTGGTTGCCATTGAGACATCTACGGAGAGTTTGATTCTGGCTCAGGACGAACGCTGGCGGCGTGCTTAACACATGCAAGTCGAACGGTGAAGCCCAGCTTGCTGGGTGGATCAGTGGCGAACGGGTGAGTAACACGTGAGTAACCTGCCCCTGACTCTGGGATAAGCCTTGGAAACGAGGTCTAATACCGGATATGTGACGTTCAGGCATCTGATGCGTCTGGAAAGATTTATCGGTCAGGGATGGACTCGCGGCCTATCAGCTTGTTGGTGGGGTAACGGCCTACCAAGGCGACGACGGGTAGCCGGCCTGAGAGGGCGACCGGCCACACTGGGACTGAGACACGGCCCAGACTCCTACGGGAGGCAGCAGTGGGGAATATTGCACAATGGGCGCAAGCCTGATGCAGCGACGCCGCGTGAGGGATGAAGGCCTTCGGGTTGTAAACCTCTTTCAGCAGGGAAGAAGCGCAAGTGACGGTACCTGCAGAAGAAGCGCCGGCTAACTACGTGCCAGCAGCCGCGGTAATACGTAGGGCGCAAGCGTTGTCCGGAATTATTGGGCGTAAAGAGCTCGTAGGCGGTTTGTCGCGTCTGCTGTGAAAACTCGAGGCTCAACCTCGGGCTTGCAGTGGGTACGGGCAGACTAGAGTGCGGTAGGGGAGACTGGAATTCCTGGTGTAGCGGTGGAATGCGCAGATATCAGGAGGAACACCGATGGCGAAGGCAGGTCTCTGGGCCGCAACTGACGCTGAGGAGCGAAAGCATGGGGAGCGAACAGGATTAGATACCCTGGTAGTCCATGCCGTAAACGTTGGGCACTAGGTGTGGGGCTCATTCCACGAGTTCCGTGCCGCAGCAAACGCATTAAGTGCCCCGCCTGGGGAGTACGGCCGCAAGGCTAAAACTCAAAGAAATTGACGGGGGCCCGCACAAGCGGCGGAGCATGCGGATTAATTCGATGCAACGCGAAGAACCTTACCAAGGCTTGACATACACCGGAAACTTCCAGAGATGGTTGCCCCGCAAGGTCGGTGTACAGGTGGTGCATGGTTGTCGTCAGCTCGTGTCGTGAGATGTTGGGTTAAGTCCCGCAACGAGCGCAACCCTCGTCCTATGTTGCCAGCGGGTCATGCCGGGGACTCATAGGAGACTGCCGGGGTCAACTCGGAGGAAGGTGGGGATGACGTCAAATCATCATGCCCCTTATGTCTTGGGCTTCACGCATGCTACAATGGCCGGTACAAAGGGCTGCGATACCGCGAGGTGGAGCGAATCCCAAAAAGCCGGTCTCAGTTCGGATTGGGGTCTGCAACTCGACCCCATGAAGTCGGAGTCGCTAGTAATCGCAGATCAGCAACGCTGCGGTGAATACGTTCCCGGGCCTTGTACACACCGCCCGTCAAGTCACGAAAGTCGGTAACACCCGAAGCCGGTGGCCCAACTCGTAAGAGGGGGAGCCGTCGAAGGTGGGACTGGCGATTGGGACTAAGTCGTAACAAGGTAGCCGTACCGGAAGGTGCGGCTGGATCACCTCCTTTCTAAGGAGCATCTGACACGCCCTGCTTCGGTGGGGTCGTGCAGAGGCCAGGCTCGAGCCGTACGCGTTCGGGGTGGTGCTCAAGGGTGGAACATCAACTACGGCGGTCTTCTTGGGCCGGCATCGCGTCAGTACTCCTTCGGGATGGAACGCGCACCGCTGGTGTCGGGGAGGTCGCCTGGGCACGCTGTTGGGTCCTGAGGGAACAGCCCGTGAGGGAGGTTGCTTCATGACGGGCCCGGTCGGTCGGTCGAACCGCCAGCTTCCCTGCGTGGGGAGCGGGTAGGCGCCGAGATCACGACTCGGGGATCGTTCGTTGTTTGAGAACTGCACAGTGGACGCGAGCATCTTTAAGTATGTTTTTGTGGTCAAGTTTTTAAGGGCACAGGGTGGATGCCTTGGCACTAGGAGCCGAAGAAGGACGTTGTAGCCTGCGATAAGCCTCGGGGAGTTGGCAAACGAACCGTGATCCGAGGATGTCCGAATGGGGAAACCCCGCGCGAGTCATGTCGCGTGACCCGCACCTGAATATATAGGGTGTGTGGAGGGAACGCCGGGAAGTGAAACATCTCAGTACCGGCAGGAAGAGATATTCCGTGAGTAGTGGCGAGCGAAAGCGGATCAGGCCAAACCGTGTGCGTGTGATAGCCGGCAGGCGTTGCGCATGCGGGGTTGTGGGACCCTTCAGCTGGTTCTGCCGAACCAGCAGGGAGTCAGAAAGTCTCGTGATAGTCGAAGGGCATTGAAAGGCCCGGCACAGAGGGTGGTACCCCCGTAGACGAAATCACGTGGCCTCCCGAGGGGGATCCCAAGTAGCACGGGGCCCGAGAAATCCCGTGTGAATCTGGCAAGACCACTTGCTAAGCCTAAATACTACCTAGTGACCGATAGCGGACAAGTACCGTGAGGGAAAGGTGAAAAGTACCCCGGGAGGGGAGTGAAATAGTACCTGAAACCGTGTGCCTACAATCCGTCGGAGCCTCCCTAGCAGGGGTGACGGCGTGCCTTTTGAAGAATGAGCCTGCGAGTTAGTGGTACGTGGCGAGGTTAACCCGTGTGGGGAAGCCGTAGCGAAAGCGAGTCCGAATAGGGCGATCATAGTCGCGTGCTCTAGACCCGAAGCGAAGTGATCTAGCCATGGGCAGGTTGAAGCGCGGGTAAGACCGCGTGGAGGACCGAACCCACCTGGGTTGAAAACCGGGGGGATGACCTGTGGTTAGGGGTGAAAGGCCAATCAAACTTCGTGATAGCTGGTTCTCCCCGAAATGCATTTAGGTGCAGCCTCGCGTGTTTCTTGCCGGAGGTAGAGCTACTGGATAGCCGATGGGCCCTACCAGGTTACTGACGTTAGCCAAACTCCGAATGCCGGTAAGTGAGAGCGCGGGAGTGAGACTGCGGGGGATAAGCTCCGTAGTCGAGAGGGAAACAGCCCAGACCACCAGCTAAGGCCCCTAAGCGTATGCTAAGTGGGAAAGGATGTGGAGTTGCACAGACAACCAGGAGGTTGGCTTAGAAGCAGCCACCCTTGAAAGAGTGCGTAATAGCTCACTGGTCAAGTGATTCCGCGCCGACAATGTAGCGGGGCTCAAGTATACCGCCGAAGCTGTGGCATTCACACATTGCGCTAAGCCTTCGTGGTTCAGGCGTGTGGATGGGTAGGGGAGCGTCGTGTGGCGGGTGAAGCTGCGGGGTGACCCAGTGGTGGACGCTACACGAGTGAGAATGCAGGCATGAGTAGCGAATGACGGGTGAGAAACCCGTCCGCCGAATGACCAAGGGTTCCAGGGCCAGGCTAATCCGCCCTGGGTAAGTCGGGACCTAAGGCGAGGCCGACAGGCGTAGTCGATGGACAACGGGTTGATATTCCCGTACCGGCGAAGAACCGCCCATACCGAGCCCGGTGATGCTAAACGTCCGAAGCGTGGCACCGACTCCTTCGGGAGTCACCGCCTCGTGGAGCACGTGACCCGAACCGGTAGTAGGTAAGCGTATTAACAGGAGTGACGCAGGAAGGTAGCCCGGCGTGGCGATGGTAGTCCACGTCCAAGGTCGTAGGGCGAGTGGTAGGCAAATCCGCCACTCATCAAGCCTGAGAGCCGATGGTGACAGCGTATGCTGGAAGAGGGTGATCCTATGCTGCCAAGAAAAGCTTCGACGCGAGGTTCTAGCCGCCCGTACCCTAAACCGACTCAGGTGGTCAGGTAGAGAATACCAAGGCGATCGAGATAATCGTGGTTAAGGAACTCGGCAAAATGCCCCCGTAACTTCGGGAGAAGGGGGGCCTGAAGCGTGTACCGGCTTGCCCGGGAAGCGTGGAGGGCCGCAGAGACCAGGGAGAAGCGACTGTTTACTAAAAACACAGGTCCGTGCGAAGTCGCAAGACGATGTATACGGACTGACGCCTGCCCGGTGCTGGAAGGTTAAGAGGACGGGTCAGCCGCAAGGCGAAGCTCAGAATTTAAGCCCCAGTAAACGGCGGTGGTAACTATAACCATCCTAAGGTAGCGAAATTCCTTGTCGGGTAAGTTCCGACCTGCACGAATGGCGTAACGACTTCTCCGCTGTCTCAACCGCGAACTCGGCGAAATTGCACTACGAGTAAAGATGCTCGTTACGCGCAGCAGGACGGAAAGACCCCGGGACCTTTACTATAGCTTGGTATTGGTGTTCGGTGCGGCTTGTGTAGGATAGGTGGGAGACTGTGAAGCCGGCACGCCAGTGTCGGTGGAGTCAACGTTGAAATACCACTCTGGTCGCTCTGGACATCTAACCTCGGTCCGTAATCCGGATCAGGGACAGTGCCTGGTGGGTAGTTTAACTGGGGCGGTTGCCTCCTAAAATGTAACGGAGGCGCTCAAAGGTTCCCTCAGCCTGGTTGGCAATCAGGTGGCGAGTGCAAGTGCACAAGGGAGCTTGACTGTGAGACTGACAGGTCGAGCAGGGACGAAAGTCGGAACTAGTGATCCGGCGGTGGCTTGTGGAAGCGCCGTCGCTCAACGGATAAAAGGTACCCCGGGGATAACAGGCTGATCTTGCCCAAGAGTCCATATCGACGGCATGGTTTGGCACCTCGATGTCGGCTCGTCGCATCCTGGGG
Source organism: Cellulomonas hominis (assembly GCF_005239125.1). Lineage (GTDB taxonomy): Bacteria > Actinomycetota > Actinomycetes > Actinomycetales > Cellulomonadaceae > Cellulomonas > Cellulomonas hominis_A. The sequence continues at coordinate 605 of NZ_SZYE01000221.1, read as the reverse complement.
CTGGAGTAGGTCCCAAGGGTTGGGCTGTTCGCCCATTAAAGCGGTACGCGAGCTGGGTTTAGAACGTCGTGAGACAGTTCGGTCCCTATCCGCTGCGCGCGCAGGAAACTTGAGAAGGGCTGTCCCTAGTACGAGAGGACCGGGACGGACGAACCTCTGGTGTGCCAGTTGTTCCGCCAGGAGCACGGCTGGTTAGCTACGTTCGGAAGGGATAACCGCTGAAAGCATCTAAGCGGGAAGCCTGCTTCAAGATGAGGTTTCCACGGGACTTCGGTCCTGAGAGGCTCCCGGCTAGACCACCGGGTAGATAGGCCGGATGTGGAAGAGGGGACGAAAGACCCTCGCAGCTGACCGGTACTAATAAGCCGACAACTTCACCACTCATACTTTTGCTACGCGTCCACTGTGCGGTTCCCGAACCACGAACACGCACCCCACCTGCTGGGGTGTCCCGTGTTTGACTGTTCGACAGAGTTACGGCGGTCATAGCGAAGGGGAAACGCCCGGTCCCATTCCGAACCCGGAAGCTAAGCCCTTCAGCGCCGATGGTACTGCACTCGCCAGGGTGTGGGAGAGTAGGACGCCGCCGGACATCATTCAGAGAA
>NZ_SZYE01000220.1 GCF_005239125.1 Cellulomonas hominis | reverse complement strand
CCCGCGGCGACCGCGCCCGACGCGCCGATCACCCCGCCGGACGCGCCCGCGCAGCCGACGGTGACCGCGCCCGGTCCGGCAGCGACGCCCACCGTGGCGACCGCGCCCCGGCACGCGGCCTCGTCCGCGCCCTCGACCGCCACGGCCCCCACCCCCACGACCGACACCCCGCTCGACCTGCCCGACAGCACCGTCCCGACGGCGAGCCTCGGCGACCTGGAGCACACCCGCGTCGGCCGCTGGGCGGGCTCGCTCGACGCGGCGTCGTCCACGCTCGCCCTCGTGCTCGACACCGGCGAGCGCGTCGCCGTCACCGGCCCGGGCCTCGTCGGGCGCCGCCCGGTCCCGGGGACCGAGCAGTGGGCCCACCTGGTCACGATCGACGACCCCGGTCAGTCGGTCTCGTCGACCCACCTGGCGTTCTGGCCGGTCGACGGCGGCCTGGACGTCCTCGACCGCGGCTCCACCAACGGGACCGTGCTGCTCGACGCGGCGGGCAAGCCCTGGAGCCTCCCGCCGGGACAGCCCGCCCGGGTCGGCGCCGGCTGGACCCTCGTCCTGGGCAGCCGTCGCATCACCGTCGTCCAGGCGTAGCCGCCCCGGGTCGAGAGCCGCGGCCGCACTCACCCCCGGCGGGTGAGGCCGGCGACGCTCACCGGACGGCAGCATGGGGCGGAGCCGGTACTCCCGGCAGGCGCGCCGCCCCGGGGCCGGGGGGACCGGGGCCGGCCGCGCCGCCCACGCCTCGCTCGGCGAGTGGGCATCCGACGCGTCGAGAGAGTATCCGGCGGATGCACGCTCGACGTGTCGACCACCCCCTCGGTGACGCGGGCGCCCGTCAGAGGGTCGGCGGGGTCCAGGCCAGCTGGACGACCTGGCGGCCCTCGTCGCGGGTGACCAGCTGGGCGCGCCCGGCCACGGACGGCACGGGCTTCGCCCCGCCGACCAGCGCGCCCTCGTCCGGGCTGCCGGACATCACGATGCCCGGGGCGGCGAGGTCGCGCAGGGCCTGCAGGACGGGCTCGTACATCGCACGCCCGGCGCCGCCCGACCGGCGGGCCAGCACCAGGTGCAGGCCCACGTCCCCGGCCTGGGCGAGCAGCGGCACGAGCGGCTGCAGCGGGTTGCCCGTGGTCGTCGAGACGAGGTCGTAGTCGTCGACGATCACGTACACCTCGGCGCCGGTCCACCACGACCGCGACCGGAGCTGCTCGGGGGTCACGTCCGGCCCGGGCAGCCGGGTGCGCAGGTAGTCGGCGAGCCCGGCGATCTCGGCCGCGGCCTGGTCCTGGGTGGTGAAGTAGCCCGCGAGGTACTCCTCGGGGATCTCGCCGAGCAGCGACCGCCGGAAGTCGACGGCGAAGATCTGCGCCTGCTGCGGGGTGTGCAGCCGGCGGATCTCGGACGCCACGGCCCGGAGCAGCGCGGACTTGCCGGAGCCGCCGTCGCCGAACGCGTACAGGTGCGGCTCCTCCGCGACGTCGATCCCGACCGGGGCGAGCGCGGCCTCGTCGATGCCGAGCAGGAGCCGGCGGGCGTCGGCGCGGGCGTCGGAGCGGACGTGGTCGAGGGTGACCTCGTCGGGCAGCAGCCGGAGCTTGGGGCCGGCGGGGCCCTGCCAGGCGGCGTTGACGGTCTGGATGAGGTGCGTGACGCCGGCGCCGAGGGTGTCGGGGGAGGAGTCGCCGTCGACGCGGGGCAGGGCGGTCAGCACGTGGTGCTTCGACACCGCGAGGCCGCGGCCCGGTCGGTCCTTGGGCACGTTGACGGCGACCTTGCGGTCGATCTCCGAGTCCATCGGGTCGCCGAGCCGGAGCTCCAGCCGCGTGCCGAACAGGTCCTTCACCTGGGTGCGGAAGTCCATCCAGCGCGCGGCGGACGCCACGAGGTGCACGCCGAACGTGAGGCCGCGGCCGGCGAGCGCCTGGATGCGCGGCTCCAGCTCGTCGAACTCGGCGCGGATCGTGGACCAGCCGTCGACGAGCAGGAACACGTCGCCGTAGCCGTCGTCGGCGGTGCCCTGCGCGCGGCGGGTGCGGTAGGTCTCGATGGAGTCGATGCCGTTCGCCCGGAAGTACCGCTCGCGCTCGTCGACGATCGACTCGACCTCGGCGACCGTCCGGCGCACGACGTCGGGCTCGGCCCGGGAGGCGACGCCGGACACGTGCGCCAGCCCGGCCAGCGGGGCGAACGTGCCGCCGCCGAAGTCGAGCACGTAGAACTGCACCTCGAGCGGCGTGTGCGTGAGCGCCAGCGCGGTGACGACGGAGCGCAGGACGGTGCTCTTGCCGGTGCGCGGGGCGCCGACGACGGCCATGTGGCCCGCCGCGCCGCCGAGGGACACGGTGAGGTTCTCCCGGCGCTGCTCCAGCGGCCGGTCGACGGTGCCGAGCGGGACCGTGAGCGTGCCCGCGGCGCGCCAGCCCGGCGACACCAGGCCCAGCCGCGGGTCGGCGACGAGGTCGGGCATGAGCTCGTCGAGGGTGCGGGGGACGACCAGCGGCGGCAGCCACACCTGGTGCGCGGGCGGGCCCTGGCCCTTCATCCGCTGCACGGCGATGTCGAACGTCGCGCGCGCGTCCTCGGGCTCGGCGACCACGACCTCGGTGGTCGCGGGCTCGACCTCGACCGCACCGAGCACGGGCGCTGCGGTGAACGACTCCAGCCGGGTCAGCCCGGTCCCCGCGACGGTGCCGCCGGCCGCGGCCCGGCGCCGTGCCTTCGGCGGGCCGGACACGTAGGCCGCGCGGAACTGGATCATCGTCGTGGTGTCGGGCTTGAGGTAGCCCATGCCCGGGACGGGCGGCAGCGTGTACGCGTCGGGGACGCCGAGGACGGTGCGCGACTCGGCGGCGGAGAACGTGCGCAGGCCGATCCGGTAGGACAGGTGCGACTCGAGCCCGCGGAGCCGGCCCTCCTCCAGCCGCTGCGAGGACAGCAGCAGGTGCATCTGCAGCGACCGGCCCAGGCGGCCGATCGTCACGAACAGGTCGACGAACTCCGGCTTCGCGGACAGCAGCTCGGAGAACTCGTCGCAGACGATGAGCAGGGCCGGCAGCGGGGCCAGGTCGGTGCGGCCGCCCTTGCGGGCCTTCTCGTAGTCGGCGACGTTGGCGAAGTTGCCCGCGGCCCGCAGCAGCTCCTGGCGGCGGACCATCTCGCCCTGCAGGGCGTCCTGCATGCGGTCGACGAGCGTGAGCTCCTCGCCGAGGTTCGTGATGATCGCGGAGACGTGCGGCATGTCGGCCATGCCGGCGAAGGTCGCGCCACCCTTGAAGTCGACCAGGACGAAGTTCAGGTCCTCGGACGAGTGCGTCATCGCCAGCGCCAGCACCAGCGTCCGCAGCACCTCGGACTTGCCGGAGCCGGTCGCGCCGATGATGAGGCCGTGCGGGCCCATGCCCTGCTGGGCGGACTCCTTGATGTCGAGCGCGACGGGCTGGCCCTGCGGCGTGACGCCGATCGGCACCCGGAGCCGGTCGCGGGGCAGGCGCGGCCGCCAGGCGACGTCCAGGTCGAGGTCGCGGACGTCGCCGACGCCGAGCAGGTCGACCAGCTCGGACGACACCTCCTCGTCGCCGCGCTCCGGCCCGGACTCGACGTGCAGCGGCAGCAGGCGGCGCGCGGTGGCCTCGGCGTCCGCGACGGACATCTGGTCGCCCTCGACCCGCACGGGCGCGTTGCCGAGCCGCAGCACGTCGACCGGCGCGCGCACGGCGTCCTCGGTCGCGACCGCGGCGCCGACGTTGAGCCGCAGCGTGGTGGGCTCGTCGAGCTCGTCCCAGCGGTCGGGCAGCTCCAGCACGGTCACGCCGAGCACGCCGTCGGTGGTGAGGATCGCGTTGCCGACCGGGACGTGCCCGCCGTCGACGACGACCAGCACGTGCGGCAGCGGCGCCTCCGCGGCGTAGCCGAACCGGGGGCGGTCGACGAGGTCCTCGGGGAGGAGCGACTCGACGTCGGCGAGGGTCGTGCCGATCATCCGGGCGGCGCCGACGGCGTCCCGGGACCGCGTCGAGTGGGCGTGCGGCAGCCACTTGACCCAGTCCCACTCGGGGAGGGCGGCGTCGCTCGCCACGACGGCGATCTGCAGGTCCTCGGGCGCGTGGAACGTCGCGAGCTGGCTGACCACGGCCCGGGCGAGGGCGCGCGTCTCGGTGGCCGCGCCGGTGACCTCGATGCGGGCGACGGACCGGACGTCGAACGCGAGCGGGACGCCCTGCTGCACCCGGTGGGTCACCAGGAACCGGTGCGCGGCGGACGCGGCGACCGGGTCGAGCTGCGCCAGCGGCGGGGTCTGCGGCGCCTCGAGGTCGAGGCAGAGCGGCTGCGACCCGACGCCGACCCGTGCGACCAGGAAGTCGTCGTGCTGGGACCGGCGCTCCCACACCCGGGTGCGCTCCTCGGCGACGGCCGGCAGGGCGCGCGGGTCGGGGGAGGCCCACTCGGCGGCCCGGCGCTGGGCGCCCGCGGCCTGCCGGACGGAGTTCCGCAGGTCGGACAGGTAGGCGAGGTACTCGCGCCGGGCGCCGACGACCTGGGCCTGGTGCTGCGACCGCTGCCGCCAGCCGTTGACGCCCACGAACCCGAGCGACGCCAGCAGGAACATGCCGGCCGTGATGAAGCCGCGCGGGCCGGGCTGCGTGGTCGCGACGAACACGATCGAGCCTACCGAGCCGAGCATGGGGATCGCGTTCGCGAGCATCCCGCTGATGCCGTCGGAGGCCTGGATCTCGGGCGGGGGCTGCAGGACGACCTGTCCGCTGGGGACGGCGGGCGGCTCGAGGCGCGTCCCCTGCTGCGGCGCGATCGACATCGTCGGCGCTCGGTCCCTCCTGCCGGGCGGGGAGCCAGACGCCCCCCGACGTTCCTGTGGCGTCAACCTACCCGCACGGGCGCGCGCGGGGCGGTCGGCGTTCCACCGTCCGGGCGATCCTCGCCGCGGTGCGCCCGCACCGGGGGACGACCGGGGTGCTGACCGGCCCTGACCGCATAGCATGACTGGCGCCGCGCCCGGGGGCGGGCGGGACCGCCGCCGACGCCCCGCCGGGCGCGCGACCGGCGGAGGGAGAGCGCGTGACGGTGCAGGCGACCGGCGCACCCCTGACGCGCGTCGCCGTGCACCTGGGCGCCCGTCGCCTCGACGTCGCCCTGGACGCCGGCCGCACCCTCGGCGAGCTGCTCGCCGCCGCCGGCGTGCCGCTCCTGCCGGGGATGCTCGCCCTCGACTCCGCCGGGCACGTGCTGGACCTGGCCGCCCCGGTGGCCGCGCAGGTGTCCGACGGCGCGGTCGTGCACGTCGTCGCTCCGGCGCCACGCCCCCGGGGGAGGGCCGCCCGCGCCCGCGAGGGCTGGGTCGCGCGCCGGCCCGACCCGCAGCCGGCGCTCCTGGGCGCCGCCGCGGTCGCGGCGGGCGTGCTCGCGGCCGTCGGCCTGATCGACCCCGTCG
>NZ_SZYE01000021.1 GCF_005239125.1 Cellulomonas hominis | reverse complement strand
CCCGCGCGCCGCCGCTGGTCCGCCGCCGTCGCCGCCCTCGCCCTGCTCGTGGCGATCGCCGTGCCCAGCACCGTCGCCTGGCGGCAGGCGCAGCGGGCCGCCGAGGCCGAGGCCCGCGCCGACCGGATCACCGCCCTGCTCGCCGAGCCCGGCGCCCAGGTCGTGTCGGCCCCGGTCACGTCCGGCGGCACCGCCGTCGCCGTCGTCACGGCCGACGCCGCGCTGGTCACCGCGACCGGCGTCGACGCGCCGGGCGCCGGGGAGGTCTACCAGCTGTGGGTCATGCGGGACGGCTCGCCCGTCCCGGACGCCACCACCGGGGTCACCGACGGCACGCTGCAGATCCGCACCGACGCCTACCGCACCGGCGACGCGCTCGCGCTCACGGTGGAGCCGGAGGGCGGCTCGGAGCAGCCGACGAGCGAGCCCGTGGTGGTCCTGGCCCCCGCCTGACGCGGCCCCACGGAGCGCCGAGATCGGTGCCCCGCGCCGAGATCGGTGCCTGCGACCACCGATCTCGGGCGGAAGCACCGACCTCGGCGGCCGGTGGCGCCCCGGTCAGTCCGCCGCGGTGTGCGCCGAGCCGCGCGGGATCACCAGCGGGGTGCCCGCCAGCGGGTCCGGGATGACCAGGCACGGCAGCCCGAACACCTCCTCGACCAGCTCGGCCGTCACCACCTCCGCCGGCCGGCCCCGGGCGACCACGGCGCCGTCCTTCATCACCACCAGGTGCGTCGCGTACCGGGCCGCGTGGTTGAGGTCGTGCAGCACCGCGACCAGCGTGGCGCCCTGCGCGTGCAGCCGGGCGAACAGGTCCATCAGCTCGATCTGGTGCGCGATGTCGAGGAACGTCGTCGGCTCGTCCAGCAGCAGGATCCCGGTCTCCTGGGCGAGGGCCATCGCCACCCACACCCGCTGCCGCTGCCCGCCCGACAGCTCGTCGACCGGCACCGCCGCCAGGTCGGTCACGCGGGTCGCGTCCATCGCGTCCGCCACCGCCCGCCGGTCCGCGTCCGACTGCTGCCGGAACAGGTTCTGGTGCGGGTAGCGGCCGCGCGCGACCAGCTCGCCCACCGTGATGCCCTCCGGCGCGACCGCCGTCTGCGGGAGCAGCCCGACCCGGCGCGCGACCTCCTTGGTGGGCATCCGGTGGATCGACGTGCCGTCGAGCACCACCTCGCCGGCCGCCGGCCGCAGCAGCCGGGCCAGCGAGCGCAGCAGCGTCGACTTCCCGCACGCGTTCGGGCCGACGACCACCGTGAACGAGCCGTCCGGGACGGCCAGGCTGAGGTCGGTCGACACCGTCTTCCGCTCGTAGCCCAGGGTCACCCGGTCGGCCCGCAGCCGGTCCTGACTCACCATCGTCGCCGCGCCTCCTGCACGATCAGGGCCAGCAGGTAGACCCCGCCGAGCACCACCGTCACCACGCCCACCGGCAGCGCCGTGGGCAGCACGTGCTGCGCGAGCACGTCCGCCGCCAGCAGCACCACCGCGCCGGTCAGCGCCGACGCCACCAGCGGCAGCCCCGCCGAGCCGGCCAGCCGGCGGGCGATCTGCGGCGCGGCCAGCGCCACGAACGCGATCGGCCCCGCGGTCGCCGTCACCGTCGCGATCAGCGCCACGCCCAGCACGACCACCGCGAGCCGGGACGCCTCGACGCGCACGCCGTGCGACCCCGCCGCGTCGTCGCCGAGCTCGAGCTGCCGCAGCGGCCCGCGCAGCGCCCACACCAGGGGCGTCAGCACCACCAGCACCGCGAAGGCGGGCAGCGCCTGCGACCAGCCGACCAGCGAGATGGACCCGGCGCCCCAGATCGAGGCCGCCAGCGCGACCTCGGTCTTCGCCCGCAGCAGCAGCCACACGTTGACGCCGTGCAGCATCCCCGTCACGCCGATGCCGACCACGATCAGCCGGAACCCCTGCACCCCGTCCCGGTACGCCAGCAGGTACACCACCAGCGCGGTCAGCAGCCCCGCGACCAGGGCCCCCGCGGACACGCCGAGCGTGCCGGTGCCGAGGACGGTCGTCACGACCAGCACCCCGGTGTACGACCCGGTCGAGAAGCCGATCACGTCGGGCGAGCCCAGCGGGTTGCGGGTCAGCGACTGGAACAGCGCGCCCGACACCGCGAGCGCCGCGCCGAACGCCAGCGCCACCAGCACCCGCGGCAGCCGCCACTCGGTCACGATCGTGGTGGCGAAGCCCTGGTCGGACACCAGCGCGCGGACCACGTCCACGACGCCCAGGGGGTAGTCGCCGAGGCCCAGCGCCACCAGCGCGAGCAGCACCGCGGCCACGGCGAGACCCGCCACGGCGACCCGGCTGCGGCGCCGCGGATCCGCCGGCGGGCGCCGCGCCGCACCGGGCGTCGTCGCCACCCGCACGCCGGTCACAGCCCCGTCGCCTTCCGCCGCCGCACCAGCGCGATCAGCACCGGCGCGCCCACGAAGGCGGTCACCACGCCCACCGGCAGCTCCCCCGGCCACAGCAGCACCCGCGCCGCCACGTCCGCGAGCAGCACCAGCACCGGGCCCGCCAGCGCGGACAGCCCGAGGATCCACCGCTGGTCCGGGCCGACCAGCCAGCGCACGATGTGCGGCACCATCAGCCCCACGAGCGTGATCGGCCCGGCCATCGCGGTCGCGCCACCGGCCAGCAGCGTGATCGCCACCACCGACAGCACCCGCGTCCGGCCGACCGAGGCGCCCAGCGCCGTCGCCAGGTCCTCCCCCAGCCCGAGCGTGTTGAGCGCCCCGGCCACGACCCCCGCGACCGCCAGCCCGAGCAGCACGAAGGGCAGCACCGGCACGATCACGTCCCAGCCGCGGGCCTGGAGGGACCCCGACTCCCAGGTCAGCAGGACGGCGAACCGCTCCTGGTCCGTCAGCCGGAGCGCGCCGACCACGCCGGTCAGCACCGCGCTCAGCGCCACGCCGGCCAGGGTCAGCTGGACCGGCCCCGCGTTCGACCGCCCCGCCGAGCCGACCAGGTAGACCGCGACCGTCGCGAGCAGCGCCCCGCCGAACGCGAACCACACGTAGCCCGACGGCCGGGTGACGCCCAGCAGGACCACGCCGACCGCCACCGCGAACGCCGCGCCGCTCGTCACGCCGAGGATCCCGGGGTCCGCCAGCGGGTTCCGGGTCAGCGCCTGCATCAGCGCGCCGGCGACCGCCAGGCCCGCGCCGACCAGCACCGCCAGCACGGTGCGGGGCAGCCGCAGCCCGACGACGGCGGCGTGGTCCGCCGCCGGCACCTCCCCGCCCGTGAGCGCGTGCCACACCGTCGACAGCCCCACGGGGCGCGAGCCGACGGCCAGGCTCAGGGCCAGCGCGACCACGAGCAGGCCCGCGACCAGCAGCAGCGCCAGCCCGCGGCGGGCGGGCGCCGGCGTCGCCGGGCGGGCCGTCGCGGGGTGCGGTGCGCCGACCGCGCTCACCCGGGGTTCCCGCACGTCATGAGGCTAGGCTAACCTTCCGGCATCCCGATCGTGACTCCGTTCCCGAAGTCGCCGCGGGCCCCCTCCACGAAAGGCCTTCGATGAAGTCCATGCGTGTCGCCGCCGTCGCGGCGGTCGCGGTCCTGGCCCTGAGCGCGTGCTCCGGCACCGACGACGCCGCCGGCTCGGGCGAGACTACCGCCGCGGGCGGCTCCGGCCCCGCGGCCGAGGGCACGTTCCCCGCGACCGTCGACACCAAGTTCGGCGAGATCACCGTCGAGTCCCGCCCGGAGCGCATCGTCGCCCTCGGCTGGGGCGACGCCGAGACCGCGCTGTCCCTCGGCTACCAGCCCGTCGGCGCGTCCGACTGGCTGGCGTTCGGGGGCGACGGCGTCGGGCCGTGGGCCGAGGGCCAGTACGACGAGTCGCCCGAGATCATCGACACCCTCGAGCCGTCCTACGAGGCGATCGCCGCGCTCGAGCCCGACCTCATCCTCGACGTGAAGTCCTCCGGCGACCAGGACCGGTACGACCGGCTCTCCGAGATCGCCCCGACCGTCGGCGTGCCCGAGGGCGGCGACTCCTGGCTCACCACCGGCGAGGAGCAGCTCGAGCTGATCTCCGCCGCGCTCGGCGTCCCGGAGAAGGGCGAGGAGCTCCAGGCCGGCCTCGACGACGCCTTCGCGCAGGCCCGGGCCGACCACCCGGACTGGGAGGGCAAGACGTTCACCGCCGCCGCCCGGACCTCGGAGGGCTGGGGCGCGTACATCGAGGGCAGCGAGCGGGTCCAGTTCATGGAGAACCTCGGGTTCGAGCAGTCGCCGACCATCGCCGGGCTGCCGGTGTCCTCCTCCGGCTTCAGCGTCGACATCTCCTCCGAGCAGCTCGACCTGCTCGACGCCGACCTGATCGTCGCGTTCCCGATCTACCTCGACGCCGCCGAGATCACCGACGACCCCCAGTGGCAGGCGGTCCCGGCCGTCGCCGACGGCCGCGCCGTGATCCTCGGCAGCGAGCTGCAGTCGGCGTACTCGCTCGGCACGGTCGGCGCGCAGCAGTACGCGCTCGACAACCTCGTGCCGCTCATCGAGGACGCGCTCGGCTCCTGAGCCCCGTCGCACCTCCCGGCGCGGCCCCGGCGGGGGCGTCGCTCACACCGTGAGCGGCGTCCCCGTCAGCCGTTCGTAGGCCTCGAGGTACCGGGCGCGGGTCCGCTCGACGACCTCCGCGGGCAGCGCCGGCGGCTCGGCGTCCGCCGCGCGGTCCCAGCCGGACGCCGGCGACGCCAGCCAGTCGCGGACGAACTGCTTGTCGAAGCTCGGCTGCGACCGGCCCGGCTCCCAGGCGTCCGCCGGCCAGAACCGCGACGAGTCCGGGGTCAGCACCTCGTCGCCGAGGGTCACCGCGCCCGTCGTCGGGTCCACGCCGAACTCCAGCTTGGTGTCCGCCAGGACGACGCCGCGCTCCCGCGCGATGCCCTCGGCCCGCGCGTACACCGCCAGCGTGAGGTCGCGGAGCTCCTCCGCGCGCTCCCGGCCCAGCTGCCCGGCGACGACGTCCAGGCTGACGTTCTCGTCGTGCTCGCCGAGCTCCGCCTTGGTCGCGGGCGTGAAGATCGGCTCCGGCAGCCGCGAGCCGTCCACCAGGCCCGCCGGCAGCGGGATCCCGGTGACCTCGCCGGTCGCGCGGTACTCCGCGAGGCCCGACCCGGTCAGGTAGCCGCGGGCCACGCACTCCACCGGGAACATCTGCAGCCGCCGGCACACCATCGCCCGGCCGAGCACCGCCGCCGGCACCGCGGGCGCCTCGGCCGACACGACGTGGTTCGGCACCAGGTCGGCCAGCTGGTCGAACCACCACAGGCTCAGCCGGGTCAGCACGACGCCCTTGCCGGGGATCCCGGGGCTGAGCACGTGGTCGAACGCGCTGACCCGGTCGCTGGCGACCACCAGGACGACGTCGCCGTGCGCCTCGGCCACCGCGGCCCCGGCCTCCTGGGTGGTGTCCGGGACGTACAGGTCGCGGACCTTGCCCGAGTAGGTGTGCGTCCAGCCGGGCAGCGTGGGTGCGGTCATGGGGGCCATCCTGCCGCAGGCGCGGGCGTGGCCCGGGCGGCGTCCGCGACGGTCGCGCGCGGGGCGGTCAGAGCAGCGTGAGGACGCCGAGCAGCGCGACCGCCGCGCCCAGCAGCATCGACACCGTGATGAGCACGAGGTGCACGGTGAGGAACCGCGTCGGCCGGCCCTGCGCGTCCCGCGCCCGCGGGTCCTTCGCGATGCGCGCGCCGAACCGGGGCCAGACGAGCAGGCTCCACGCCCCGGCGACGATCAGGACGAGGGACCAGGCGAGGGGCAGCTCCATGCGGGCGAGTATGCCCCGGCGCGAGCCCCGAGTTCGCCGGTTGCGCGCCAGTTCGCCGGTTGCGCAGCCCCTCCAGCCGCGGAACCGGCGAACTCGGGCCGTCAGCCCTCCGCGGCCGCCCGGGCGATGTCGGAGCGGTGGTGGGAGCCCGGCAGGGCGATCTTCTCGACGCCCGCGTAGGCCGCCGCGCGGGCCGCCGCGAGGTCCGGGCCGGCGCCGACCACCGAGAGCACGCGGCCGCCGGCGGAGACGACCGCGCCGTCCGCGCCGGCCGCCGTGCCCGCGTGCAGCACGTGGACACCGGGGACCGCCTCGGCCTCGTCGAGCCCGGTGATGACGTCGCCGGTGCGCGGCGCCTCCGGGTACCCCGCCGACGCGACGACCACGGTGACGGCCGCGTCGTCGGTCCAGTCGAGCGGCGCCAGGTCGCCGAGCCCGCCGGTGGCCGCGGCGAGCAGCACGCCCGCGAGGGGCGTCGCGAGCCGGGCCAGCACCACCTGCGTCTCGGGGTCGCCGAACCGGGCGTTGAACTCCACGACCCGGGTCCCGCGGCTGGTGAGCGCCAGCCCGCAGTACAGGACGCCGACGAACGGGGTGCCGCGCCGCGCCATCTCGTCGACGGTGGGCTGGGCGACCTGGGCGACGACCTCCGCCACGAGCCCCTCCGGCGCCCAGGGCAGCGGCGTGTACGCGCCCATGCCGCCGGTGTTCGGGCCGGTGTCGGCGTCGCCGACGCGCTTGAAGTCCTGGGCGGGGACGAGCGGGACCACGTGGGTGCCGTCCGACAGCACGAACAGGGAGACCTCGGGGCCGTCCAGGTAGTCCTCGACGACGACCCGGCCGCCCGGCTTCGCCAGGCAGGCGAGCGCGTGCTCCAAAGCGACGGACCGGTCCTCGGTGACGACGACGCCCTTGCCGGCGGCGAGGCCGTCGTCCTTGACCACGTACGGGGCGCCGAAGGTGTCGAGCGCGGCCTCGGCCGCCGACGCCTCGGTCACGACCACGGGGTCGGCCGTGGGCACGCCGGCGGCGGCCATGACCTCCTTGGCGAAGGCCTTCGACCCCTCGAGCCGCGCGGCCTCGGCGCTCGGCCCGAACACCGGCACCCCGGCCGCACGCACCGCGTCGGACACGCCCGCGACGAGCGGCGCCTCGGGGCCGACCACGACCAGGTCGGCGCCGAGGGACGTCGCCAGCGCCGCGACCGCGGCGCCGTCCAGGGGGTCGACCACGTGCAGGGTCGCCAGCGCGCCGATGCCCGGGTTGCCGGGCGCGGCGTGCAGCGCGGTGACCTGCGGGTCGCGGGACAGGGCCAGGGTGAGGGCGTGCTCGCGGGCGCCGGTCCCGACGACGAGGATCTTCACGGGGCCGACCCTACCGAGGTCGTACTCACCCCCGCCCGGCCGTCCACGCCGACCGGGCGCCCCGGTCCGCGCCGATCTCGGTCAGCACCTCGAGCACCTGGTCGACCACCACGTCCGGACGGTCGCGCGGCACCAGGTGACCGCTCCCCTCCGCGACGACGAGCGCGGCACGCGAGGAGAGCCCGAGCATGCGGCGCTGCCCGTCCTGCCAGATCCGCTCCAGCTCGGCGCCGCCGCGCGCGGAGATGCCGGCGGCGGCGTAGTCCTGGGGCTCGCCCCGGGCGACGACCCGCACCGGGAGGTCGCCGAGGTCCTGCCCGCGGACGGCGTCCTCGGTCGACCCGATCAGGTCGGCCTCCTCCTGCCGCGCGGCGAAGAAGGCGGGGGTGGCGACGACGTCGAGGAACCGGTCCTGCTCCGCCGGGTCCACCATGCCGGCCAGGAGCTGGTCGGCGAACAGCCGGAGCACGCCGGTGCGCTGCAGCGCGCCCAGGGCCCACGCGGGCGGGTCGGCGGGCCGGCCCTCGGCCGCGAGCACGTCCGCGGTCTCCCGGGCGTCGTCCTCGGGCCGGGCGTCGACGAGCACGAGCCCGGCGACGTCCTCCGGCGCCCGCTCGGCGAGGAGCCGGGCGAACAGCCCGCCCATCGAGTGGCCGACCACGACGTACGGGCCGGCGAGCCCGGCGGCGTCGAGCGCGGCGCGCAGGTCGGCGACGACGGCCTCACCGGTGCGCGGCTCCGCGGACGGCTCGCTCCAGGCGTAGCCCGCGCGGTCGTACGCCACGACGGTGGTGCGCTGGGCCAGGGCGTCGGCGACGGACTCCCAGCCGAGCGACGTCTCGCCGCTGCCGGCCTCGAGCACGACGACCGGCGACCCGGTGCCACGGACGTCCAGGTGCAGGGCGTGGCCGCCGACGTCGACCAGGCGGCCGGGGGGCGGGTAGCGGTCCGCGGCGCCGCGGGCCGACCACGCCTCGTACCCGGCGCCGGCGAGCGGCAGGGCGAGGAGGGTCAGCGCGACGGCGAGCGCGGTCCGGCGGAGCAGGGTCCGGGGGCGGTGACGGGTGGTTCGCACCCCGGCACCGTCCCCCGGCGCGGGGACCCGCCGCGTCGTCGGGACGACGGATCTGCGCGGACCACGTCCTCCGTCCGGCGGAGTCCCCGCGGCGGGTCAGCCCAGCAGGTCGTGGATCGCGACGGTCGCCTCGCGGCCCGGGCCGACGCCGACGGCCGAGATCCGGGTCCCGCTGATCTCCTCCAGGCGCGTCAGGTACCGCTGCGCGTTCACCGGCAGGTCCGCGAGCTCGCGGGCGCCGGAGATGTCCTCGGTCCAGCCGTCCAGGTACTCGTAGACCGGCTTCGCGTGGTGGTAGTCGCTCTGGTCGTCGGGCATCTCGTCGAACCGGCGGCCGTCGACGTCGTAGGCCACGGCGACGGGGATCTTGTCCCGGCCGGTCAGCACGTCGAGCTTCGTGACAACCAGGTCGGTGAGGCCGTTGATCCGCGAGGAGTAGCGGGCGACCACGGCGTCGTACCAGCCGGTGCGCCGCGGGCGGCCGGTGGTCGTGCCGAACTCCCCGCCGGTCTGCCGGAGCCACTCGCCGTCCTCGTCGAACAGCTCGGTCGGGTACGGGCCCTCGCCGACGCGGGTGGTGTACGCCTTGGCGACCCCGACCACCCGGTCGATGCGGGTGGGGCCGATGCCGGAACCGGTGCACGCGCCGCCCGCGGTCGCCGACGACGACGTGACGAACGGGTACGTGCCGTGGTCGATGTCGAGCATCGTGGCCTGGCCGGCCTCGAACACCAGGGTCTTCCCGGCGTCGAGCGCCTGGTTGAGCACCAGCGGGGTGTCCGCGACGTACGGGCGCAGCCGCTCGGCGTAGCCCAGCAGGTCCTCGACCGTCTCGTCGACCGTGATCGCGCGGCGGTTGTAGACCTTCACCAGCAGGTGGTTCTTCTGGTCGAGGGCACCCTCGACCTTCTGCCGCAGGATGTTCTCGTCGAACAGGTCCTGGATGCGGATGCCGACCCGGTTGATCTTGTCGGCGTACGCGGGGCCGATGCCGCGGCCGGTGGTGCCGATCTTCCGCTTGCCGAGGAACCGCTCGGTGACCTTGTCGACCGTGCGGTGGTACGGGGCGATCACGTGCGCCGCGGAGGACACGAGCAGCCGCTCGGCGGACACCCCGCGGGCCTCGAGCGCGTCGATCTCCTCGAACAGGACCTCGATGTCGATCACGACCCCGTTGCCGATGACCGGCACGACGCCCGGCGACAGGATGCCGGACGGCAGCAGGTGCAGGGCGTACTTCTCGCCGTTCACGACCACGGTGTGCCCGGCGTTGTTGCCGCCGTTGAACTTCACGACGTAGTCGATCCGCGACCCGAGCTGGTCGGTCGCCTTGCCCTTGCCCTCGTCGCCCCACTGGGTCCCGAGCACCACGACGGCCGGCATGTGATCACCACTCCCACCCTGCCTCGCGGCGGCACCCGCAGCGGTGCCGAGCGACGTGGCTCGGGCGCGGGAGGTCCGGGCACGGGGCGGCAGGCGACCCCAGTACCTCCGAAATGCTAGCGGAGGCGCGTGATCACCGTCCGGGCGACGTCCGCACCGCCGGGTGCCGACGCCGCCCCGGGGCGGTCAGCGGAGCCCGGCGACCTCGGCGGCGGAGGTCCCCGAGTCGACGAGGAACTGCTCGCAGCGCGCGGCCTCCTCCTCCTCCTCGATGGCGTCGGCGGCCTCGGCGAGGGCGAGCAGCGCCCGCAGGAACCCCTGGTTCGGCTCGTGGTCCGCGGGGATCGGCCCCTGGCCCCGCCAGCCCGCGCGGCGCAGCGCGTCCAGGCCGCGGTGGTAGCCGGTGCGGGCGTAGGCGTACGCGGCGACCGGGTCGCCCTCGTCGCGCAGCGCCCGCTCGGCGAGCAGCGCCCAGGCGAGCGACGAGGCGGGGACGCGGCGCGCGGCGTCGCGGGGGTCGCCGCCGGCGGCGAGGACGGCGCGCGCGTCGGCGTCGGCACCGTCCGGGAGGCGGGTGGGCTCGGGTCCGAGGAGGTTGGCTCCGGTCATGGCCACAGTGTCGCAGGCGGCCGGCGGGGATCCTCGGCATGCGTCGGCACCGGGGACGCGGTTACAGTCGTCCAGCACGTGCCCCTCGTCGACAGGTCCCCCCATGATCGAGATCGCCACCTCGGCCGCGACGACGACCCTCGTCGTCGCCGGGGACCTCGACCTGGCCGAGCGCGACCAGTTCCCCGAGATCGCCGCGCGCGTCGTGGGCCTGCGCCGCCAGCTGCTCGTCATCGACATGTGCGACGTGACGTTCATGGACTCGACCGGCGCGGCGTTCCTCATCTCGCTGGCGGACGCGAGCCGCAAGCGCGGCGGCGCGACGGTGCTGCGCGGCGCCGACCCGCGGGACCTGTTCGTGCTGGAGATCTGCGGGGCGCTCGAGCTGTTCCGCATCGACGCGGACCACCGGTGCGCCGCGCCCGAGGGCGACGGCACGGAGCAGGTCGCGCAGGACGCGCCCTCCCCCGCCTGACCCCTCCGGCCTACGCCCCGCCCCGGGGGCCGCGCAGCACCGAGGGCTCCGACGGCCGCACCCGCGCCCACACGACCTTGCCGCCGCGCGACGGCCGCCAGCCCCAGTCGGCGAGCCGCTCGACGATCCGCATGCCGAACCCGCCGATCCTGCCCGGGTGGCCCTCGGTCGCGACGGGCGGCGTCGGGTTGGAGTCCTCGACCTCGATCCGCAGGCCGTCGCCGGTGTCGTGCAGCCGCAGGGTGACCCGCCCCCAGCCGTGCAGCACGGCGTTGGCGACCAGCTCGGAGACGACGAGCTCCGCGTTCGACGCGTCGCCCAGCTCCCACGCGTGCGAGGTCCGCAGCACCGCGTGCCGGGCGCGGGCGATGGAGCCCGGCTCGCTCGGCAGCTGCCACCGCCGGCTGCGGACGTTGCCGCCGTGCCCCGAGGTGTCGGTGAGGTCGGGGATCCGCACGACGACGACGGCGACGTCGTCCTCGGGGCTGTCCGCGAGCCGCGCGAGCAGCTCCTCGCCGATGCCCGCCGCGTCGACGGCGGACGCGCCCGCCGCCACCTCGCGCAGCGCGGCCAGGCCGTCCGGCAGCGCGCGGTCCCGGCGCTCGATGAGGCCGTCGGTGTAGAACACCAGCACGTCGCCGGGCAGCAGGTCGTGCCGCGCCGTCCGCCGGTGCCCGTCGCCGAACCCGATGAGCGCGCCGCCGGCGCCGTCGAGCAGCACGACCTGGCCGTCCCGCACCAGCAGGGCGGGCAGGTGGCCGGCGCGCGAGTACTCCAGGTGCCAGCTCGGGCAGCCGCCGTCCTCGGGGTCCCGGCGGGTGAGCGTGGTGAGCACCAGCCCCGCGGAGCGCGGGATGCGCATGCCGCCGACGAGCTGGTCGACGCGCTCGAGCACCGGGCCGGGCTCGGTGACCTCGAAGGCGTACGCGCGCACGACCGACCGGAGCTGGCCCATCGCCGCGGCGGCCTCGACGTCGTGGCCCACGACGTCGCCGATCACCACGCCGACCACGTCCGGGGCGATCTGCACGACGTCGTACCAGTCGCCGCCGACCTGCGCGTAGACGACGTTCGGCGCGTAGTACGACCAGACGTCCAGGCCCTCGACCTCGGCCTGCTCCGGCAGCATCGCGCGCTGCAGGGTCTCCGCCACGCGGTGCTCGCGGGCGTACAGCCGGACGTTCTCCATCGCCAGGCCGACCCGGCGCGCCGTGAGCGACAGGATGGTGCGGGTGCGCTCGTCGACGCCGCCGCGGGCGGGGGCGTCGTGGACCAGGTCGGGGCCGGTCGCGCGCGGGATCACCGCCAGCAGGCCGAGCACGCGGTGCCGGCCGGGCAGCGGCAGGACCGCGACGTGCCCGACGGCCGCACCGTCGGGGACGCGGGCGCGCAGGTCCTCCGCCAGCCACGCCGAGGCGGTGCCCGGCTGGCCCGGCGCGTCGGTGTCGAGGTCCAGGACGAGGTGCGTCTCCCCCTCGCCGTCCAGGAGCCGCTGCACCGGGTCGTCCCCGGGCGGACGCGCACCCCGCCGGGCGACGAACGGCACGCCCGTGCCGCCGGGGCCGTGCCGGCGCCCCGACGCGCGGGGCGCGCGGGTCACGTCGACGCCGTCCGCCGCCTGCAGGCCGTCGTCGTCCACGTAGAAGCCGGCCCAGGCGACCACCCGGTGCGCGAGCAGCTCGGCGATGGCCCGCAGGCCGTACGGGTCGTCCAGGTCCATCACCAGGTCGGACACCGCGCCGATCAGCGCGAGGTCCTCGCTCTCCCGGCGGACGACCTCGACCTCCGCGGCGACCGCGGCGTCGCGGTCGACCTGGTCGGTGACGTCGACCAGCGCCGCCACCCAGTGCGTCGGCTCCGTCGCACCCTCGGCGGTCACCGGGGTGACGACCGCGCGCGCCCAGAACCAGTCGCCGCCGGCACGGCGCAGCCGGAGCAGGGCGGAGGTCGCGCGACGGTCCAGGACGGCGTCCTGGAGCTGGTGCAGGCCGGAGGCGTCCTCGGCGGACAGGGCGATCAGGTCCACCGCAGGGCCCGCGACCTCGTCGAGCGTGAGCCCGGTCGCCTCGGTGAACGCGCGGTTCACCCAGACGACGGGCCACCGCGGCGGCTCCGCGGCCACCACGAGGACCGGCATGCCGACGATCTGCCCGACCGCGCGCCCGATCGAGTCGACGGTGTCCGCGGCACCGTCGCCGGGCGTGGAGTTGACCACCACCGCCTCCGATCGTCTAGCGTTCCCGACAGATCCCGGTGCAGCAGCCCGCCGGGACGGGCCGATCACCGGCGGCGGCCCCTGCGGCAGCCGCCCGGACGGGAGGGAGCATCGTGCGCGACGGTAACAGCACACCCGCGGGCGGGCTCGCCAGGGACCAGGGCGCGGATGCCTCGGCCGCGCCGACCGTACCCGCTCCGGGCGACGCCGCCGGGGAACCGGGCTCGGTGCACGTCATCCTGTCCCCCGACCGGACCACGATCGTGCTCTCCGGTGAGGTCGACGCGGACCTCGGACCGGACCTGGCGCAGGCGTCCACCGACGCCGAGCAGGCCGGCCTGCCCATCGAGGTGGACGCCCACCACGTGACGTTCATGGACTCGTCCGGCGTCGCGTTCCTGGCCAGGCTCGCCATGCGGACCCCGCACCGCGTCCGGCTGCTGCACGTGCCGCCGACGGTGCAGTTCCTGCTCGAGGTCACCCGGATCGGCGAGCTGCTCGACGTGGTCGAGGACGACCACCAGGCCTGAGCGGCGCACGACCCCGGACGCACGAGGGCCCGGTCACCGTGACGGTGACCGGGCCCTCGCCGCGTCGCTCCCCGTGCGGGGACCGGGCGGATCAGCGCATGCGCTGGCCCGCCGAGCGCAGCTGCTGCGCGGCCTCGACGATGCGGGCGGCCATGCCGGCCTCGGCCAGCTTGCCCCAGGCGCGCGGGTCGTAGGCCTTCTTGTTGCCCACCTCGCCGTCGACCTTCAGGACGCCGTCGTAGTTGCTGAACATGTGGCCGACCACGGGACGCGTGAACGCGTACTGGGTGTCGGTGTCGATGTTCATCTTGATGACGCCGTTGTCGACCGCCTCGGCGATCTCCGCGGCCGTGGAGCCCGAGCCGCCGTGGAACACGAGGTCGAACGGGTTCTCCTTGCCGACCTCGGCGCCGACGGCCTTCTGGATGTCCGCGAGGATCGACGGGCGCAGCTTGACGGCACCCGGCTTGTACACGCCGTGCACGTTGCCGAAGGTCAGGGCCGTCAGGTAGCGGCCCTTCTCGCCGGCGCCGAGGGCGCGGACCGTCGCCAGGCCGTCCTCGGCCGTGGTGTAGAGCTTCTCGTTGATCTCGGCCTCGTGGCCGTCCTCCTCGCCGCCCACGACGCCGACCTCGATCTCGAGGATCGTGCGCGCGGCCTGCGACAGCTCGAGCAGCTCCGCCGCGATGACGAGGTTCTCGTCCAGCGGGATGTCGGAGCCGTCGAACATGTGCGACTGGAAGGTCGGGTTCTTGCCGGCCTTGACCTCCTCGGCCTCCAGGGCCAGGAGCGGACGGACCCAGGAGTCCAGGTTCTTCTTGACGCAGTGGTCCGTGTGCAGGGCGACGGTGATGCCGTAGCCCTTCGCGACCTCGGTCGCGTACGCGGCGAGCGCGCGGGTGCCCGAGACGCGGTCCTTGACCGTGGAGCCGGACGCGTACTCGGCGCCGCCGACGGACACCTGGAGGATGCCGTCCGACTCGGCCTCGGCGAAGCCCTGCAGCGCGGCGGTGACGGTCTGGGAGGAGGTGACGTTCACGGCCGGGTAGGCGAACTTGCCCGCCTTCGCCCGGTCGATCATCTCGGCGTACACCTCAGGGGTGGCGATGGCCATCGCAGCAGCTCCAAAGAGAAGTGGGGTTTCGCTTTCTCCCCAAGTCTGGCACGTCCCGGGGACCGGCCGGTCGGGACGTCCTGCCCACGGGACGCCGGAGGTGGTCAGGCCGGCGGCGGTCCCGCGTGCCGGACCGCCCAGGCGTGCATCGCGATCGCCGCCGCCGCGCCCGCGTTGATCGACCGCGTGGAGCCGTACTGGTCGATGTGCAGCACCGCCGCCGCGCCCCGCCGCGCGGCCTCCGACAGGCCCGCGGACTCCTGCCCGAACAGCAGCACGCACTCCCGCGGCACCGGGTAGCCGTCCAGCGGCACGGACCCCGGGACGTTGTCGATCCCGAGCACCGGCAGCGCGCGGCCTCCCGGGCCCGCGGCCGCCGCCCAGGCCAGCAGGTCGTCGACGTCGGGGTGGTGGTGCACGTGCAGGTAGCGGTCGGTGACCATGGCGCCGCGGCGGTTCCACCGGCGGCGGCCGACGACGTGCACCCCGGCGGCGTTGAACGCGTTGGCGGTGCGGACGACGGACCCGATGTTGAGGTCGTGCGCCCAGTTCTCGATCGCGACGTGGAACGGGTGCCGCCGGGTGTCGAGGTCGGCGACGACGGCCTCGACGGACCAGTACCGGTACCGGTCGGCCACGTTGCGGCGGTCGCCGTGGGCGAGCAGCCCGGGGTCGAGCCGCGGGTCGTCGGGCCAGGCGTCGGGGCCGCCGGGCCAGGGGCCGACGCCGACCTCCTCGGGGCGGGCGCCGGGGTCGGGCGGGTCGGCGGGGCCCACGGGGTCGGCCGGGTCCACGGTCACACCAGGTCGACCGTCAGCGCCGCGGCCGCCGCGCGGGCCCGCTCCCGCGCCTGCTCGACGTCGGCGCCCCGGGCGACGGTGACCGCGACCCGGCGGCGCCCCGCCACGGCGGGCTTGCCGAACAGCCGCACCTGCGCGGTCGGCACCGCGAGCGCCGCGTCGACGCCGGAGAACCGCGGCACGCCCGTGCCCTCGGCGAGCACCGCGCACGACGCGGCCGGGCCGAGCGGCAGCACGTCCCCGACGGGCAGGCCGAGCACGGCGCGGGCGTGCAGGGCGAACTCCGACAGGTCCTGGGACGCCAGCGTGACGAGGCCGGTGTCGTGCGGGCGCGGCGAGACCTCGGAGAACAGCACCCGGTCCCCCACGACGAACAGCTCGACCCCGAACAGGCCCCAGCCGCCGAGCGCGTCGGTCACCGCGGCGGCGACGCGCCGCGCCTCCGCGAGCGTGCCCGGCGGCAGCGGCGCGGGCTGCCAGGACTCCCGGTAGTCGCCGTCGACCTGGACGTGCCCGACGGGGTCGCAGAACGTGGTCCCCCCGGCGTGCCGCACGGTCAGCAGCGTGATCTCGGAGTCGAACCGCACGAAACCCTCGACGATCACCCGCACCGCGGTCCCGTCGTCGGCGACCGCCCGGCCGCCCTGCTGGGCGGAGGCCCACGCCGCCTCGACGTCGTCCGCCGCGCGGACCACCGACTGGCCCTTCCCCGACGACGACATGACGGGCTTCACGACGCACGGCAGCCCGACGGCGTCGACCGCGGCCCGCAGCGCGTCGAGGTCGTCGACGAACCGGTACGGCGAGGTGGGCAGGCCCAGCTCCTCCGCCGCCAGCCGCCGGATGCCCTCGCGGTCCATCGTGAGCACGGTGGCGCGGGCGGTCGGCACGACCCGGACCCCGGCGGCCTCGACGTCGGCGAGCACGTGCGTGGCGATCGCCTCGATCTCCGGGACCACGACGTGCGGGGCCTCGGCGTCGAGCACGGCCCGCAGCGCCGCGGGGTCGAGCATGTCGACGACGTGCGACCGGTGGGCGACCTGCATGGCCGGGGCGTCCGGGTACCGGTCGACGGCGACCACCTCGACGCCGAGCCGCTGCAGCTCGATCGCGACCTCCTTGCCGAGCTCGCCGGAGCCGAGCAGCAGGACCCGGGTCGCGCCGGGCGTGAGCGGGGTGCCGAGGACGCCGGGCCGGCCGGCGGGCGGGGAGGTCGTCACGGCGGCCATCCTCCCGCACCCGGCTCACGGCGGTAGCACAGTGCGCGCACCACCTCAGGCCCTCGGGGTACCCACACAGGACCTGCACCTCCGGCCGTCCGCCCGCGGACCCCCGCCCCGTACGCTGAGGCCCATGCCTGCGTCAGCCGCGCTCGTGTCGCTCGTCCCTGCCCTCGGTGCCCAGCCGGCGCTGCTGCCGGACTGGCTCGACGCGGAGCACCTCATCTCCTCGTTCGGCTCGTACGCGCTGATCGGGATCGTCATCGTCGTCTTCATCGAGACGGGCCTGCTGTTCCCGCTGCTCCCCGGCGACTCGCTGCTGTTCACCGCGGGCATGCTCGTGGCGCACCAGGAGCTGGACTTCCCGCTGTGGCTGCTCTGCGCCCTGCTGTTCGCGGCGGCGTTCCTCGGCGACCAGCTGGCCTACCTGATCGGCAACAAGGTGGGACCGCGGCTGTTCAACCGGCCGAACTCGCGGATCTTCAAGCAGCAGTACATCGACCAGACGTACAAGTACTTCGACAAGTACGGCGGCCGGACCATCATCGTCGCCCGCTTCGTGCCCATCGTGCGCACCTACGCGCCGGTGGCCGCGGGCGTCGGGAAGATGAGCTACCGGCACTTCGTGTCGTTCAACGTCATCGGCGCGCTGCTGTGGGGCGTCGGCGTGACGCTGCTCGGCTACGTGCTCGGCAACGTGACGTTCGTGAAGGACAACATCGAGGTCCTGCTGGTCCTCATCGTGCTCGTCTCGGTGATCCCGATCGCCGTCGAGGTGCTCCGCGGGCGCCGGGCGGCGAAGCGCGGCGAGGTCACGGCCGAGGGCCGCGACGAGCGGTACGACGAGGCCGACGAGCGCGCCGCCGTCGAGCGCAAGGCGTTCGACCAGTGACCGCCCGGCCGATCGCCTCCTGGCTGTCGGACATGGACGGCGTCCTCGTGCACGAGGGCGTCGCGGTGCCGGGGGCCCCGGAGTTCGTGCGGGCGCTGCGCGACGGCGACCACCCGTTCCTGGTGCTGACCAACAACTCGATCTTCACCCCGCGGGACCTGCGCGCCCGGCTCGCGTCCTCGGGCATCGACCTGGCGGAGGAGTCGCTGTGGACGTCCGCGCTGGCGACGGCGCAGTTCCTCACCGACCAGGAGCCCGGCGGCTCGGCGTACGTCATCGGCGAGGCCGGGCTCACCACGGCGCTGTACGAGGCGGGCTACACGCTGACCTCGGCGGACCCCGACTTCGTCGTCCTCGGGGAGACGCGCACGTACTCGTTCGAGGCGATCACCCGCGCGATCCGGCTGATCCAGGGCGGCGCGCGGTTCATCGCGACCAACCCGGACGTCACCGGCCCGAGCCAGGAGGGCGACCTGCCCGCCACGGGCGCGGTCGCCGCGATGATCACGGCGGCGACCGGGCGGCAGCCGTACTTCGTCGGCAAGCCGAACCCCATGATGATCCGGTCCGCGCTGAACCGGATCGACGCGCACTCCGAGACGACCGCGATGATCGGCGACCGGATGGACACCGACGTCGTCGCCGGGATCGAGGCGGGGCTGCGGACGTTCCTGGTGCTGACCGGGTCCACCCGCTCCGAGGACCTCGTGCGGTACCCGTTCCGCCCGACCCAGGTCCTCGACTCGGTGGCGGACCTGGTCGCCCGCGTCCCGGAGTGGGCGGAGTCGTACCCGGGCGCCACGGCAGCCCCGGAGGCCTGAGCCCGGCGCGCACGCCGCCTACGCCTTCCGGCCGGGCCACCCCCGGCGGCACCGGGTCGGGCGGGAAGGCGTAGGCGGCGCGGCGCCGGCCCCCGCGGGGCGGGTCAGGCCAGGCCGAGGTCGGTCAGGTCGAAGAGGTAGTGGTACGGGACGCCGAGCGCCTCGATCTTCTCCCGCGCACCGGTGGCGCGGTCGACGATCACGGCCACGCCGCGGACGTCCGCGCCCGCCTCGCGCGCGGCCTCGACCGCGGCGATGGGCGACGCCCCGGTGGTCGAGGTGTCCTCCAGCACGACGACGGGGCGGCCGGCGATGTCGGGGCCCTCGATGCGGCGCTGCATGCCGTGCGCCTTCGCCTCCTTGCGGACCACGAACGCGTCCAGGTCCTGCCCGCGGGACGCGGCGGCGTGCAGCAGCGCGGTCGCGACCGGGTCGGCGCCGAGGGTCAGGCCGCCGACCGCCTCGACGTCCGCCGTGCCCAGGCCGACCTCCTCCAGCCGGTCGAGCAGCACGTGGCCGATCAGCGGCGCGGCGCGGTGGTGCAGGGTCACCCGGCGCAGGTCGACGTAGTAGTCGGCCTCGCGGCCGGAGGACAGCGTGACCCGGCCGCGCACGACGGCCAGCTCGACGATGAGGTCGCGGAGCTGCTCGCGCGGGGTCGGGGAGAGGGAGGAGGTCGTCACGGCCGCCAGCGTAGCGAGGCCGTGCCGGGCGTCAGTCCCCGGGGGCGCGGTCCGGGCGGCGGGTGGCGAGCGCGCGGAGGGCGGAGCGGGGCAGGACCCGCAGCACGCCGGACGCGGCCCGGTAGCGCAGGCTGGGGGTCGACAGCACGGCGCCGCGGCGCACGTCCGCGAGCGCCGCCGCCACGACCCGGTCGGCGGACAGCCAGGCCAGCTCGGGGTAGGCCTCGCCGGCGCGCAGCCCGGCGCGCTCGTGGAACTCGGTGTGCGTCAGGCCCGGGGACACGACCGTGGCCGTGACGCCGGTGCCCGCGAGCTCCGCGGCGAGCCCCTCGGTGAAGGTCCGCACCCACGCCTTGTGCGCCGAGTAGGTCCCGGAGGTCATGAGGGCGGCGACGGAGCCGACGTTGAGGATCGCGCCGCGCCCCCGCTCGACCATCGCGCCGGCCGCGGCGTGGGACAGCACGAGCACGGCGCGGACCATGAGGTCGAGCGCCGCCTCCTGCTGCGCGAGGTCGCTGCCCACGAACCGCTGGCCGAGGCCGATGCCGGCGTTGTTCACGAGCAGGCCGACGGGCCGCTCGGTGGCGCGCAGCCGCTCGGCGACGCGCTCCACGTCGTCCCGGTCGGTCAGGTCGGCGCGGAGCACCTCCGCGCGGACGCCCGCGGCGGCGCGCAGCTGGGCGGCGAGGCGCTCCAGGCGCTCGGCGTCGCGGGCGACGAGGACGACGTCGTGGCGGGCGGTGGCGAGCTGCCACGCGAACTCGAGCCCCAGGCCGGAGCTGGCGCCCGTGATCAGTGCGGTTCCCATGCGGCCACCCTACGGTCGCCACCCCCCGGTCGCCCGGGTGCCGGGCGCCCGGTTCCCCGGGTGTCGGGAGCGGCCGGTACCGTGCCGGTCATGCGCCTCGCCACCTGGAACGTGAACTCCGTCCGCACCCGCGTCGACCGCGTGATCGCCTTCCTGGAGCGGACGGGCACGGACGTGCTGGCGATGCAGGAGACCAAGTGCAAGGACGAGCAGTTCCCGCGCGAGGCCTTCGAGGCGGCCGGCTACGAGGTGGTCACGAGCGGGTTCAGCCAGTGGAACGGCGTCGCGATCGCCTCCCGGGTCGGGATACACGACGTCGAGCACGCGTTCGCGGGCCAGCCCGGCTGGGGCGAGGACCCGGTGACCGAGGCCCGCGCCCTCGGGGCCAGCTGCGGCGGCGTGCGGGTGTGGAGCCTGTACGTCCCGAACGGCCGGGAGGTCGGCGACCCGCACTTCGACTACAAGCTGCGCTGGCTGGAGGCCCTGCAGCAGGAGTCGCGCCGCTGGATCGAGGAGGACCCGGCGCTCCCGGTCGCCCTGGTGGGCGACTGGAACGTCGCGCCGCTCGACACCGACGTGTGGGACATCGGCGTGTTCGCCGGGCGGACGCACGTGACGCCCGCGGAGCGCGATGCCTTCCAGGCGTTCGGCGCGGGCGGGTACACCGAGGTGTCCCGCGTGCACCTGCCCGCCGAGCACACCTACACGTACTGGGACTACCAGCAGCTGCGGTTCCCGCGGAACGAGGGCATGCGCATCGACTTCACCTGGGCCTCGCCCGCCCTCGCGCCGCGGGTGACCGGGGTGTCGATCGAGCGGGTCGAGCGCAAGGGCAAGGCGCCCTCGGACCACGTGCCCGTGGTGCTGGACATCGCCGACGCGGCGTGACGCCCGCGCCCGTCCGGGGGAACCGCGCGGGGGCGCCGTACCGGCCGCGACGGCTCCGCTAGGTTCGGCGCATGTCGACCCCCGAGCCGGGTCCGCCGGCCTGGCCGGGCCCGGCGCCGACCGCCCCCGCGCCGTCCGCCGGCGTGTGGGCCCCGTCGCCCGCTCCCCCCGGCGCGCCGCTGCCGCCACCGCCCTACGTCACCGCCCCGCCGCCCGCCTGGGGTCCGCCCCCGGCGCCCCGCGGCACCGACGGGCTGGCGATCGCGGCGTTCGTGGTCGCGCTGGCGGGCCTGGTGAGCCTGTTCACGGGCCCGGTCGGCCTGGGGCTCGGCATCGCCGCGCAGCGCCGTGTCCGCCGCACGGGCGCGCCGGGCCGGGGCCTGGCGGTCGCGGCGACGTGGATCGGCGGGGTGCTGACCGTGCTGCTGGTGGGCGGCCTGGCCGTCGCGGTCGCGGTCACGGTCGCGACGGCGGGGTCGTCGAGCGCCTCCGGGGCCCCCGGCCCGGGCGCCGGGGCCGGCGCGGACGACCTCGCCGGCGGCGGGTCGGCGACCACGCTGCCGTGGTTCGCGCTGACCGACGCGCTGACCCCCGGCGACTGCCTCGCGGCCGCCCCCGCGACGTACGACATGTCCGACGGCCGCGTGGTCGACTGCGCCGCCGGCCACACCTCCGAGGTGGTGGACCGCCTGGCGATGGCGGAGCCGGTGCTCGCCGACGTCGCGGAGCCGGACGCGGCGTACACCGCGCTGCTGGACCGGTGCACGGCCGCGGTCGCGCACCTGGTCGACCCGGCGGCGCTCCCGGCGGACGCCTGGGCGGACGTGTACTTCGTGCACCCCGACCAGTGGGCCGCCGGGGACCGCTGGGCCTACTGCGTGCTGTCCACGGACCTGGCGGCGACGGGCTCGGTGCTGGCCGGGACGTTCGCGGCCGGGCCGGCGGCGGAGGTGTGACGTGACGGACCCCTACGGCTACCCGGAGCCGTTCTACGCGCCCGGCTGGGCGCCGCCGCGCCCCCGCACCGACGGCGTGTCCGTCGCGGCGCTGGTCGCGGGCGTCCTCGGCACCGGGCCCGTCGCCCTGGTGCTCGGCCTCGTCGGGCTGCGCCGCACGCGCCCCGGCGCCCCGGACCGGCGCGCCGGCCGGGGTCTCGCGGTGGCGGGGGTGGTGCTCGGTGCGCTGGGCACCGCGGCCTGGGCGGGCCTGCTCGCGCTGGTCGTCGGCTCGGCCGTCGCCGCGCGCCCGCTGCCGGCGGACGTGACCGCGCCCGTGGACGCCCACGCGGTGCAGCTCGTACCGGGCGCGTGCCTCGCGGACGTCCCCGCGGACGGCCCCGTCGACCGGGTGCGCGTCGTGCCGTGCGCCGACCCGCACGCCGCCCAGGTGGTGTCGTCCTACGCGTTCGAGCCGGGCTCGTCGTGGCCCGGCCCCGCCGAGGCGTCGGCGCGCGTGGAGGCGTCCTGCGTCCTCACCGCCGACGAGCGGGACCAGGGCACGCGGATGCTCGCGTGGGCGCCGACGCAGGGGTCGTGGGCGCGCGGCGACCGGACCGGCCTGTGCGTGGCGGTGCCGCCCTCCCCGGTCACGGGGTCGCTGCTGGACGGCTCGGCGGCGCCGGCCTAGCGCTCGACCCCGGCGTCCAGCTCGGCGGCGTCCGCCGGCGGGGCGTCCGCCCCCGCGTCCAGCGGCACCGCGAGCTGGTCCTGCACCTGCCGGCGCACCACGCCGGCCATGTCGGTCTCCCCGTCGTCGAGCAGCCACTGGATCTGCATGCCGTCCATGAGCGCGATCAGCTGGCGGCCCGCGGCGTCCGGGTCGACGCCCTCGCGGAGCGCGCCCTGCTCGGCGGCCCGCGCGTACGCCGTGGTCGCGGCGTCGAGCGCCCGGCGGTACCGGTCCTGGAAGTACACGTGCGCGGGGTGGTCCGCGGAGGTGGCCTCGGCGGAGAGCACGGCGTACAGCTCGACGATCCCGCGCCGGGTCGCGTTGAGCGCCACGAGCTCGACCAGGTGCCGCAGCGTGGTGACGCCGTCGGCGCTGTCCGCGTCCAGCCACTCGATGTCGACCTGGTCGCGGTGCTCCAGCACCGCGAGCAGCAGGGACTCCTTGGTCGGGAAGTGGTGCAGCAGGCCGGGGTGCGAGATGCCGCACCGTGCCGCGATCTCGCGGAGCGACGCCCCCCGGTAGCCGACCTCGCCGAACATGGCCGTGGCCTGGTCGATGATCTCCCGGCGCTTCGCGCGCCCCTTCGCGTACCCGCGCTGCTGCGTCTCGACGGACATCGTCCCTGGCCCCCGTCACCGTGCTCCGTGCGCGCCGGGCGGCGCGTGGTGGACAGGTTCTCACAGGAGGTCCGCAGACCCGGGAGAAGAACCCGACCGGGCGGTAGGCATCGGCTACAGTGGCGGCAACAGATCCACCGCACGAGGAGGTGCCACCGCATGACCGCCGCATTCGACGTCGAGCGCGTCCTGGCCGAGCTCACCCTGGAGGAGAAGGCCGCGCTGACGTCCGGCTCCGACTTCTGGCACACCGAGGGCGTCGAGCGCCTCGGCGTCCCCCGGGTGATGGTGACCGACGGCCCGCACGGCCTGCGCAAGCAGGCCGAGAGCGCCGACCACCTGGGCATCGGCAACTCCGTGCCCGCCACCTGCTTCCCGCCCGCCGCCGCGCTGGCCTCGACCTGGGACGTCGACCTGCTCGACCGGGTCGGGCGCGCGCTGGGCCGCGAGACCCGCGGCAACGAGGTCGCCGTGCTGCTCGGCCCGGGCGTCAACATGAAGCGCTCGCCGCTGTGCGGCCGGAACTTCGAGTACTTCTCCGAGGACCCGGCGCTCGCCGGCGACCTCGGCGCGGCGCTCGTGTCCGGCATCCAGTCCGAGGGCGTCGGCACCTCGCTCAAGCACTTCGCCGCGAACAACCAGGAGACCGACCGCATGCGGGTCTCCGCGGACGTCGACGAGCGCACGCTGCGCGAGATCTACCTCCCCGCGTTCGAGCGCGTGGTGAAGCGGGCGCAGCCGTGGACCGTCATGTGCTCGTACAACAAGATCAACGGCACCTACGCCTCCCAGGACCACTGGCTGCTGACCGAGGTGCTGCGCGACGAGTGGGGCTTCGAGGGCCTGGTCGTGTCCGACTGGGGCGCCGTGGTGGACCGCGTCGCCGCCGTCGCCGCGGGTCTGGACCTGGAGATGCCGGCGACCGGCGGCCGCACGGACGCGCTCGTCGTCGACGCGGTGAAGAACGGCCGGCTCGACGAGGCGGTGCTCGACACCGCCGTCCGCCGGGTGCTCACGCTGATCGCCCGCGCCCGGCCCGCGCTCGCGGAGCCCGGCTCGATCGACGTCGAGGCGCACCACGCGCTGGCCCGCGAGGCCGCCGCGGACGGCTCGGTGCTGCTGAAGAACGCACCGGTGGACGGGACCCCGGTCCTGCCGCTGTCGGCGGACGACGCCGCGCGCGCCGTGGTGATCGGCGAGTTCGCCCGGACCCCGCGGTACCAGGGCGCCGGCTCCTCCCAGGTGAACCCGACCCGCCTGGACGACGCCCTGACCGCCCTGCGCTCCGCGACCGGCACCGAGCTCCCGTTCGCCGCCGGGTTCGCCGTCGCCGGCGCGGGCGGCGACGCGGCGCCCACGGATGCCGCGCTGCTCGCGGAGGCCGTCGAGGTCGCCCGCGGCGCCGGCACGGTGCTGCTGTTCCTCGGCCTGCCCGCGGTCGACGAGTCGGAGGGCTACGACCGCACGCACCTCGACCTGCCCGCGAACCAGGTGGCGCTGCTGCGCGCCGTCGCCGCGGTGAACGACCGCGTCGTCGTGGTGCTGGCCAACGGCTCGGCGGTGGCCGTGGAGTGGCAGGACGCCGCCGCGGCGGTCCTGGAGACCTGGCTCGGCGGCCAGGCCGGCGGCTCGGCCGTCGCGGACCTGCTGCTCGGTGTGCGCAACCCGTCCGGCAAGCTCGCCGAGACGATCCCGCACCGCGTCGAGGACACCCCCGCGTTCGGCAACTTCCCCGGCGACAACGGGCACGTCCGGTACGGCGAGGGCGTGCTCATCGGCTACCGCTGGTACGACACCCGGCTGATCGACGTCGCCTACCCGTTCGGCCACGGCCTGTCGTACACGACCTTCGGCTACTCCGACGTCACGGCGTCCGTGTCCGGCGAGGGCGCCTCGTCCGCCGTCGACGTGTCGGTGACGGTGACCAACACCGGCGACCGCGCCGGCGCCGAGACGGTCCAGGTCTACGTCGGCGACCCCGAGGCGGCGGTGCTGCGCCCGACCCGCGAGCTCAAGGCGTTCGCCAAGGTGGCGCTCGAGCCGGGCGAGTCCCGCACGCTGCAGTTCACGCTCGACGCCCGCGACCTGTCGTACTGGCACCCGGCGCTGCGCCGGTGGGCCGTCGGCGGCGGCCGCACGGTCATCGAGGTCGGGGCGTCGTCCCGGGACATCCGCGGCACGGCCGAGGTCACCGTCACCGGCGAGGCCCTCCACGGCACGCTCACCGCGGACTCGACGGTCAACGAGTGGCTCGCGCACCCGCGGGGCGCCGAGCTGCTCGGTGCCGCGTTCGGCGAGGCCACCGCGGCGCTCGACCCGACGATGCTGGCGATGATGGGCGACATGCCGATGCGCGTCGTCGCGGGTTTCGGCATGGGCGGCTTCGACCTGGCCGGCCTGGACGACCTGGTCGCGCGGGCCGCCGCCTGACCCACCGGCGGCGCCGCACGCCGCACCCGCCCGCAGGCCCGCCGCGCACCTCGCGCGGCGGGCCTGCGGCGTCTACGGCGGAGGTGGAGACGCGGACCGCCCTGGTCCCCGCCCCGTTCTCGCGCCACCGCCCGGACGATCAGGGGGCCGCGCGACGAAGAGGTGGGGACCGGGACGTGCGCGGGCGGGCGTCGCGCACGTCACGGCGCGGGCGGGTCCTGCGTCCCAGCCCGCGCGCCCGGGGCGGTGGCAGGCTCGGGGGCACGGGCCGCGACCGGCGGTCGCGTCGGGGCGAGAGGGGTTCGGACATGGCAGCACCGCGGGTCGTCGTGGTCGGCGGCGGGTACGGCGGGGCGCAGGTGGCCTCGCTGCTGGACGGCGTCGCCGACGTCGTCCTGGTGGACCCGAAGGACGCGTTCGTGCACGCCGCGGCGGCGTTGCGCGCGGCGGTGGACCCCGCGTGGGAGGACCGCGTCTTCTTCGGCTACGACCGCCTGCTGGAGCGCGGCCTGGTGCTGCGCCAGAAGGTCGAGCGCGCGACGTCCGGGCAGGTGCGGCTCGCGGACGGCAGCACGCTGGACGCCGACTACCTGGTGCTCGCGACGGGCACGGCGTACCCGTTCCCGGCCAAGTTCATCGAGTCCGAGACGGTGGTCGCCCAGGCGCGGCTCGCCCGGATGCGCGAGGGGCTCGCCCGGGCGGAGCGCGTCCTGGTGGTCGGCGCCGGCGCCGTGGGCCTGGAGCTGGTCGGCGAGCTGCTGGACGCGTACCCGCACCTGTCGATCACCGTGGTGGACCAGGCCGACGACGTGCTCACCACGGACGACTACCTGCCGGAGCTGCGGGAGACCGTGCGCGCCCAGCTCGCCGACCGGGTGGAGCTGGTGCTGGGCTCCCGGCTCGGCTACCTGCCGCCGTCGGACGTCGGCGTGCACGAGCCGTTCGTCGTGGAGACCGAGGCGGGCGTCCGCGTCGAGGCGCAGATGTGGTTCCGCTGCTACGGCAACCTGCCGGCGAGCGACTACCTGGCGGGCGACCTGACGGGCGCGCGCAACGGCCTCGGCGAGGTGCGGGTCGACGAGACGCTCGCGCTGACCGGCCACCCGACGGTGTTCGCGGTCGGGGACATCACGGACGTGCCCGAGTCCAAGCGCGCGTCGGCGGCGCGCGCGCACGCCGAGGTGGTGGCCGCGAACATCACGGCGCTCGTCGAGGGCCGGGAGCCGACCGCGACCTACGCCCCCGCGCCGGAGCGGATCCTGCTGCCGCTCGGCCGCGCGGGTGGCGCCTCGCAGCTCGTCGGCGAGGACGGGGTGCGCCGGGTGGTCGGCGCCGCGGCGACGAGCCGCCTGAAGGGCGAGGACCTGTTCGCGTCGAAGGTGGGTGCCCTGTTCGGCTGACGCGGGGGACGGTCAGCCGCGGGCGGCGAGCCGCCTGCGGCGCAGCCGGGTCCAGACGAACCGCACGACCAGCACCACGATCACGGCGTACACGGCGTAGTTGATGTAGTCCGAGTAGTGCCCGATGTCCTGCCACTGGGAGCCGAGCACGTACCCGCCGACGATCAGCAGGCTGTTCCAGACCGCGCTGCCGAGCGCGGTGTACAGCAGGAACCGGGTCTGCGGCATCCGCTCCAGGCCGGCCGGGATCGACACGAGCGAGCGGACGATCGGCACGCACCGCCCGATCAGCACCGCCGCGCCGCCGTGCCGCTCGAACCACGCCTCGGCGCGGTCCAGGTCCTCGACCTCCATGAGCGGGATCCGCTCCAGCCAGCGGCGCAGCCGCGCCCGCCCGAACCAGGCGCCGAGGCCGTAGAGCAGCCACGCGCCGGCGACCGCGCCGAGCGTGGCCGCGACGACGGCCCACACGAGGCTCATCTGCCCCTGGCTCGCCACGTACCCCGCGACGGGGAGCACGACCTCGGACGGGATGGGTGGGAACAGGTTCTCCAGCGCCACGACGAGGCCGACCCCGGTGGGGCCCATGGTCTCGATGACGCTCACCACCCAGCCGGCCAGGCCGGTGAGCTCGGGCGTGCCGGAGGCGGCGGGGGCGGCGGCCAGGGCGAGGGTCGCGTTCATCGCGGTCGATCGTCGCACGCGACCCCGCGGGCGGCCCCCGGTGCCCGGGGTCGGGCGTGCGAGGCGCACAGGTCCTGCACACCTCGCACACCGGACGTCGCGGGCACGCCGCCGCGCCCGGGCCCCGGCGTCAGCCCCGGGTCAGCTCCAGGCCGCCCTGCCCGTCGGCCGCGCGGGTCACGCGCACCGTGTCGCCGTCGTGGACCTCGCCCGCGAGCAGCAGCCGGGCCAGCTTGTCGCCGATCTCGCGCTGCACGAGCCGGCGCAGCGGCCGGGCCCCGTACGCCGGGTCGAAGCCCTCGATCGCCAGCCACTCGCGCGCCGCCGGCTCCACGTCGAGCGTGAGCCGCCGGTCCCGCAGCCGCGCCGCGAGGGACGCGACCTGCAGGTCGACGATCCTGCCGATCTCCTCGAGCGACAGCGGGTCGAACAGCACGATGTCGTCCAGCCGGTTGAGGAACTCCGGCTTGAACGCCGCGCGCACCGCGTCCATCACGCCGGCGCGGCGCTGCTCGGGGTCGAGCAGCGGGTCCACGAGGTGCTGCGAGCCGAGGTTGGACGTCAGCACGAGGATGACGTTCCGGAAGTCGACCGTGCGGCCCTGGCCGTCGGTGAGCCGGCCGTCGTCCAGCACCTGCAGCAGGATGTCGAACACCTCGGGGTGCGCCTTCTCGACCTCGTCGAGCAGCAGCACCGAGTACGGGCGGCGCCGGACGGCCTCGGTGAGCTGGCCGCCCTCCTCGTAGCCGACGTAGCCCGGGGGCGCCCCGATGAGGCGCGCGACGGAGTGCCGCTCGGCGTACTCGGACATGTCGATCCGGACCATGGCGCGCTCGTCGTCGAACAGGAAGTCCGCGAGCGCCTTGGCGAGCTCGGTCTTGCCGACGCCGGTCGGGCCGAGGAACAGGAACGACCCGGTCGGGCGGTCGGGGTCGGCGATGCCCGCGCGCGATCGGCGCACGGCGTCCGACACGGCGGCGACCGCCGCGGACTGCCCGATCAGCCGCTCGCCGATGACCTCCTCCATCCGGAGCAGCTTCGCGGTCTCGCCCTCCAGCAGGCGCCCGGCGGGGATGCCCGTCCACATGGCGACGACCTCGGCGATCTCGTCCGGGCCGACCTTGTCGGCGATCATCGGGGTGTCCGCCGCGACGGAGGAGTCGGCCTCCCGCTCGCTGCGCTCCGCCTCCGCGATCTCCTTCTCGACCGCCGGGATCTCGCCGTACTGCAGGCGCGCGGCCGCGGCGAGGTCGCCCTCGCGCAGCAGCCGGTCCGCGGTCGAGCGCAGGTCGTCCAGGCGCGCCTTGAGGTCGCCGACGAGGTTGTGCCCGGCCTTCTCCTTCTCCCAGCGCGCGGTGAGCCCGGCGAGCTCCTCGCGGCGGTCGGCCAGGTCGGCGCGGAGCTTCTCGAGCCGTTCGCGGGAGGCGGGGTCGTCCGCCTCGGACAGCACGACCTCCTCCATCTCCAGCCGGGTGACGGCGCGCTGCAGCTCGTCGATCTCGACCGGGGAGGAGTCGAGCTCCATCCGCAGCCGGGACGCGGCCTCGTCGACCAGGTCGATCGCCTTGTCCGGGAGCTGGCGGCCGGTGATGTACCGGTCGGACAGGGTCGCGGCGGCGACCAGGGCGGCGTCGGCGATCGTCACCTTGTGGTGCGCCTCGTACCGCTCCTTGAGGCCGCGCAGGATGGCGACGGTGTCCTCCACGGAGGGCTCGCCGACGAACACCTGCTGGAACCGGCGCTCCAGGGCGGGGTCCTTCTCGATCCGCTCTCGGTACTCGTCCAGGGTGGTGGCGCCGACCAGGCGCAGCTCGCCGCGGGCCAGCATCGGCTTGAGCATGTTGCCCGCGTCCATGGCGCCCTCGCCGCCGGCGCCCGCGCCGACGACCGTGTGCAGCTCGTCGATGAACGTGACGACCTCGCCCTCGGAGGAGGTGATCTCCTCCAGGACCGCCTTCAGCCGCTCCTCGAACTCGCCGCGGTACTTCGCGCCGGCGACCATCGCCGCGAGGTCGAGCGACACGAGGCGCTTGCCGCGCAGGGACTCCGGCACGTCGCCGGCGACGATGCGCTGGGCGAGGCCCTCGACGACGGCGGTCTTGCCGACGCCGGGCTCGCCGATCAGCACGGGGTTGTTCTTGGTCCGGCGGGACAGCACCTGGATGACGCGGCGGATCTCGGCGTCCCGGCCGATGACCGGGTCGAGCCTCCCGTCGCGGGCCCGCTGCGTGAGGTCGACGCCGTACTGCTCGAGGGCCTTGTAGGTGCCCTCGGGGTTGGGGCTGGTGACCCGCGCCGAGCCGCGGACGGACGGCAGCGCCGCGGCGAGCGCGTCGCGGGACGCGCCCTGGGCGCGCAGGGCGTCGGCGACGCCGGTCTGGCCGGCGGCGAGGCCGAGCAGGAGGTGCTCGGTGGACACGTAGTCGTCGCCCAGGGTGCGTGCCTCGGCCGACGCGGCCTCGATCGCGGACGCGGTGGCCCGGGAGGCGGTCGGCTGGGCGACGGAGGAGCCGCTCGCTGCGGGGAGGTTGACGAGGATCGCGCGCACCGCCCGGCCGAGCGCCTGGCGGTCGGCGCCCACGGCGTCGAGCAGGCCGTTCGCGACGCCGCCCTCCTGGGCGAGCAGCGCGTTCAGCAGGTGGGCCGGCTCCAGCTGCGGGTTCCCCGCGGCCGACGCCTGCTGGATGGCGTCGCCGATCGCCTCCTGCGACTTGGTGGTGAGCTTCGCGTCCAACGTCCCCTCCGTGCGTCCGGGTCGCGGCGGCCGGTCGGCCGCGCGCGTGCGTGCTGGTGCGTCCCGCGGGTCGGTGCGGGACGTCCTGTGCAACGCCGTCGAAGTTGAGCCTATTCCGCTCAACTCTCGCCGTCGACCCCGGCAGCCCCCTCGTCCTTGCCCGTCCGCACCCGGCCACGGCCCCCGACGGGCCCGGTGCGGGCGGCGACCGATCGGGTGACGTCGGGTCATAGCAGGACGTGACTCTGACACACGTCACCACGTGTTGTGACCGGCTTCACGCCGCCGACTCCCGTACGACACATCCCCGCAACGCGCGACACGCGCGCTGACCAGCGCACGCGTTGAAGCGCTTCCCGCTCCGGACATGTCCGACTTGCACGACTGTGATCTGCGCATTTATGGGCAATCCGGACACCCTTGCTGTGATCCATCTCACAAACAGTGCCCGATTTGCCGGAAGCGAGTTGCGCGGCGGCTGCCCCGTCCAACACGCTGGGCCCACTCGAGGCCGGGAGCACAACCGGCGCACAGATTCCACCGATCGTCTCGTCGCCGCCCGTCCGATCGGGTGACACCTCTCCCCCCGAAGCCCCCCGCTCCTGTCACAGAGGCGCACGCCTCCCGACCGGGACAGCAC
Organism: Cellulomonas hominis; assembly: GCF_005239125.1. Taxonomy (GTDB): domain Bacteria; phylum Actinomycetota; class Actinomycetes; order Actinomycetales; family Cellulomonadaceae; genus Cellulomonas; species Cellulomonas hominis_A. Next base: position 3,148 of record NZ_SZYE01000021.1, on the reverse strand, counting down.
ATCTGCGTCCCCGCCCTCCGCCGCGTCACCGTCGCCGCCGGCACCCTCCCGACCGACGCCGAGGTGAGCGATGTTCATCTTCATCCTGCAGATCCGGCACATGCTCGACGAGCAGGCCGAGCTGTACCTCTTCACGATCTTCTCCGGGCTCGTCTGGGCCCTGTGGCTGCTCAAGGTGGGCCTGTCCCGCCGGTACCGCCCGTGGACCGCCGAGCACCACGAGACCACCAGCGTCATCGTGCCCGTCGTCGACGAGCCGCTCGACCTGTTCCGCGACGTGCTGACCCGCGTGACCGAGCAGCGACCCGACGAGGTCATCGTCGTCATCAACGGCGCCCGCAACCCCGGCCTCGAGGCGGTGTGCGAGGAGTTCGCGCCGCTCGTCCGCTGGGTGCACACCCCGATCCCGGGCAAGCGCAACGCCGTCAAGATCGGCACCGAGATGTCGGCGTACGACATCACCGTGCTGCTCGACTCCGACACGGTCTGGACGCCGGGCACCCTGCCCGAGCTGATCAAGCCGTTCAAGGACGCGAACGTCGGCGGCGTCACGACCCGCCAGCGCATCCTCGAGCCCACGCGCTCCTGGATCACCCGCTGGGCGGACTGGCTGGAGAACTCGCGCTCGCTCTACTCGATGCCCGCGCAGTCCGTGCTGGGCCAGGTCGGCTGCCTGCCGGGCCGCACCATCGCGTTCCGCCGGCACATCCTGATCGACGTCATGGACGACTTCATGACCCAGCGGTTCATGGGCGTCTTCCTCGAGGTCTCCGACGACCGCACGCTGACGAACCTCACCCTCAAGCAGGGCTACCGGACCGTCTACCAGCACACGAGCCTCGTCTACACCGACGCCCCGCTGCAGGTGAAGAAGCTGTTCAAGCAGCAGCTCCGCTGGGCCCGCGGCTCGCAGTACAACACCCTGCGGATGCTCCCCTGGATGCTGGGGCACGCGCCGATCCTGGCGATCTTCTTCCTCACCGACATCCTGCTGCCGTTCCTGCTCGTGGGGACGATCGCGGGCTGGGTCTACCGCTCCGCCAGCGGCACGGGCGTGAACCTCTACGAGGCGATGCTCGAGACCTACGGCGCCCAGGCCGGCTGGTTCTGGGTCATCGGGCTGATGGTCGTCTCCTCCGTGCTGTCCATGGCGATCCGGCAGATCCGGCACCTCCAGGAGGTCCCCGGCGACTTCTTCCGGCTGCCGGTCTTCATCATCGTCTCGACGTTCTTCCTGATGCCGGTCCGCCTGCTCGGCTTCCTGCGCATGGCGCACGCCTCCGGATGGGGCACCCGCGCCGGTGCCTACGCCGGCGGCGACCCGGGCCAGGGTGCCGCGGAGGAGACCACGCAGCCCGGCACGCTCGAGGCCGAGCTCGGCCTGATCGCCGACACGGCACCGGTCGACGTCGTCGACCGCGGTGCCTTCCCCACGCAGCGCGACCACGCCACCGACCCCGGCGCGCACGGCGAGCCGGTGCACGCCCTCGCCGGGTACGCCCCGCTGGAGGCCGGCGCCACGGCGCCCGCCGCCCCGGCGGCGGCCCCGGCCGCGCACACCGCGGTCGCGACCGTCACCGCCCCCGAGCCCTCGCGCCGGCACGCCCGTGCCGCCGCCCCCGCGAGCCCCCGCCGACGGCTCAACCCGCTCGCGGCGATCCCCTACGCGATCGCCGTGGTCCTGTTCGCCCTGGAGGCCCTCCTCTATGTCTGACGCACCGATCACCCCCAGCGGCAAGCACTGGTGGGCGCCCACGATGGGCCGGATGACCCTCCGCGCCCGCGTCGCGACCGCCGTCATCGTGCTGGCCCTCGTCGCGGTCACCGCCGTCGTGTGGAACCTGCCGACCGTCTCCTCCATCGTCAACGCCGAGGCCGACGAGCCCACCGCCGCCGAGCTCGCGCTCCAGCAGCGGAACGCCGAGCTCGAGGGCCAGCTCGAGTCCAGCCGCGCGCAGGCCGACGCCCTGCGCGAGGTCCTGGGCGACGAGCAGGCCGCCCGCAAGAAGGGCGAGGAGACCGCGGCGCAGAACCAGGCGCAGCGCGAGGCCGACGCCGCCGCCGCGGCCGACGCCGGGTCCGACGAGAAGGCGACCTCCGGGTCGTCGGGCTCGCGGTCCGGGTCCTCGCGGTCGTCCGGCTCGTCGTCGGGCTCGTCGTCCCGCCCCGGCCGCGGCGGCTCGGCGGCAGCCGCCGGCGGCGCCGGCGCGGCCAACCCGACGACCCCGCGCCCGGACAACCCGAGCACCCCGGCCGCACCCGCGCAGCCGACCGCCCCGAGCAAGGCGGCGCTGGTGAACCCCACCAGCCGCTACTTCGGCATGTACACCGAGCAGGCCCCGTTCAACTGGGCCACGTTCGACGACGCGGCGGACGAGGTGGGCCGGCGGCAGTCGATGGTCGGGTTCTTCGGCGGCTGGGACGAGTCCTACCGCGCCAACGCGGTCACCCGCGCCTGGCAGCGCGGCATGCTGCCGATGCTCACCTGGGAGTCCCGGCCGATCGCGTCCAAGAACGACGTCGTCGACGAGCCGGACTACACCCTGCCCAAGATCATCGCCGGCGACTTCGACGCCTACCTCACGCAGTACGCCAAGGACATCGCGGCGACCGGCCTCCCGCTGGCCATCCGGCTGGACCACGAGATGAACGGCGTCTGGTACCCGTGGGCCGAGCAGACCGGCTCCGGCGCCCCCATCAACGGCAACGCGGTCGGCGACTACGTGAAGATGTGGCAGCACGTCCACGACGTCTTCGAGGCGAACGGCGCCAACCAGTACGTCATCTGGGTCTGGGCGCCGAACATCGTCAACAACCTGCCGGCCGCCAACCAGACCACCGACTTCCTGCGGGCGCTCTACCCGGGCGACGCGTACGTGGACTGGGTCGGCGTCTCCGGCTACCAGCGCCCGCCCTACAAGGCGGACAACGACGCGACGTTCTCGTACACCTACGACCGCACGCTGGACCAGCTCCGGGCGATCACCGACAAGAAGATCCTGCTGGCCGAGGTCGGCGCGTCGGAGATCGGCGGCACCAAGCCCGCCTGGGTGACGTCGTTCTTCCGGGGCTTCGACCCCGGCCAGAACGACGACGTCATCGGGTTCGCCTGGTTCAACCTCGCGGTGACCACCTACGTCGACGGGCA
>NZ_SZYE01000219.1 GCF_005239125.1 Cellulomonas hominis | reverse complement strand
CGGCGCCCCCGGACACGGCCGCGGGCGGGCCGGGCACCGCGGCGGGCGGGCCGGCGGCCGGCCCCACCGCGAGGGGGTAGCCGACACGTCGAGGGGGTAGTCGGCGACTACCCCCTCGACGTGTCCGATACCCCCTCGGCGCGCAGCCGGGGCGGGCGCGTTCCGCTGCGGGCGAGCTCGCGGGCGGCGTCAGGCGTGCACGTGGTCGTGCGGGTGCGCGTGCTCGCCGTCGTGCGGGTGCGCGTGCTCGCCGTCGTGCGCCCCGTCCGCCTCGTCGCCGTCGAACGGGGGCATGCCCAGGCGCGCGCGGACCTCGGGGCGGCGCAGCGGCGGCACGGTGGCCGGCGGGCGCCGGCGCTCGGGCAGCTCGTCGAGCAGCCGCGTCACGATGGCGGCGATCTCCTCGACCGCGCGGTCGAGCGGCTCGGCCGTCGCCGTGGTCACCGACTGCACGCCGGTGACCTTGCGGACGAACTGGCGGGCCGCGGCCACGATCTCCTCGTCGGTCGCGGCGGGCTCGAGGCCCCGCAGCGTGGTGATGTTCCGGCACATGCCGACCACGGTAGGTCGGCCCCCGCCTCCCGGGAAGCCCCGGGTCGCGTCAGCCGGCGGAGGGGTACACGACCTGCTGCACCGACCAGCGGTTCCCGTCGGGGTCGGCGAAGAACAGGAACCGCCCCCAGGGGAAGTCCTGCACCTCCCCCACGTCGAGCCCGCGGCCGGTCAGGTCGTCCCGCGCGGCCTCGATGTCCGCCACCACGAGCTGCAGCCCCTCGACGGAACCGGGCGGCATCGTCGTCAACCCGGTGCCGATCGCGATCGACGCCCCCGAGCCGGGCGGCGTGAGCTGCACGAACCGGATGCCGCCCCCGACCTCGTGGTCGTGGTCGAGCACGAACCCGGCGCGCTGCGTGTAGAAGTCCTTGGCCCGGTCCACGTCGGAGACGGGCACCTGCACGAGCTCCAGTCGGTAGTCCATGCCCGGACGCTACGCCCGACCACCGACACCGCCCTCCCCCACCGGGGGCGACCGGGGCGGGACGGCGGAGGGCCCGGGACGCCGCACGCGTCCCGGGCCCCCACCTCCGGGCGGCCGGTCCCCTGCCCCGGCCACCCGCTCCGTCAGGTCGTGGTCACTCCTCGACCGCGCCCTCGACCGCCTTCACCCAGACGTTCTTGTTGTCGGCGCCGTACTTGTACACCCCGATGAACGCGGACGACGGGTCGTTGTCCTCGTTGAACGGGCCGATGCCGGCCTGGCCGACGTACTGGATGTCCTCCCCGCCGTCGAGCAGCTCGACGCAGTCGGCGAACGTGGTGCACTCCTCGCCGCCGTCAGCGCCGGAGACCGCGGCCAGGTTGGCCTGGATCGTCGGGCCGTCGGTGCCGCCGCCCTTGACCGCCGCGAGGGCCGCCAGGACCGTCGCGTCGTACGACTCGGGGCCGTACGCGTAGTCGGTGAGCGCCGGGTCGACGCTCTTCAGCCGCTCCTGGAACTCGTCGCTCGGGAAGGCGCCGGGGATCGTGCCCTGCGCGCCCTCCAGGGTGCCCGGGTCGAAGTCGGCGGAGTAGTCGGCGGTGTTGCCGTCGACCATGTAGATCGTCGACGGGTCGACGCCGGCGGCGACGAGCTCGGGGATGATCTGCTTGGTCTGCTCGAAGGCGAGGACCACGACGGCGTCGGGGCTGGTCGCCATGAGCGCGGTGACGTCGGTCGCGAAGCTGCTCGCGGCCGGGTCGAACTCCTCGCCCTCGTTGCCGTAGACGACCGTGGCACCCGCCGCCTCGACGGTGGACTTGACGACGTCGCGCAGCGAGGTGCCGTAGTCGTCGTTGAACACCAGGACGCCGATGTTCGAGTGCCCGTCGCCGGTGATGAGGTTGCCGAGCGCCGCGCCCTGCACGGTGTCCGGCGGGGCGGTGCGGAAGTAGAAGTCGGAGTAGCCCGACAGCGAGGTCGCGGTGTTCGCCGGGGAGATCTGCACGATCTCGGCCCCGGTGATGTCGTCGATGACGTTGAGCGTCACGGACGAGGACGCGGCGCCGACGATGACCTGGACGTCCTGCGAGATGAGGTCGGTGACCGACTGGGTGGCGACCTCGGCGTGGTCGGCGTCGGAGGAGTCCGCGTGCACGACCTCGACGTCCGAACCCAGCACGCCGCCGGCCTCGTTGATCTCCTGGACCGCGAGGTCGACGCCGGCGACCTCGGGCGGGCCGAGGTAGGCCAGCGTCCCGGTCTGCGGCAGCAGGGTGCCGACGATGAGCGGGCCGGCGGACCCGCCGTCGCCGCCACCGGACTCCTCGCCACCGGCCTCGTCGTCGCCGCCGCCGCACGCGGTCAGCACGAGGGCGACGGCACCGGCGAGGGCGGCCGCCTGGACGGCATGTGTCCTACGAGTCATGCGTGGTACCCCTGTCGATGAGGACGACCGGCCGGGTGCCCCGGCCGGGTGCGGCGGCCCTGCCCGACCACCGGCTGGGCGCGAAGGTATGCGCCCCGTGTGTCGCCGGTGTGTCGTGCATGTCACACCCGGGGTCGTTGCCGGATCGTGACGTTCCCGCGTGATCGCGCGGGCGGGCGGGCCGTCCCCGGGGCAGCACGAGGCCCGGCCCACCGTGGGGTGGACCGGGCCTCGCGGAGACTCAGGACGAGCGGGTCAGGAGGCGCTGCCCACCTGGTCGATGACCGCGTCCGCGACCTCGCGCATGGTCAGGCGGCGGTCCATCGAGGTCTTCTGGATCCAGCGGAACGACTCCGGCTCCGTCAGGCCCATCTTGGTCATGAGCAGGCCCTTGGCGCGGTCGACGCGCTTGCGGGTCTCGAACCGCTCGGCGAGGTCGGCGACCTCGGACTCGAGCGCGGTGATCTGCGCGTAGCGGGAGATGGCGATCTCCACCGCGGGCAGCAGGTCCGCCGGGCTGAACGGCTTGACGACGTAGGCCATCGCGCCGGCGTCGCGGGCCCGCTCGACGAGCTCGGTCTGCGAGAACGCGGTGAGCAGCACGACGGGCGCGAGGTGCGCCTTCGCGATGCGCTCGGCCGCGGAGATGCCGTCGAGCACCGGCATCTTGACGTCCATGACGACGACGTCCGGCTTGAGCTCGGTGGCGAGGGCCACGGCCCGCTCGCCGTCGCCGGCCTCGCCGACGACGTCGAAGCCCGCCTCGCGGAGCGTCTCGACGACGTCCATCCGGATGAGGGCCTCGTCCTCCGCCACGACGGCGCGCCGGGCCGGCCTCCCGGCCGCCTCGGGCACCTGCTCGGCCGCGCGGGCCTGCGGGATCTCGAGGTCGAGAGTGGGGTCGGCGGCGTTCTCGTCGCCGCTCGGCGTCGCGTCCTGGGTGCTCACGAGGAGAGATTCTAGAACCTCCGCGGCTCCGGGCGCTCCCGTCCCACCTGTGAACCTCGGCACGCCTACCACCCGGTAGCGAACCGCGCGACCCCCGGACGGCGGGCGGAGCGGTCAGGCGGTCCCGTCGAGCACCAGGGGCGCGGGCTCGGGACGCGCCGCGCGGCGCTCGACCAGCCACGCCGCGAACGCGTCGACGGGCATGGGCCGGGCGTGCAGGTAGCCCTGGGCCCGGTCGCAGCCCAGCCCCCGCAGCAGCGCCTCCGTGTCGTGGTCCTCGACGCCCTCCGCCACGAGCCGCAGCCCGAGGTGGTGGGCGAGCTCGACCGTGCCGGCCACGATCGCCCGCGTCCGCGGGTCCGCGAGCGCCCGCGCCGTGAACGAGCGGTCGAGCTTGAGCTCCTCGGCGGGCAGGTCGTTCAGGTACGCGAGCGAGGAGTACCCCGTGCCGTAGTCGTCGATGCTGAGGCCGATCCCCCGCTCCGCCAGCCGGTGCGTCACCTCGACGGCCCGCACCGGGTCGTGCATCAGCGCGGTCTCGGTGATCTCGAGCACCAGCCGGTCCGCCGGGAGGCCCGCGCGCGCCAGGGCGCCGTCGACCACCTCGAGCAGACCGGGCTCGTCGAGGCAGGACGTCGACAGGTTCACCGCGACGCGCACGGCCCGCCCGTCCGGGGACCCCCAGCCCGCGGCGGCCCGGGTCGCCTGGTCGAGCACCTGCCGGGTCAGCCGGCCCATGAGCCCGTGCTCCTCGGCGAGCGCGAGGAAGACGGCGGGGGCCAGCACGCCCCGCTCCGGGTGCTCCCACCGCACGAGCGCCTCCGCGGCCACGACCCGGCCGTCCGCCAGGTCGACCTGCGGCTGGAGGTGCACGGTGATCCGCCCGTGCCGCGCGTGCCGGTCGTCGTCCAGGGCGCGTCGCAGCTCGTCCACCAGCCGGCGCTCCTCGCGCGCCCGCGCGTCGGAGTCGCGGTCGTAGAGCCGCACGCCGCCGCCGGCCTGCTTCGCGTCGTACATCGCCGCGTCCGCGCAGCGCAGCAGACCCGCGGCCCCTCGGGCGCCGATCGCGGTCGTCGCCACCCCGATACTGGCCTCGAGCCGGACCACCCGGCCCTCGACCCCGATCGCGCGGGTCAGCGCGCGCCGCACGACGCGTGCCAGCTCGACGGCGGTGTCCGCGTCCGCGTCGGGCAGCGCGACGGCGAACTCGTCCCCTCCGAGCCGCGCCACGACGCCCCGCCCGCCGACCGCGCCGGCGAGCCGGGCCGCGGCCGACCGGATCACCCCGTCCCCGACCGCGTGCCCGAACCGGTCGTTGACCTCCTTGAACCGGTCGAGGTCGATCACGAGCAGCGCGCCGCGGGGGCCCGACGCCACCGCCCCGAGCTGCTCGAGCAGCGCCCGCCGGTTGGCGACCCCCGTCAGCGAGTCGGTGCGCGCCTCCTGCCGCACCGTCGCGAGCTGCGCGAGCTCCGTCACGAGCCGCAGCACCCGCGCCCCGCCGCCCACCGCGGCCACGGCCGCGAGCACGGACGACGCCGGCCGGTCGCCGGGCACGAGCGCGGAGACGACCAGGATCCCCACCCCGGCGCCCATCACCACCAGCGACCCGAGCGTCGTGTCCTGGGACGCCGCCTCCCGGGGCGGCAGGGCGCGGCCGTGCCCGACCCGCAGCACGGCGATCAGCAGCACCAGCCCGGCCCACGCCGCGACCACCCCCGGGCCCGGCGCGGCGGTGGCCGGTCCGGCGAGCAGGGCGGCCAGCTCGGCACCGGTGACGACGGCCAGGCCGGCCGCGAGCGCCCACGCACGGACGTCGCGCCGCAGGCCGGCGATCGCCAGCACGGTGCCCGTGGTGCCGAGCGCCACCACCAGCCCGGCCACCCGGACCAGGCCCGGCTGGAGGGCCCACCACGCCGCGCTGCCCGGTTCGGCACGGACGACGAGGTCGCCGAGCGCGAGCACGGCGGCGCCGGCGCTGACGCCGTTCAGCCAGTCACCGGGGTCGGACAGCTCGGTGCGGACCCGGTTCCAGTGCACGAGCCCGTGGTACAGCGCGGCGGACGCCAGCACGGCGCCGACGGTGAAGGCCGCCCCGCCCGGCCCGCCGGCCCCCGCGACGGCGACCTCGGCGACCAGCCCCGCGGCCAGCGACCAGGCGGCGGCGCCGGCCCACCGCCAGGTCCGGTCG
>NZ_SZYE01000218.1 GCF_005239125.1 Cellulomonas hominis | reverse complement strand
CCGGTGGCCGACCCGGCGACCACCGACGTGCTGTTCGAGGTGGCGGACGCCACGCCCGCCGACGGCCTCGCGGCGCTCGACGCGGCGCACCGGGCGTTCCCCGCGTGGCGCGAGGTCGCCCCGCGGACCCGTTCCGACGTGCTCCGGGCGGTGTTCGACGCGATGGTCGCCCGCGCGGAGGACCTGGCGGCGCTCATCACCGCCGAGGGCGGCAAGCCGCTGGCCGAGGCCCGCGCGGAGGTGCAGTACGCCGCGGAGTTCGTGCGCTGGTACTCCGAGCAGGCCGTGCGGCTCGACGGGCTGACGCGGCGCGCGCCCGCCGGGACGCACCACCAGCTCGTGCTGCGCCGCCCCGTCGGCCCGGCGCTGCTCATCACGCCGTGGAACTTCCCCATCGCGATGATCACCCGCAAGGTCGCGCCCGCGCTCGCCGCCGGCTGCCCCGTGGTGATCAAGCCCGCGCAGCTGACCCCGCTGACCACCGCGTACTTCGCCGAGCTGGTGCGGGCCGAGCTCGACGCCCGCGACCTGCCGGCGGGCGTGATCAACGTGCTGCCCACGTCGTCGTCGCGCGCGCTGACCGAGCCCGTGATCGCCGACCCGCGGCTGCGCAAGCTGTCGTTCACCGGGTCGACCGAGGTCGGGCGCTCGCTGCTCAGGCAGGCGGCGGACAACGTCCTGCGCACCTCGATGGAGCTCGGCGGGAACGCGCCGTTCCTGGTGTTCGCCGACGCCGACCTGGACGCCGCGGTCGAGGGCGCCGTCGCCGCCAAGATGCGCAACGCCGGGCAGACCTGCGTCGCGGCCAACCGGTTCCTCGTGCAGCAGGAGGTCGCCGCGGAGTTCGCCGACCGGCTGACCGCGGCCTTCGAGCGGCTGGTCATGGGGCCCGGCACGGAACCCGACGTCGCGGTCGGCCCGCTCATCGAGAAGGCCGCCGTGGACCGGGTCGAGGAGCTGGTGACGGAGGCCGCGGACGACGGCGCCCGGGTGCGGACCGGCGGCGAGCGCCCCGGCCGGCGGGGGTACTTCTACCCGCCGACCGTGCTGGACCGGGTGCCCGAGGACGCCCGCGCGGTGCGGGAGGAGATCTTCGGGCCCGTCGCGCCGGTCGTGACCTTCGGGGACGAGGCCGACGCCGTCCGGCTGGCGAACGCGACCGAGTTCGGGCTGGTCGCCTACGCGTACACGCGGGACGTCGGCCGGGTCATGCGCCTGGCCGAGGGCGTCGAGACCGGGATGCTCGGGATCAACCGCGGCATGGTGTCCGACGCGAGCGCGCCGTTCGGCGGCGTGAAGTCCTCCGGCATCGGCCGCGAGGGCGGCGAGGCCGGGATCGAGGAGTATCTGGAGCCCCTGTACGTGGCATTGTGAGCGGCATGGACCCCCTGCTCGCCGCCACCTCCGACGTCTCCGTCCGGCCCGCCGTCCCCGGGGACGAGGGCGCCGTCGCGGCCGTGCAGCTCGCCGCCTGGCGCGCCACCCTCGGCGAGCTGGTCGGCGACGGGGTCCTGGACCGGGTGGACCCGGCGCGCGTCACCGACCAGTGGGCCGCCGCCATCGCCTCCCCGCCCGGTCGCGGGTACCGCGTGCTGGTCGCGATGCACGGCCCGCGGCTGGTCGGGTTCGCCTCGGTCGCCCCCGTCACCGCCCCGCCCGGGTCCGGCGACGACACCCCGGGCGGCGAGATCCTCGCGCTCGAGGTCGACCCGGCCGAGCGCCGGCTCGGTCACGGCTCCCGGCTGCTGGCGGCCGTCGTCGACCTGCTGCGCGACGAGGACCGGGCGACCAGCGTGCAGACCTGGGTGGTCGCCGGCGACACCGCGCGGGAGCAGTTCCTCGGGTCGGCGGGCCTGGGCGACGTCGGCGCGACCCGGGTGCTCGGCGAGCAGGACGACCCGCGGGAGATCACCGAGCACCTGTGGGGCGCGAGCATCTGACGCGAGCGGCCGCGACCCGCGCGCCCGCCGCCCCGGGCGGGCGCGGCCGGAGGGGTGAACCCGTCACCCGCACGGGTCGGCCCCGGTGAACGGGGCGCGAACAGGCGACGACGGCGCGCGGCGACCGCTCAGGCCGACCGCCCCGCGGGCGATCGTGCGGGCGTGTCCCCCCAGACCCGCGCGCCCTGGCGGCGCGCCGACCGCGGTCGTTCCCTCGCCGACCTGGTCTCCGCGCCCGTCGTCGTCGCCCCCACCGACTCGTGCGAGGTGGTGGACGTCGGCTTCCGGACCCGGTGGACGGGCTCCTCGGTGCTCGTCGCCCCGCGCGAGCCCGGCGGCGCGTTCGGGATGGTGGCCCGCAAGGACTTCCTCACCACCATGACCGGCCGGTACGGGTTCGGGCGCTCGCTGTGGGGGCGGCGGCCGGTCGCGGACGTCGCCCGGTGGGACGTGCCGTGGGTCGACGTGCGCGCCTCGCTGACCGAGGCCGCCGAGCGCCTGGTCACCGGCGACGGGTACCAGGACATGCTGGTGACCGGCGCGGACGGCGGCCCCGTCGGCATCCTCGACCCCACGACGCTGATGGAGGCGCTGGCCGCCGAGCTGGCGCACGAGGCGTCGCACGACCACCTGACGGGCGTGACCTCGCGGGCGCGGTTCGTCGACGGGCTGCGGGAGCTGTGCGCGACCGCGCGCGACGGCGGCGGGGCGGTCGTCCTGGCCTTCCTCGACCTGGACCGGCTCAAGGAGGTCAACGACACCCTCGGGCACTCGTTCGGCGACGCGCTGCTGCACTCGGTCGCGACCCGGCTGGCGGCGTGCGCGCAGCCCGGCGACGTGGTCGGGCGGCTCGGCGGCGACGAGTTCGCGCTCGCGCGGCTGCTGCCGCCGCAGACACCCGACGACACCTGGCGGGTGCGGGCCCTGGACCTGGGCGAGGTGCTGCGCTCCGCGATCGCCGTGCACGACCCGGGCCTGCCGGTGCCCGCGCACTCCCGGGTGTCCGTCGGCCTGGCGCTGGGCGCGGGCGCGCTGGTGGACCACGACCGGCTGCTGCGGGAGGCCGACCTCGCGATGTACGGCGCGAAGAAGGCCGGCGGCGACCGGGTCCGGCTCGCCGGGGCGGACGCGCGCCGGGGCGCCGCGGCGGACGCCGGGCCGGTCGGGCTCACGGGCCTGGCCGCGCTGCCCGGGCTGGACCTGGACGCCCTGGAGGTGCACTACCAGCCGATCGCCGGCACCGCCGACGGGTCGGTGCACGAGGTCGAGGCGCTCCTGCGGTCCCGGGACGGCGAGGGTCGGCTGGCGGGACCCGTGGCGCCGCTGGACCGCGCCGCGCGGGCCGGGCTCGCCCTCGAGCTCGACCTCTGGGTCCTGGCGCGCGCGTGCGCCGACCGGGCGGCGTGGCGGGCCGCGCTGGGCGACGGCGCCCCCGCGGTGGTGAACGTGAACCTCTCCCCCGCCGCGCTGGAGGAGCCCCTCCTCGCGGACCGGGTGCTCCGGGTGCTCGACGCGACCGGGACGCCGCACGACGCCGTCCGCCTGGAGCTGTCCGAGGCCGCCTCCGAGGCGCAGGTCGCCGGGGCGCTCGGGGCGCTCGACGCGCTGCGCGCCGCCGGGGTGCCGATCGCGCTCGACGACCTGGGCGGCGCGATGTCCGGGCTGCGCCAGGTCGCGCGCCTGCCGGTCGACGTGCTGAAGATCGACCGGTCGGTGGTGGCCGGGATGCTCGACGACCCGCTGGACGCGCTGCTGGTCGAGCTCGTCCACCGGATGGCCGTCGACCAGGGCATGACGGTGGTCGCCGAGGGCGTGGAGTCGCAGGCGCAGCTCGACGCCCTGCGAGCCGCGGGGGTGCCGCTGGTGCAGGGCTTCCTGGTGGCGCGCCCCATGCCGCCGGACGCCCTGCACGCGTACCTCGCCCCCGCGGGCCCGGAGGGCCCCGGCTGATGCCCAGCCGGACGTCCCGCGGCCACCCGGTCGATCGGGCGGGCACGGGACGTCCGGGTGGCGACCAGGACGCGCGCGAGCGCGGCGCGGAGGCGGTCGGGACGCGCGCGAGCGCGGCGCCCGGGGGTCAGGACAGGCCGCGCGGGGCCCCGCCCGCGGCGGGGGCGCGGCCGCGGTGCACGCGCGACGCGGCCGGTACCAGGTGCCCCAGTCGCCCGGCGCGGCCGCCTCGGCCTCCGCCCGTGCCGCCGCGAACTGCTCGGCGGCCGCGGAGCGGTCGATCCGCCCGCCGGGGCTGCGCGGCAGGTCGTCGACGGGCAGCTCCCCGCGCGCGGCCAGGGTGTCGGCCATCCGCTGCACGTCGACGGCCAGCAGCCACTCCCGGGCGACCAGGCCGAGGACCAGCAGCGGCAGCAGCGCGAACGCCGCGCCCAGCCCGACCCCGACCGGCTCGCCGGTGCGGATCAGCGCGACCGCCCGTCCGGCGACCAGCCACAGGTAGAGCCCGAGCAGGGCGGTGAGGGCGATCGCGGCGACGAGGCCGGTGCGCCGCCGGGCGGCCGAGGCGGGCGCGGGCGCGTCGTGGCCGGGCACGCCCTCGTCCGGTGCCGGGTGCCGGGGATCCCCCACGGCGGTCAGCCCAGGTCCAGGTAGTGCTCGAGCCCGACCGTCAGCCCCGGCCGCGACCCGACCTGCCGCACGGCGTGCAGCACGCCCGGCATGAACGACACCCGGTCGAACGAGTCGTGCCGGATCGTCAGCTGCTCGCCCGGGTTGCCCAGCAGGATCTCCTCGTGCGCGACCAGCCCGCGCAGCCGCACCGCGTGCACCCGCACGCCGTCCACGTCCGCGCCGCGGGCGCCGTCGAGCGACGTCGTGGTGGCGTCCGGCACGGGGCCGAGCCCCGCGTCCCGGCGGGCGGCCGCGATCGCGGCGGCGGTGTGCCGGGCCGTGCCCGACGGGGCGTCGACCTTGTCGGGGTGGTGCAGCTCGACCACCTCGACCGACTCGAACCACCGTGCGGCCCGGGCGGCGAACGCCATGGCCAGCACCGCGCCGAGCGCGAAGTTCGGGGCGACGAGCACGCCCACGCCCGGGCGGCCCGCCAGGTCCCCCTCGACCCGGGCCAGCGACTCGGCGGTCCAGCCGGTGGTCCCGACGACCGCGTGCACGCCCTGCGCCACGAGCGACCGGACGTTCGCCTCCGCGACCGCCGGGACGGTGAAGTCCACGGCGACCTGCGCGCCGGTCGCGGCCACCGCGCCGACGTCGTCGCCGTGCTCGAGGGCGGCCACGAGCTCCAGGTCGGGCGACGACTCCACGGCGTCGACGACGGTCCGTCCCATGCGGCCGGCCGCGCCCAGCACGGCCACCGTGATCGCATCAGTCACCGCTGCACCCTATGCGGTCGCGAGCACGTCCTCCATGCCGCGCACGGCCCGGCGCAGCTCGAGCGCGCCGAGCCCGGTGAACCGCTCGACCTCCCGCTGGGGGTAGCCGGCGTCCGCGTAGGCGCGCAGCACCCGGACCACCCCGAGGGCGTCGCCGCGGTCGTCGACCCCGAGCTCGCGCACCGCGCAGGACAGCCGCACCGTCGACAGGAACGCGGACGGGCTCAGCCCGACGTGCGCGGCGAGCAGCGCGTGCAGCCCGGCGAGCGAGCGGTCGACCGCGCGCGCCAGGTCGACCGGCCGGACCAGGCCGCGCTCGGCGTCCGCGTACCGGGCGACCCGGTCGACGGCGTCCCGCTCGGCGGCCGGCACCGGGCGGCGGACGGCGGCGGCGAGCGCGTCCTCCAGCACGGCAGA
>NZ_SZYE01000217.1 GCF_005239125.1 Cellulomonas hominis | reverse complement strand
CGCAGGCGCGGGTGCGGCGGGCGCGGGCGCGCCGGGCGCCGGGGCGGCGGCCGCGCTCACCGGGTCTCCACCCCGCGGCTCGGCACGCCGGTGCCACCGTGCAGCGCCTCGCGCACCGCCGTGACCGCGGCGAAGTACGCGGCGTCCTCGCGCAGGTCGTCGCCGCGCTCACCGGACCGCCCGAGCCGCACGTCGACGATCCCGGCGATCCGGCCGGGCCGTGCGGACATCACCACGACCCGGTCGGACAGGAACACCGCCTCGGGGATCGAGTGGGTGACGAACACGACCGCCGCCTGCGTCTCGGCGCAGATCCGGACCAGCTCGGACTGCAGCCGCTCCCGCGTCATCTCGTCGAGGGCGCCGAACGGCTCGTCCATCAGCAGCAGGCTGGGCCGCTCGGCGAGCGCCCGGGCGATCGCGACGCGCTGCTGCATGCCGCCGGACAGCTGGTCCGGGAAGTGGTCGGCGAAGTCGGCGAGCCCGACCAGGGCCAGCATCTCGTCCGCGCGCTCCCGCCGGGCCGCACGGCCGACGCCGTGCAGGGACAGCGGCAGCTCGATGTTGGCGCGGACCGTGCGCCACGGCAGCAGGCCGGCCTGCTGGAACGCGATGCCGTAGTCGTGGCCGAGCCGCGCCTCCCGGGCGGGCCGCCCGAACACGGCGATCGTGCCCGATGTCGGTGCGTCCAGGTCGGCGACCAGGCGGAGCAGCGTCGACTTGCCGCAGCCGGACGGCCCGATGAGCGACACGAACTCCCCCGCGCCGACGGTGAGGTCGACGTGCTCGAGGGCGGTGACGGACCGCCCGCCCTCCCCCGGGAACACGCGGCCGACGCCGGAGACCTGGACGGCGGCGGCGGTCGCGGTGCGCGCCCCGGCGGGCGCGGCCCCGGCGGCCGTCGGCGCGCTCACGCCGCGACCTCCGTCCGGCGGAACCGGCGCAGCGCGGTGCCGAGCAGCGCGACCGCCCCGGAGGCGACCAGGCCGAGCAGCACGGCCCCGAAGATCGGCGCCCACGGCTTGGCGGGGTCGCTGCTGGCGAAGTTGGCGAACTCGAGGATCATGCGTCCGATACCTCCGGGCATCCCGGTCGAGACCTCCGCGACGACGACGCCGAGCACGGCGCTCGTGGCCGCCAGGCGGAGGGCGGGCAGCAGGTGGGGCACGCTCGCGGGCAGCCGCAGCCGGACCAGCTCCTGGGACCAGGAGGCGGCGTAGCCGGCGAACAGCTCGCGGTGCAGGGTGTCGGGCGAGGTGAGGCCGCGCAGGGCCCCGACCGCGACCGGGAAGAACGCCAGGTAGGAGGCGATCACGGCGACCGACATCCACGGCTCCCAGGTGAAGCCGAGCTCGAGCTTCGAGCCCCAGCCCTTCACCAGCGGGGCCAGCGCGATGAGCGGGACGGTCTGGCTGAGCACGACCAGCGGCAGCACCGCCGACCGCGCGACCCGGAACCGCGTCATCAGCAGCGCGAGGGCGAACCCGACGGCGACGCCGATCACCCAGGACACCGCGGCGATCCGCAGGCTCGTCCCCGCCGCGCGGAGCACGGCCAGCCACAGCGGGTCCGCGCCGGGCTGGGCGGTCAGCGGCTCGCCCAGCCGGGCCAGCATCTCGGTGACGTGCGGCATCGCGAGGTCCGTGGTGCGCGGCAGGACGCGGAGCTCGCGGACGCTCCAGCCGTCCTCGGGGACGACCGCCTTGACGAGCTCCCAGAGCGCGGCGAGCAGGACCAGCGCGGCGAGGCCGAGGGCGACGGGGCGCAGGGCCCGGACCGGTGCAGGCAGCGCCCGGGACCGGCGGGGGCCCGCGAGCGCGCCGGCCGCGGGGGCCGCGACGGCCGCGTCCCCGGCCTCCGCGACACCCGCGCCGGCGACCCCGGTCGTCATGCCGTCGCCACGACGTGCTCGGCCATCGCCGGGATGACCCGCTCGCCGTACATCCGCAGGGTCTCGTCCTTGTTGTCGTGCTGCAGGTACCCGGCGAACTGGGTGACCCCGAGCGCGCGCAGCGCCTGGAGCTTCTCGACGTGCTCGCGAGGGCTGCCCAGCAGGCAGAACCGCTCGACGATCTCGTCCGGCACGAACTGGGTGTGCGAGTTCCCGGCGCGGCCGTGCTCGTTGTAGTCGTAGCCCTGCCGGCCCTCGATGTAGTCGGTGAGGGCCTTCGGCACGGACGACCCCCGGCCGTACTTGGCGACGATGTCCGCGACGTGGTTGCCGACCATGCCGCCGAACCACCGGCACTGCTCGCGCATGTGCGCGCGGGCTGCCGGGGAGTCGCCGTCGCCGACGTACATGGGTGCGGCGACGCAGAACTTGATCGCGTCCGGGTCGCGGCCCGCGGCCTCAGCGGAGTCGCGGACGGTGCGGATCATCCAGGACGCCACGTCGGGGTCCGCGCACTGCAGGATGAAGCCGTCGCCGACCTCCCCGGTGAGCTTCAGGGCGAGCGGGCCGTAGGCCGCGACCCACACCTCGAGCGCGGACCCGCGGGACCACGGGAACTGGACCTTGCGGCCGTTGTGCTCGACCGCGCGGGAGTTCGCGAGCTCGCGGATGACGTGGATCGACTCGCGCAGCGTCGCCAGGTTCGACGGCTTGCCGGCCAGGGTGCGCACCGCGGAGTCGCCGCGGCCGATGCCGCACACCGTGCGGTTGCCGTACATCTCGTTGAGCGTGGCGAACGACGACGCCAGCACGGTCCAGTCCCGGGTCGCCGGGTTGGTGACCATCGGGCCCACGATCACCTTGCGGGTGGCCGCGAGGATCTGCGAGAACACCACGAACGGCTCCTGCCAGAGCAGGTGCGAGTCGAAGGTCCAGACGTAGTCGAACCCGTGGGTCTCCGCCTGGCGGGCCAGGTCGACCACCCGGGACGCGGGCGGGTCGTTCTGCAGGACGACGCCGAACTCCATGGGCGTGCCTCCTTCTCGGGGTCGCAGGGGTGGGGCCGTCAGATCAGGTACTGCGACAGGCCGCGCTTGACGTACTTGCCGTGGCCGGCGCGGCCGAGGAACGCACCGCCGTCGACGACGACCTCGCCGCGGGACAGCACCGTGTCGACGTGCCCGTCGACCTCGAAGCCCTCCCAGGCCGAGTAGTCCATGGCCATGTGGTGCGACTTCCCGACGCCGATCGACGTGTGCCCGTTCGGGTCGTAGACCACGACGTCGGCGTCGGCGCCGGGCGCGAGCACGCCCTTGCGGCCGTACATGCCGAACATCCGCGCGGGGGTGGTGCAGCAGATCTCCACCCAGCGCTCCAGGCTGATCTCGCCGGTGACGACGCCCTGGTACAGCAGGTCCATCCGGTGCTCGACGGAGCCGATGCCGTTGGGGATCTTGGAGAAGTCCCCGATCCCCATCTCCTTCTGGTCCGTCATGCAGAACGGGCAGTGGTCGGTCGACACGAGCTGCAGGTCGTTCGTGCGCAGGCTGTTCCACATCTGGTGCTGGTGGCCCTCGTGCTTGGAGCGCAGCGGCGTCGAGCAGACGTACTTGGCGCCCTCGAAGTCGCCCCACCGCTCGCTGGTCGCGCCGAGGTGGTCCTCGAGCGACAGGTAGAGGTACTGCGGGCAGGTCTCGCCGAACACGTTCTGGCCGCGGTCCCGGGCCTGGGCGATCTGCTCGGCCGCCTGCTTCGCGGACACGTGCACGACGTACAGCGGCGCCCCGGTGAGGTCGGCGAGCATGATCGCGCGGTGCGTCGCCTCCTCCTCGGCCTGCCAGGGCCGGGAGACGCCGTGGTAGTACGGGCTGGTCTCGCCGCGGGCGACGTGCTGCTGCACGAGGGTGTCGATGACCGACCCGTTCTCCGCGTGCATCATGATCATCGCGCCGTTGTCGGACGCCTTCTGCATCGCCCGCAGGATCTGCCCGTCGTCCGACAGGAACACGCCCTTGTAGGCCATGAACAGCTTGAACGACGTGACGCCCTCGGCGATCAGCTCGTCCATCGCGTGCAGCGACGAGTCCTGCACGTCGGACAGGATCTGGTGGAACGCGTAGTCGACCGCGCAGTTCCCCGCCGCCTTGGCGTGCCACAGCGCGTACTGGTCGACCGGGTTCTCGTGCGGGTACTGCACGACGAAGTCGACGATCGTGGTCGTCCCGCCCCAGGCCGCGGCCGTGGTGCCGGTCTCGAAGGTGTCGGAGGCGAACGTGCCGCCGAACGGCATCTCCATGTGCGTGTGCGCGTCGATGCCACCGGGGATCACGTACTTGCCGGTCGCGTCGATGACGCGGTCGACCGTCGCGGTCAGGTCGACACCCAGGGCGGTCGAGCCGGGCTGGAGCAGCGCGACGATCGTCTCGCCGTCGATCAGCACGTCCGCGGCGCCGCGCCCGGTCGCGTTGACGACGGTGCCGCCGGTGATGAGGGTCTTCATCGCGATCCCCCGTTCACGGCGCCACGATCGGGCCGTAGGCGTCCGGCCGGCGGTCGCGGAAGAACTGCCACCGCTCGCGGGTCGTCCGGATCACGTCCAGGTCGAGGTCGCGGATCAGCAGCTGGTTCTCGGTCGTCGAGCCGACCTCGCCGACGTAGTTGCCGTCCGGGCCCACCGCGTAGGACGAGCCGTAGAAGTTCACCGCCTCGTCGCCGTACTCGTTGTCCTCGAGCCCGACCCGGTTGTTCGCGATGACGTAGTACCCGTTCGCGATCGCCGCGGCCGGCTGCTCGACCTCCCACAGCTTGTTCGAGATGCCGGGTGCGGTGGCGTTCGGGTTGAACACGATCTCCGCGCCGTTCAGCGCGAGCACCCGCCAGCCCTCCGGGAAGTGCCGGTCGTAGCAGATGTTCACGCCGATCTTGCCGACCGCGGTCTCGAACACCGGGTACCCCTGGTTGCCGGGACGGAAGTAGAACTTCTCCCAGAACTTGGGCAGGTGCGGGATGTGGTGCTTGCGGTACGTGCCGAGCAGGGTGCCGTCCGCGTCGATGACCGCCGCGGTGTTGTAGAGCACCCCCGGCTGGTCCTCCTCGTAGATGGGCAGCACGATCACGATGCCCAGCTCCTTGGCGAGCGCGGAGAACCGGTCGGTGGTCGGGCCGGGGACCGTCTCGGCGTACTCGTAGTACTTCGTGTCCTGCGTGATGCCGAAGTACGGGCCGTAGAACAGCTCCTGGAAGCCGATGACCTGCGCGCCCTCGGCCGCCGCCTTGCGCGTCCAGTCCTCGTGCAGCTGGATCATCGACTCCTTGTCGCCGGTCCAGGTGGCCTGGGTGAAGGCGACGCGCACGACTGACATGGAGGACCTCCGCGTGGTGGTGGGACCGGGACCGGGCCGCCGTGACGGGGCCCG
Organism: Cellulomonas hominis; assembly: GCF_005239125.1. GTDB lineage: Bacteria > Actinomycetota > Actinomycetes > Actinomycetales > Cellulomonadaceae > Cellulomonas > Cellulomonas hominis_A. The sequence continues at coordinate 405 of NZ_SZYE01000217.1, read as the reverse complement.
ATGGGAATGTGACTCTGGGGGTTGAACATTTCTGCGGCGTTTCTGCCGGTAACGTCCCCGAGAACGTCGATGACGGGGCTGTAAACACTGCGGCGCCGGGTCGACGGACGGCCCCGGGGCCCGCGGTGCCGGGGCACGATGACGCCCATGGACGTGGCCCAGCACGTGGAGGACCGCAGTCCCCGGGGGATCGCCGCCGCGGTCTCGCGCCTGGTGCGCAGCGGCGACCTGCGGCCCGGCGACCGGCTGCCCACCGTGCGCCGGCTCGCCGCCGAGCTGGGCGTGAGCCCGGCGACCGTCAGCGGGGCGTGGCAGGCGCTGGCCGCCGTCGGGCTCGTCGCGTCCCGGGGCCGGGCGGGGACGGTCGTGCTGCCGGAGCCCGCGTCGTGGCTGCCGCCGCGGTAC
>NZ_SZYE01000216.1 GCF_005239125.1 Cellulomonas hominis | reverse complement strand
CCCGGCCCTCCCCCTGAGCGCCGCCGCGCCCGCCCAGCCCTCCGCCCGCGCCGCCGCGGTCGCCCCCGCCCCGGAGGGCAGCGCCGAGGCCCGCCGGCGCGAGTCGTTCTACGAGGAGGTCGGCGGCCACGCGACGTTCGCCCGGCTGGTCGACGCGTTCTACGAGGGCGTCGCCACGGACCCCGTGCTGAAGCCGATGTACCCCGAGGAGGACCTCGGCCCCGCGAAGCGCCGGCTGACGATGTTCCTCGAGCAGTACTGGGGCGGGCCGACCGCCTACTCCGAGGAGCGCGGCCACCCCCGGCTGCGGATGCGGCACATGCCGTTCGTCGTCGACCCCGACGCGCGGGACCGCTGGCTGCGGCACATGCGCGCGGCGGTCGACGTGCTCGACCTCGCGCCGCTGCACGAGGCGACGCTGTGGGACTACCTGGAGCGCGCCGCGCACTCGCTGGTCAACTCCGCCGGACGCTGACCAGGCCCGCGGGGCGCACCCGGGCGGCACCGACGGCGCACCGGCCCGGCGGGTCGTCGTGAGACGCTGGCCCGCGTGACCGACGCCGCACCCTCGACCGCCCCCGCCCCCGACCCGATCACCGCGCTGCTCGGCGTCCTCGACGTCGCCCCCGGCACCGGCCCGGACGCCTTCACCGCCACGAACCTCCCGAAGCCCGGCGGCCGGGTGTTCGGCGGCCAGGTGATCGCGCAGGCGCTCGTCGCGGCGGGGCGCACCGTCCCCGAGGGCCGGCTGCCGCACTCGCTGCACGGGTACTTCCTGCGCGCGGGCGAGGTCGGCACCCCGATCGAGCTGGGGGTGGAACGGCTGCGCGACGGCCGGTCGTTCTCCGCGCGGCGCACGCACGCGGCGCAGGACGGCGACCCGATCCTGTCGATGATCGCCTCGTTCCAGGAGGACCAGCCCGGGGTCGAGCACACCGAGCCCGCTCCGGACGTCCCGGCCCCCGAGGACGTGGAGTCGGCGATGGACCGGATGGGCCACCTGGACCACCCGGTCGCGCGGTTCTGGACGCACGAGAGCGCGTTCGACGTCCGGCACGTCGGCGGCTCGCTGTACCTCGGCCCGGCCCCGACGCCCGAGGGCCGGCAGCGGGTGTGGATGCGCGCCAAGGGCGCCCTGCCCGACGACCAGCTGCTGCACCGCGCGCTGCTCGCGTTCGCGTGCGACCAGATCATGCTCGAGCCGGTGCTGCGCCGCGCCGGGCTGTCCTGGCTCACGCCGGGGCTGTCGGTGGCGAGCCTGGACCACGCCATGTGGTGGCACCGGGACGTCCGGGTCGACGACTGGCTGCTGTTCGACCAGGACAGCCCGTCGGCGCAGGGCGGCCGGGGGCTCGGCAGCACCCGGGTGTTCGACCGGTCGGGCACGCTGCTGGCGACCATCGCCCAGGAGGGCATGGTCCGGGTCCCCGCCGCCTGACCGGCGGGCGCGCGGGCCGGTCCGCCGAGCGGTCCCTGACGCCCCAGGGGTTCCGCTGGCGGGGCGCCGGGGCCCGGTGCACAGTGTCCCGGTGGTGAGGCTGCGACGGGTCCGGATCGACTCCCCGGGGTGGACCCGGCGACGCGCCGGGAAGGGGTTCTCCTACCTGGACGTCGACCGCGTCACGCGGATCACGGACGCCGAGCACCTGGACCGCATCGTCGCGCTCGCCATCCCGCCCGCGTGGCAGGACGTGTGGATCAGCCCGTGGGCGAACGGCCACATCCAGGCGGCCGGGCTCGACGACGCCCAGCGGCGGCAGTACCTCTACCACGAGCAGTGGCGGCGCCGCCGCGACCGGCTCAAGCACGACCACGTCCTCGACGTCGCGCGCCGGCTGCCCGCCGCACGCCGGTCGGTGCGCCGCGACCTCGCGCTGCCGGGGTTCCCGCGGGCGAAGGCCCTCGCGCTGGCGTTCCGGCTGCTCGACCTCGCGTACTTCCGGGCCGGCGGCGAGGGCTACGCGCAGCGCAACGGCTCCTACGGCCTCGCGACCCTGCGCCGCGAGCACGTGCAGGTGCTCGCCGACGACGACGGCGCGGAGACGGCCGTGCGGTTCCACTACCCGGCCAAGTCGGGGCAGATCCGGGACGTCGTGGTCGAGGACGCGCAGGTCGCCGAGCTCGTCGGGACCCTGCTGCGCCGGCGCGGCGGCGGGCCCGAGCTGCTGGCCTGGCGCGACGACGACGGGTGGCACGACATCACCAGCGCGGAGGTGGGCGCCGACGTGAAGCACCGGCTCGGCGACGACGCCAGCCCGAAGGACTTCCGGACCTGGCACGCGACGGTGCTCGCCGCGCGGGGGCTCGCGGCCAGCGGTCCCGCCCCGGCGTCCGAGCGCGGCCGGCGCCGGGTGGTCGCGACGGTCGTCAAGGCGGTGTCGCACGAGCTCGGCAACACCCCGGCGGTGTGCCGGGCGTCCTACATCGACCCGCGGGTCGTCGACCTGTGGACCCACGGCACGACGATCCGCCCGACCCGGTCCCAGGCGGTCGCGGAGAAGGAGACCCTGGCGCTGCTGTCCTGAGTCAGTCCCGGACGCGGGCCAGGGCGAAGCCGTCCCAGCCCTTCGCGCCGACGGTCTGCAGCGCCGTCGCGTCCAGCCGCGGGTGCGTGCCCAGCGCGTGCAGCACCTCGCGCGACCCGACCACCCGCGGGTCGTCGGACGCCGCGTCGGCCACGGCGCCCCGCCGCACGACGTTGTCGACGACGACCACCGTCCCCGGGTGCGACAGCCGCACCGCGAGGTCCAGGTAGCGCGCGTTGCTCGGCTTGTCCGCGTCGACGAACACGAGGTCGAACGGCTCCTCGCCCTGCGCGAGCAGCTGCTCGGCCGAGTCGCCCGCCGGCCCCTCGACCAGCCGCACCCGGTCCGCGACGCCCGCGCGCACGAAGTTCTCCCGGGCGACGGCGGCGTGCACCGGGTCGATCTCCAGCGTCGTCACCTGCCCGTCCGGCCCGACGGCGTCGGCGAACCACAGGGTGCTGTACCCGGCGAGCGTGCCGAACTCCAGCACCCGGCGCGCGCCCGCGATCCGGCACAGCAGCCACAGCAGCCGGCCCTCCGTCGGCGCCACCTCGATGGCCGGCAGCCCGGCCGCCCGTCCGGCGTCCCGCGCCGCGACCAGCTCCGCGCTCTCCGGCACCAGCTCCGCGACCAGGTACGCGTCGACCGCCGCCCAGCCCTGCTCTCCCGACCCGTGCTCGCCCATGCCCCGATCATGCACCCGGCCCGGCGCGGGTCCACCGGATGCGGTCCGCGCCCGGGCGTCGGAGACTGCGGACGTGCCCCAGGACCCCGCCGTGACCGGCCCGAGCGCGGACGCGCCCACCGCCGACGACCTGCTTCCCGAGCCGGTCGCCCGCACCCTCAGCGGCATCGTCCCGGGGGTCGGACCCGACGGACGACCCCGGCCGGACGCCCCGCTGGTGGCCGTCACCGGCGTGACCGGCTACGTCGGGGGGCGCCTGGTCCCGGAGCTGCTGGCCGCCGGGTACCGGGTGCGCGCGATCGCCCGCCGCCCCGAGCGGCTGCGTGGCCGGCCCTGGTACGACGCCGTCGAGGTCGCCCAGGCGGACGCCGCCGAGCCCGACCAGATCCGCGCCGCGCTCGAGGGCACCGCCGTCGCGTACTACCTGATCCACTCGCTCGGCTCCGGCCGCCGGTTCGAGCAGCGGGACCGGCACACGGCGCTCACGTTCGGCGCTGCTGCCCGCGAGGCCGGCGTCGGCCGGATCGTCTACCTCGGCGGGCTCACGCCGGACACCGAGGACCTGTCCCCGCACCTCGCCTCGCGCAAGGAGGTCGGCGAGATCCTGCTCGCCTCCGGCGTCCCGACGACGGCGCTGCGCGCGGCGATCATCCTCGGCTCGGGGTCGGCGTCGTTCGAGATGATGCGGTACCTCACCGAGCGGCTGCCCGCCATGACCGTGCCCAAGTGGCTGGACAACCGCATCCAGCCGATCGCGATCCGGGACGTGCTGCGGTACCTGGTCGGCTCGGCCTCGATGCCGCCGGACGTCAGCCGGGAGTTCGACATCGGCGGGCCCGACGTCCTGACGTACCGCGACATGATGCAGGGGTACGCCAAGGCCGCCGGGCTGCCGCGGCGGCTCATCGTCAAGGTGCCGGTCCTGACCCCGCGGCTGTCCAGCCACTGGGTCGGCCTGGTCACGCCCGTGCCGTCCGGCATCGCCCGGCCGCTGGTCGAGTCGCTGATCCACGAGGTCGTCTGCGACGAGCACGACATCGCCCGGTACGTCCCGGACCCGCCGGAGGGCCTGATCTCGTTCCCGCGCGCGCTGGAGCTCGCGCTCGCCCGGGTCCGCGAGGCCGACGTGACGACGCGCTGGTCGTCCGCCGGCGTGCCCGGCGCGCCCTCCGAGCCGCTGCCCTCCGACCCCGACTGGGCCGGCGGCTCGCTCTACGAGGACGCCCGCAGCGTCGACGTCGACGCGTCGCCCGCGGCCCTGTGGCGGGTGCTGGAGTCCGTCGGCGGCGAGCGCGGCTGGTACTCGTGGTCGCTCGCGTGGCGGGTGCGCGGCCTGCTGGACCGGGTCGTCGGCGGGCCGGGTCTGCGACGGGGCCGGCGGGACCCGCGGCGGCTCGTCGTCGACGACGCGGTGGACTTCTGGCGGGTCGAGGAGGTCCAGCCCGGCCGGCTGCTGCGGCTGCGCGCCGAGATGCGGCTGCCCGGGCTGGCGTGGCTGGAGCTGCGGGTCGAGCCCGACGGCGACACCCCCGAGGAGCAGGGCGACACGGACTCCGCCCGCCCCGCCGACGTCTCCCCCGAGCGCTGGACGACGCCGCCGACCCGGTTCGCGCAGCGGGCCGTGTTCCACCCGCACGGGCTGCTCGGGCAGCTGTACTGGTGGGCGGTGTACCCGTTCCACGGCGTGGTGTTCGGCGGGATGCAGCGCAACATCGCCCGCGCGGCGGAGACCGCGGAGCGCTCGCGCCGCGACCTCCCGCGCTGACCCGCGCGCCCCGCGAGCGAGGACCCGCGCGCCGAGGCAGGACCCTGGACGGTCCTGTCTCGGCGGCTCGAGGGCGCCGAGATCGGTGGGTCGGCGCGAGATCGGTGGGTGGGGGCGCCGATCTCGGGCGCAAGCGCCGATCTCGGCGCGGGGTCAGCGGCCGCGGCGGCGGAAGGTCGGCGGGGTCTCGACGTAGGGCAGCCAGGCCGCCCGCTCGGTCTCGCCGATGCGGCGCGGCGAGCCGCTCGCGGCGTCGACCAGCACGAGGGTCGTGACCGCCCGGGCGTACGGGCCGGCGCCGTCGACGGGGACGTCGTCGGGGGACGCGTCGTGCACCTCGTAGCAGACGTCGATGCTCGCGCCCCCGAGGTGGCCGATCCACATGTCGACGAGGACCGGCGTGCGGCGGTAGCCGAGCGGGCGCAGGTACTCGACCTCCTGGCGGGCGACGAGCGTCGCGGTCCGGGCGCCCGGGCCCGCGTCGAGCACGGCCGTCGGCCACGTCTCGCGGTCGCGCACGCCCGGCGCGGCGCCCTCGCCGAGCGGGTCGGCCGGCGCGGGGTGCGCCCAGAAGGCCTCGATGCGGGCCTCCTCGAGCAGCCGCAGCAGCTCGACGTTGTTCACGTGCCCGTACGCGTCCATGTCGGACCAGCGCAGCTGGACCGGCACCCGGAGCCTGGCCATCCGTCCTCCGTCCCTCGGTGCGGCGCCGTGCCGCGCCCCCAGCATCCTGCCCCTCCGACCGGCGCCCGCGGGCGCGGCGCGCGTGTGGCGTCGGCCGCACCGGCACGCGGGGCGAGCTCAGCCGCGCCCGGTCCCCCGTGCGCGGCGGGCTCAGCGCGCCCGGTCCCCCGCCGCGCG
>NZ_SZYE01000215.1 GCF_005239125.1 Cellulomonas hominis | reverse complement strand
TCGCGGTGACGCCGATGCCGATGCGGGAGTTCGCCTGGTTGCGGTCGGGGTGCCGCATCAGCCGGACCGCGATGGCGACCAGCGCGACCGGCACGGCCACGGCGACCCGGCCGAACGTGCCGGCGCCACCGACACACTCACCCTGACGGCGGCACCCCTCTTGACATGATCTGCACCGTTTGTCCTAATTTGCACCGCAACGACAGGCCTGCCGCGGGGCTCCCGCGCAGCCGCGACCAGCCCCGGCCGACGACTGCCACCCCGGGAGGGCGAAGTGACGGGTACCGCGTCCAGCGGCGACCGCCTGCCCGTCCTCTGGAGCCTCAACGGCCTGCGGGCCGCCGGCGCGCTGCTCGTGATGCTCTACCACGTCAACTCCTGGAACCTGCAGGTGGTGCGCGGCTCCAGCGCGTTCTACACCGGGGTCGGGCTGTTCTTCGTGCTCTCCGGGTTCGTGCTCACCTGGACCGCGCAGCCCGGCACCACGCTCGGCGCGTTCTACACCCGCCGGCTCGCCCGCATCCTGCCGAACCACCTCACGGCGTTCGCGATCGGCCTCGCGGTGACCGTGCTGGTCGTCGGGAGCCGGGTCGACCCCGGGACGCTGCTGTCCGGGGCGCTCCTCGTGCAGGCGTGGTCGCCCGACCGCGACGTGGTGTTCGCCGTCAACGGCGTCGCGTGGTCGCTGTCGTGCGAGATCGCCTTCTACGCCGCGTTCCCGGCGCTGCTCTGGACGCTGCGCCGGATGAGCGCGCGCACGCGGGCCCTCGTCGCCGGTGCCGCGCTCGCCGCCCCGGTGGCCGTCGCGCTGGCCTGGCCGACGCTGATCCCGGTGCTGTTCCACCTGCCGCCCGCCCGGCTGCCGGAGTTCCTGCTCGGCATGGTGACGGCGCTGGCCGTGCGCGAGGGCTGGCGGCCGCGGATCCCGGCGTGGGCGCTGCTCGCCGTGCTCGCCGCCTGCGTGCTCGGCGCGGCCGCCGTCGACGTCCACCCCACCGCGCTGACCGCCGTGCTCGCCGCGATCTTCGCCCCGCTCGCCGCCGGGTGCGCGTGGGGCGACATCGACGGGCGGAACCGGTGGGCGCTGCACCCGGCGGTCAAGCTGGGCGGGGCGCTGTCGTTCTCCTTCTACCTGCTGCACGAGCTGGTCATCAAGGTCGTCGTGGCGACGCCCGTGCGCGGCCCGGCGGCGATCGGGCTGGTGCTCGTCGCGTCCGCCGGGCTCGCGTTTCTGCTGTGGCGGGGCGTCGAGCTGCCCGCCCGCGCGCGCATCCTCGCGACGCTGCCGGCCCCGGCCCCGCGGCTGGGCGCCGCCCCGCCGCCGCACGCGCCCCACGGCCGGCGGGCGCGGCACAGCCGGCCGTGGGACGTGGCGTGGTCGTTCCCGCTCGCGGCGGGCGTGCCCGCGGCGGGCGCGGCCGGCCCGGGCGCGCCGGCGGACGGCGTCGCGTCCTCGGGGCCGGTGCCGCTCACGTCCGTCACGCCTTGAACAGGTGCCGTCGGATCGCGGCCACGTTGGAGAAGATCCGGATGCCCAGCACGACCACCACCCCGGTCGACAGCTGCGAGCCGACGCCGAGCTGGTCGCCGAGGAACACGATCAGGGCGGCCACGACGACGTTCGACAGGAACGACACGAGGAACACCCGGTCGTCGAACAGGCCGTCGAGCACGGCCCGGAACCCGCCGAACAGCGCGTCCAGGGCCGCGACCACCGCGATGGGGAGGTAGGGCTGCAGCGCCGCCGGCACCGTGGGCTCGAGCACCAGGCCCGCCACCACGCCGACGATCAGGCCGATCACCGCGATCAACTCAGTCCCCCTCGTTCTCGTCCGTGGACAGTGTGCCCGACGGCGACGGCGATCCCGTCGCCGACGGCGCCGCGCCGGGCAGGACGGGCACGCCCTCCGGCAGCTGCGCCGACCGCAGCGTCACGGTGCCGGCCGCGGGCAGGTGCAGGTCGCGCTGCGACGACACCCGGGTCGGGATGCCGTAGGTGGACTGCAGCACGGCGAGCAGCTGCCCGCCGGACGTGCGCGCGAGGGCGGTCTGCATGCCCTGCGGGTCGCCGATCGCCTCGACCGTGTACGGCCCGACCAGCGGCACGACGTCCACCAGGATCGCGTCCCCGGCGGTGCGGATCGCGGTGGTCGGGCCCAGACGCTCGCCGTTGACGGCGATCGCCTCGGCGCCCGACGCCCACAGCCCGTTGACCACCAGCTGCAGGTCGGAGTCGCGGACGCGGCCGTTCGGGTCGTCGTCGTCCGTGTCGGCGTCCTGCAGGGTGATCCGCAGGCCGTCGCCGGTCACCGCCGTCGCGCCCGAGGCCACGGAGTCGACCGCGAGCTGGTCGAGCAGCGGCGCGTCGACGCCGGACAGCGCCTGCTGCTGCAGCACCGCGATCTCGTCCGACAGCGTGCCGCTGCGCTCGCGCAACCGGTCCACCTCGGCGCTCCGCTCGGTGATCTGGCCGGCCAGCACCTCGCGCGCGGCGATCGCCGACGGCTGCGGGGCCCGCAGCGCGAGGACGGACCAGGTCGTGGCCGCGCCGAGGGCCACCGCCAGGGCGGCCACGGCCGCGGTGCCGAACCCGCCACGGCGCCGCGTCCTGCCGGCGGCGGCGCGGCGCTCGGCGGCCTCGCGGTACTCGGGGTCCAGCGGGTGCTGCGTCACCTCGGTCAGCAGCGACATCGAGGCGTCCGGACGGCGCCACACCGGGCTCCCCGTGGGGCCTCGGCCGGGTCGGTCCCCCGCGCGGGGGTCCGTCACGCCACCACCGTGCGGGGCTCACCCGCGTCCGCGCCGCCGCGCCGCCCCAGCAGCACCCACGCCTGGCGCACGTACAGCGCACCGGCGAACCAGTACAGGCCGACGCCCCACCAGGCGCAGGCCCAGCCGAGCACGGACGCCAGGTCGCCGACGATGCCGCCCCAGTGCGCGAGCAGCAGCAGGGGGAACGCGTACAGCAGGGCGAACGTCCCCGCCTTGCCGGCCAGGTGCACCTGCAGCGGCCCGTAGCCGTGCCGCGCCAGGACGACCAGCATCACGAGGAGCATCGCCTCGCGGGCCAGCAGCACGACGACCAGCCACCACGGGACGACCCCGCGGGCCGCGAGGCCGAGCAGCGTGACGAGGATGAACAGCCGGTCCGCCGCCGGGTCGAGCACCTGGCCGAGACGCGACACCTGCCCGAGCCGGCGCGCGAGCACGCCGTCGAGCCAGTCGCTGGCACCGGACACCGCGAGGACCCCGAGGGCCCAGCCGTCGTGCCCCGCCGCGATCAGCACCGCGAACACCGGCACCATCAGCAGCCGCACCAGGCTGATCACGTTCGGCACGGTGAGGACGCGGTCGCTCACCACGTCCCGCTCTGCCACAGCTCTCCCGCCTCGCACGCCCGATCGACCGGCCTCATCCTACGCAGGTGGGGGCCGCTGCCCGGGTCACCCCGCGCACCGGCCGCGTCGGGTCCCGCGCGGCGGCGGTCCGGCCGTGGTTCGCTGACCGCATGGCCCACGTGAACGACCCCGCCGTGATCGACCGCCTGCTCCGCACGCCCGCCACCTGGGCCGTCGTCGGCCTGTCCACCAACCGGGCGCGCGCCGCGTACGGCGTCGCCGCCTACCTGCAGGACCTCGGGCAGACGGTCGTGCCGGTGCACCCCCGGGCCGAGACGGTGCACGGCGCGGCCGGCGTGCGGACCCTGGCGGAGGTCGACAAGGGCGTCGACGTGGTGGACGTCTTCGTGAACTCGACGCTCGCCGGCGACGTGGTCGACCAGGCGATCGCGGTCGGGGCGCGGGCGGTGTGGCTGCAGCTCGGCGTGGTCGACGAGGCGGCCGCCGGACGCGCGGCGGCCGCGGGTCTGGACGTCGTGATGGACGCCTGCCCGGCGATCGAGGGGCGGCGGCGCGGCCTCGGCTGAGCCGGTGCCGCACGCCGCCGGGGGGCGTGTGCCGGAGGTCACCGCGCCCCGTCCACCCGTCCGGGCGCCGTCACCGGTAGACTGGTGGAACTCGGAGTCAGTCGCAGTGTCCCGTGATGTGCGTGCCGAGGCCCCCACCCCCAGTTCCTGACGTGGCGGCCTCGTGATGTGTGGGTGTGGGAGTGCGACCGCGTGGCCGACCGGAACCCGGGCGGCCCACAGCTCCCCCCAGCGACACGAAACGGTGCTGTCCTCCATGACGTCTGTGCTCGACCCTGCCCTGCCCGAGACCGCCCCCTCCCTCACCTTCGCCGACCTCGACCTGCCCGCGCCGCTGCGCGAGGCCGTCCTGGCGCTCGGCTTCACCACCCCCACCGCGATCCAGGCCGAGGCCATCCCGGCCCTGCTCGCCGGCCGCGACATCACCGGCGTGGCCCAGACCGGCACGGGCAAGACGGCCGCGTTCGGCCTGCCGCTCCTCGCCGCCGTCGACCCGGAGCTCCGCGAGGTCCAGGCGATCGTCCTGGCCCCGACCCGCGAGCTCGCGATGCAGGTCGCCGAGGCGCTCGAGTCGTTCGCGTCGAAGATGCCCGGCCTCGAGGTCGTCCCCGTCTACGGCGGCTCGCCGTACCTGCCGCAGCAGCGCGCGCTGCGCGGCGGCGCCCAGGTCGTCGTCGGCACGCCGGGCCGCGTGATCGACCACCTCGACCGCGGCTCCCTCCGGCTGGACTCGGTGCGGTTCCTCGCGCTGGACGAGGCCGACGAGATGCTCCGCATGGGCTTCGTCGACGACGTCGACCGGATCGCCTCCGCGACGCCCGCCCACAAGCAGGTCGCCCTGTTCTCCGCGACCATGCCGCCGGCCATCCGCCGCGTCGCCGCGCAGCACCTGACCGACCCGGTCGAGATCACCGTGGCGCGGCAGTCGTCCACGGTGTCGAGCGTCCGGCAGACCTACGCCGTGGTGCCGTTCCGGCACAAGGCCGGCGCCCTGGCCCGCGTGCTCGCGGTCTCCGACGCCGACGCGGCGATCGTGTTCGTCCGGACCCGCAGCGCGGCCGAGGACGTCGCCGTGTCGCTGGTCGAGCGGGGCGTCGCCGCCGCGTACATCTCCGGCGACGTCGCCCAGGGCGACCGGGAGAAGATCGTCGAGCGCGTGCGGTCCGGCGCGATCAACGTGCTGGTCGCGACGGATGTCGCCGCCCGCGGCCTCGACATCGACCGCATCGGCCTCGTCGTGAACTTCGACGTCCCGGGCGAGCCCGAGGCGTACGTGCACCGCATCGGCCGCACAGGCCGCGCGGGCCGCACCGGCGAGGCGCTGACGTTCGTCACCCCGAACGAGAACGGCAAGCTCCGCTCCATCGAGCGGACCACCCGCCAGCAGCTCGAGCAGATCCAGATCCCGTCCCCCGCGGACGTGTCGGCGCACCGCGTCGCCACCCTGCTGGGCCGGGTCCCGGCCCGCCTCGACCTCGGCCGCCTGGAGCTCTACCGCACGGCCGCCGCGGAGTTCCTGGCCGCGCACCCCGCGATCGAGGCGACCGACCTGGTCGCCACGCTCGCCGCGCTGGCCGTCGGCGACGAGGGCCCCGCGCCCCGCACCGCCGAGGGCGACGACATGGACGACGCGCTGTCCCGGGCGCACCTCACGCCCGAGCGCGGCGTCCGCCGCGACGACCGCGCCCCGCGGACGGGCGACGACCGCCAGCGCGACCGCGCCCGCCCGACCGGCGTCCCGCGGTACCGCGTGGCCGTCGGCCACCAGCACGGTGCGCAGCCCGGCGCGATCGTCGGCGCCCTGACCAACGAGGGCGGCCTGACCGGCAAGGACCTCGGGAAGATCGACATCTTCTCCACGTTCTCGCTGGTCGAGATCCCCGCCGGCCTGAGCACCGAGGCGTTCGACCGCATCGGCCGCGCCCGCGTCGCCGGCCGCCCGCTGCGCATCCGGGTCGACGCCGGGCATCGCGTTCCAGCGCAAGGTCGACATGCAGCTCGCGTCCAAGATGCGCTTCGTGTCGGCGCAGCTGATCGCGCTGTACGAGGGCGACCTGTGGCTGCGGTCCGCGCGGCA
>NZ_SZYE01000214.1 GCF_005239125.1 Cellulomonas hominis | reverse complement strand
ACTCCGGGCCGGGCGGGCGCGGAGTCCCCCGCCGCGCCGGGCCCGTGCCGCCGGAGCCCCCGCCGGCCGCGCCCCGGCGCTCCGCCACGGCCGTCACCCCAGCACCGCCGGCTCATCCGCGCGCGCGGCCCGGGCCGCCCCGCCCACGAGCGCCGGCACCTCGGCCGCGCCGCGCAGCCGCGGGTCCAGCAGCCGCTCCGCCACGTCGACCAGCAGCATCACCACGACGTACGCGAGCGCCACGACCACCACGGCCCCGACGACGACCGGCACGTCCCGCTGCATCGTCGCGTCGAGCAGCAGCCGCCCGAGCCCCGGCCGGCCGAACAGGGTCTCGACGACGACGGCGCCGCTGAGCAGCGACCCGAACGCCCAGCCCGACAGCGACACCGCGGGCAGCACGCCGTGCCGCAGCGTGTGCCGCCACAGCACGCCCACCGGCGACGCCCCGCGGGCCCGCGCGCTGGTGGCGAACGGCGCCGCGGCGGCCTCCTCCAGCGAGTCGCGCATCACCTGCCCGAGGAATCCCGCGACCGGCACGGCGAGCGTCACCGTCGGCAGCACCAGGCCCACCGGGTCGGTGCCGCTGCTGGTCGCCGGGAACCAGCCGAGCGTCGAGGAGAACACCACGATCAGCACCGCCCCGAGCCAGAAGTGCGGCAGCACCGCCGCGACGACCTCGGCCCCGCGCAGCGCCGCCGCGCACGCGCGGCCGACCGGCCCGGTGGCCCGCACCGCGAGCGTCGCCACCGCGAGCGCGAGCAGCCACGCCAGCGCGAGCGCCAGCACCGCGAGCAGCATCGTCCCCGGCAGCTGCTCGGCGAGCAGGTCGGAGACGGGCACCCGGCGGGCGTACGAGTCGCCGAGGTCGAACGTCGCCACCCGCCACAGCTGCACGAGGTACTGCACGACGAGCGGCTGGTCGAGGCCGTACTGCGCCCGCGCCGCGGCCACCGCCTCCGGCCCGGCCTGCGACCCGGGTCCGCCGAGGATGGCCTCGGTGGGGTCGCCGCCGGCCGCGCGCAGCGCGAAGAACACGACGGTGGCGACCACCCACGCCACGAGGGCTGCCGAGCCGAGGCGCGCCAGCAGCCACCGCAGCCACGGGCGGCGGACCGCCCGGCCGACGGGGGCGACGGCGCGCACGGCGGTCAGGACCCCAGGCGCGCGTCGAGGAACGTCGGCGTGGACACGGTGTCCAGCGTCCGCATCCCGGTGACGCCGCGGGTGAGGAAGTGGTTCTGCTGGTCGTAGAGCGGGAGGATGTAGTACCCCTCCAGCACGATCTGCTGCGCCTGCCGGTAGAGGTCGGCGCGCTCGGCGTCGTCGGCGGTCGCGGACGCGCGGTCCAGCAGGTCGTCCAGCGCCGGGTCCTTCACCTGCGCGTGGTTGGCGAAGTAACCGCTCGGCGCGGGGATCGTCCCGTCCGAGTGGTAGAGGATCCGCAGGACGTCCGGGCCGACCTTCGTGTACGGCGCCGACACCGCCTCGTACGCGTTCGCGCCCAGCGCCGCGTACCAGGCGGACAGGTCGGACGGGGTCAGCACGACCTCGAAGCCCACGGCCTTCGCGTTGGCCTGGATCTGCTCGAACAGCGACTGCTCCGCGGCCACGGACTGGTTGGTGCTCACCGGGAACCGCACGGTGAGGCGCTGCCCGTCCTTGGTGCGGTAGCCCTCGTCGTCCGTGGTGGTCCAGCCGGCCTCGTCCAGCAGCTGCTCCGCGCGGTCGACGTCGGTGGTGAACAGGTCCTCGTCGCCGTACGCCGTCGGCTCGACGCTCGACAGCGGCGAGTACGACCGGGTCGCGGTGCCGGCGAACAGCGTCTCGATGCCCGGGTCCGGGTCCGCCGCGCGCACGAACGCCTCGCGCACCCGCACGTCGTCGAACGGCGGCTGCGCGCTGTTCAGCTCGATGCGGTTGGACGACCCGGGCCGCGGGGCGTCGACGTGGGTGATGTCGCCGCCGGCGTCGGCCTGCGCGATCGCGTCCGGCTGCGGGTTGTCGACCACCTGCACCTCGCCGGAGCGCAGCGCCGCGTACCGGGTCGCCGCGTCGGGGATGAACCGCCAGACGATCTCGTCCAGGTGGGCGGGGCCGTCGTGCTCCGCCTGCGGGTCGAGCGGGACGTAGTCGTCGTTGCGCACCAGGGTGACCTGCTGCTGCGGGACCCACTCGTCCACGACGAACGGGCCGGTGCCGACGGGGGCCGCGCAGTTGTCGTCCATCCCGCGCTCGATGCCCGCGGGCGACTCCATCGCGGTCCACTGCTGGCTGAGCGACTCCAGCAGCGCGGAGTCCGGCTCGGTCAGGTGGAACCGGGCGTGCGTCGCGTCCACGACCTCGACCGACTCGACCTTCTGGACCGCGAGGTAGCCCGTCGACGAGCCGGTGTCCGGGTCCTGGAGGTGCTCGATGTTCGCCTTGACCGCCGCGGCGTCGAACGGGGTGCCGTCGGTGAAGGTCACGTCGTCGGCCAGGGTGAAGTCCCAGGTCAGCAGGTCGTCGCTCACGGACCACGCGGTCGCGAGCCACGGCAGGATCGTGCCGTCCGCGTCCCGGCCGACCAGCGGCTCCAGGTACTGCGTGCTGATCAGCGCCTGCGGGTAGTTGCCGCCGACGTGCGGGTCGAGGCAGGTGGGCTCGGCGTCGCCGGTCGCGTAGACGAGCGTGCCGCCGTCCCGCGGGGTGGCGGCGTCGTCGGCGTCCCCGCCGGAGCCGGTGCAGGCCGCCAGGGCGAGGGCGGCGACGGCGGCCAGCGCGGCGCCGGTGCGGGCGCGGGTCGGACGGAGGGCGTGGGGCACGGGTCCACCTCGGGCGTCGGGGGGCCGGCCGCGGCTCACCCGCCGACCGGTTGTTGCACTGCGTCCAACAATAGGCGCGGATGGCGCCCGCATCCCGCCCCACCGGCTGTGATCCCGGTCCCACGGCCCGCCTAGCATGGGCGCGTGCCCGCTCCCGCCCCGCGTCGATCCGGGCGCCCGCACGCCTCATCGCGGGCGATGCTCGAGGAGGCCGCCGGCGAGCTGTTCCTCGAGCGCGGGTACGCGACCACCTCGGTCGCGGACATCACGCAGCGCGCCGGCGTCTCGCGGAGCACGTTCTTCAACTACTTCACGGCGAAGTCGGACCTGCTCTGGGCGGCCTTCGACGAACGCGTCGAGGCACTGCGGGCCACCCTCGCGGCCGGGCCGGCGGACGCGACACCGGGCACCGTGGTGGAGGCCGCCCTGCACGACCTCGCCGCCCGGCTGCCGGCGGACCACGTCGCCCTCGCCTTCACCCAGGCCGACACGATGGGGCTCGGCGACGACCTCCGGCTGGCGGCCGCGCGCCGCACCGCCGACCTCGGCGCCACCATCGCGGCGTACGCGGCGGGCCGCGGCGTCGACCCGCTGCACGCGCGGGTGGCGGGCGCGGCCTGGGCCGGGGCGCTCGTCGCGGCGGTCGAGGCCTGGGCGCTCGCCGGGGCCGGGCGGACGCGGCTGCCCGACCTGCTCGACCACGCGCTGGCGCCGGTGCGGGGGGCGCTGGACTGAGGCGCACACGGGCCCGGACAGCGCGAGACCCGAGCGCCGCAACCGTCCGGAAGGGTCTCGGGTCCACTTCCCGCCGCTAGTGCGACGGGCTGCCTCCACGCTACCGAACCGTCCGACGGGACCTCAAGGCCGATGTCCGCGACCGCAGCCACCCGGACCCGTCTCTCCTGTGGACGAGCGGGGCAGGGGGAGCGCGAGTCCCTAGGGTCGGCATATGACGGGAGCCGACGACAGCCCGCGGCGCGCATGACCACGCACGCCTTCGCGGACGAGAGCAAGCGACCGCACTACCTGCTGGCGGTCGCGCGGCTGGATCAGGCCGACCTGGCCGCCGGCCGCCGGTCGATCCGGGATCTCCACCTGGCGGGTCAGCGGCGGTTGCACATGGTCAAGGAACGCGCCTCCCGGCAGCGAGCGATCCTCTCGACCGTCGCGTCCCTGCCGGTCACCGTCACGATCTACCGCGCGGCTCGTGCGGCAGCCGTCGGGGAACGGGAGCGACGCGGCCGGTGCCTGGACCAGGTCGTCCGCGACCTGTCTGCGCACCCGCGGACCCGCCTCGTCCTCGAGCGGGACGACACCCTCGTCCGCAGCGACCGCGTGCGGATGTACGCCGCGACGCGCCGGGAAGCCTGCGTGGACCGTGTGGAGTACGTGCACGAACCAGCGGCCACCGAGCCGCTGCTCGCGCTGCCCGACGCCGTGGCGTGGGCATGGAACCAGGGCGGGGACTGGCGCCGGCGCGCAGCCCCGGTCGTCGCCCGCGTCGCCGACGTCTAGGTCGCCGGCCGTTCACCCGCCCGCCGCGCGCCGCCGTCTGCGCGTGTGGCCCCGCCTCACCCGGTGTTCCTAGGATCGACCCCATGAGCGACACCGGACTGCGGCAGGCCCAGGACAAGATGGCGGCGGCCGGGGTGGCCCCGACCGCGATCGACGTCTTCACCCACTACTACCGGGAGCTCGAGGCGGGGGCCACGGGCCTCATCCCCGAGGGCACCATCGACCCCCTGCTCGACCCGCCGCAGCTCGCGGACGTCGACATCGACCCCGCGGCCGCGCGCGAGGCGTTCGCGAAGACCGCGATCATCAAGCTCAACGGGGGCCTCGGCACCTCGATGGGCATGGACAAGGCCAAGTCGCTGCTCCCCGTGCGCGACGGCAAGTCGTTCCTCGACCTCATCGTCGAGCAGGTGCAGCACGCCCGCTCCGAGACCGGCGCCCGCCTGCCCCTCATCCTGATGAACTCGTTCCGCACCCGGGCCGACTCGCTCGAGGCGCTGGCCCGGCACGAGGGTCTGGCCGTGGACGGCCTGCCGCTGGACTTCCTGCAGAACCAGGAGCCGAAGCTCCGCACGGACGACCTGACCCCGGTGAGCTGGGAGGCCGACCCGACGCTGGAGTGGTGCCCCCCGGGCCACGGCGACCTCTACACGGCGCTGCTCGCGTCGGGCGTGCTGCAGCAGCTGCTGGACGCGGGCTTCCGGTACGCGTCGGTGTCGAACTCCGACAACCTGGGCGCCGCGCCGAACCCGACCATCGCCGGCTGGTTCGCCGCCTCCGGCGCCCCGTACGCCGCCGAGCTGTGCCGCCGCACCGCCGCCGACCGCAAGGGCGGCCACCTCGCGGTGCGGAAGTCGGACGGCCGGCTGATCCTGCGCGACACCGCGCAGACCCCGGCGGACGAGATGGACTACTTCACCGACGAGCACCGGCACCCGTACTTCCACACGAACAACCTGTGGTTCGACCTTGAGCAGATCGCCGCGGCGCTGGAGGCCCGCGGCGCGGTGCTCGGCCTGCCGCTGATCCGCAACGTCAAGACCGTCGACCCGACCGACTCCTCCTCGCCCGAGGTGTTCCAGATCGAGACGGCCATGGGCGCGGCGATCGAGGTGTTCGAGGGCGCGACCGCCATCGCCGTGGGCCGCGAGCGGTTCCTGCCGGTCAAGACGACGAACGACCTGCTGCTGCTCCGGTCCGACGCGTACGACCTCGGCGAGGACTCGACGCTGCGGCTCGCCGTCGAGAAGGCGCCGCTCGTGGACCTCGACGCGAAGGTCTACAAGACCGTGGCGAAGTTCGAGCAGCGGTTCCCCGCCGCCCCGTCGCTGCGCGGCGCGTCCTCGTTCACCGTGCAGGGCGACTGGACCTTCGAGCCGGGCGTCGTCGCGACGGGAGAGGCCGTCGTCGAGGCGGACGGCGCGCCGGGCACCATCCCCGCCGGCACCACGATCGGCGGCTGACCCGCACCGGGGGGCCGCCCGTGGCGGACGTCGCTCCGACCGAGCAGGCCGGGGCGCGCCACGAGCGGTCCGCCCTGCTGGAGTCCCGATCGCCGCGGCGGTGCCCCCGCCTGGCGGCGCAGCCCGGGGCGGCTCAGCCGCGGCGGCGCCGGGCCGCGAGCAGGAGGGCACCGCCGGCCGCGAG
>NZ_SZYE01000213.1 GCF_005239125.1 Cellulomonas hominis | reverse complement strand
CTCGGCCTCCAGCGCGGCGATGCGTGCGGACAGGTCGGCCGCCGTCCCCGGCGAGGGCCGCTGCTCGGCCATCGGGCCCACCCCCTCGGGCGCCCGCGGCGGGGACGCCCCTCGCGGCGAGGCTAGCGCCGCCGGTCGCCCCCGCCCCCTACCCGCCGGGGGTGAGCGGCGCCCCTCAGCGCCGGCGGCGCGCCCGCTCCGAGCGGGGCGAGATGACCGAGCCGCGCGGCAGCACCACGTCGGGCGCCATCGCCGCGGGCACGCCCGCGAGGAACAGCGCGAACACCGCCGGCCGCCGCTGCGCGAGCTCCAGGCGCGCGCCGTCGGCGGACGCCAGGTCCCGGGCCAGCGACAGGCCGAGGCCGGTGCCCTTGCCGGACGTGACCTCGCGCTCGAAGATCCGCGGCGCCAGGTCGTCCGGCACGCCGTCGCCCTCGTCCGCCACCTCGACGACGACCGAGCGCGCGGCGCCGGGGCGCGACCGCACGGTCGTGGTGCCGCCGCCGTGCCGCAGCGAGTTCTCGATCAGCGTCGCGAGCACCTGGGCCAGCGCCCCGGGGGTGGCGAGCACCTGGGCCTGCGGGTCCACCTCGATCACCAGGCGGCGGCCCTCGGCCTCGAAGGTCGGCCGCCACTCCTCCTCCTGCTGGTGCACGACGTCGCCCAGCCGGATGGCCTCCGTGGTGCCGCCCTGCGCGCGCCGGGACCGGGTCAGCAGGTCGTCGACGACCGTGACCAGCCGCTCGACCTGCTCCAGGGAGATCCGCGCCTCCTCGCGGACGGCCGGGTCGTCGGAGGCCAGCATGATCTCCTCGAGCCGCATGGTGAGCGCGGTCAGCGGGGTGCGGAGCTGGTGCGACGCGTCGGAGGCGAACTGCCGCTCGGCGGCCAGCCGGCCCGCCATCCGGTCGGCGCTGCGCGCGAGCTCGGCCGCCACCAGGTCGATCTCCTCGACCCCGGACGGCTCCAGCTGGGGCCGCACCTGCCCGGACCCGAGCTGCTCGGCGGACGCCGCGAGGTACACCAGGGGCGCGGCCAGCCGGTTCGCCTGCCAGATGGCCATGCCGATGCCCGCCGCGAACGCGACGATGGCCGCCGCGACGACCAGCCCGACGATCTGGGCGCTCATGAGGAACACGTCCCACCACGGCGCGTACAGCGTGATCCGGGCGCCGGTGGTCGACGTCTCCGTGATCGTCAGGGCGCGGTCGGGAACGTCCGGGCCCGCCTGGTACCGGGCGCCGTCGGTGGTGACGACGAAGATGCTCACCGTCACGCCGCCCCCGCGGTCGACGTACGGCTCCAGCATGGTGTCGGAGAGCGGCGTGCCCTCCTGGACGCGGCTGTCGACCTGGCGCGCCAGGTCCGAGGCGCGGGTCTCGAGCGACCCGATCTCGTTGTCGCGGACGTACTGCGCGCCGAGGAAGGCGAGCGGGAAACCGAGCAGCACGACCGCCACCGTGACGGCCGCGATCGTGGCCTGCAGGACGCGGCGGCGCACGGGTCAGCCCCGGGTGCCCTCGCCGGACTCGAACCGGAAGCCCATCCCCCGCACGGTGCTGATGTAGCGGGGCGCGCTCGCGTCGTCGCCGAGCTTGCGGCGCAGCCACGAGACGTGCATGTCGAGCGTCTTCGTCGAGCCGGTCGGGTCCGAGCCCCAGACCTCGCGCATGAGCGTCTCGCGCGCCACGACGGTGCCGGCCGCGCCGACGAGCACGCGCAGCAGGTCGAACTCCTTGGCGGTGAGGTGCAGCTCGCGCTCGGCCTGGAACGCGCGGTGCGCGGCGACGTCCACGCGGACGTCCTGGCTGCGGAGCTCGTCCTCGTCGGGCGTGTCCCCGCCGGTGCGCCGCAGCAGCGCCCGCACCCGGGCGAGCAGCTCGGCCAGCCGGAACGGCTTGGTCACGTAGTCGTCGGCGCCGGCGTCCAGGCCCACGACGAGGTCGACCTCGTCCGCGCGCGCGGTCAGCACCAGCACCGGGGTGGTCAGCCCCTGGTTCCGGATCGCCCGCGCGACGTCGAGCCCGTCCATGTCCGGCAGGCCGAGGTCCAGCACGACGAGGTCCGCCTCGCTCGCGCGGTCGATCGCACCCTGCCCGGTGCCCTGCACGCGGACGTCGTAGCCCTCGCGGCCGAGCGCGCGCGCCAAGGGCTCGGCAATGGCGGGATCGTCCTCGGCCAGCAGCACCTGGGTCATGGCGCCATGTTAGGTCATGAGACCTTCTAGGACACGGCGCACCGGGGTATCGGTTCGGTGAAGTCGGCCCGTCCGCCCGCGGGAGGACCCCTGTCGGGACCTCCGTCCGCCCCCGGGGGCACGACCGCCCGGGGCCGCCGACCTACGCTGGCGCGATGACGTGGTGGGAACGCCTCACGCGGTGGGAGGAACGCCACCAGCTGCCGATCGACCTCAGCGCGACCCTGCTGACGGGGCTCGTCGTCGTCCCCCTGGCCGCGAGCATGGCACCGAACTGGGGACTGAGCTCGTACGGGGGCGCGGTGCTCGCGCTCGCCGCCTGGCTCCCGCTGGGCTGGCGGCGCCGCAACCCGGTGGCGTCCGTCGTCGCCGTGTACGTCGCGTGCCTGCTGCACCTGCTGATCGGCGTGCCGCTGGTCATGCCGTCCGACCTCGCGGTGCTCGTGGCGCTGTACTCGGTCACGGTGCACGGCCCCCGCTGGGCCCACCTCACGGCGATGGGGTCGGCGCTCGTCGGCAACCTCGCGATGGTGAGCGGGCTGCTGCTCCAGTCCTGGACCGGCAGCGCCGCCGAGGTGGCGATGTCGGGGATCGCCCTGTGGCTGTTCGCCTCCGTGACGGCCGCCGCGGTGTGGGCGTTCGGGCTCGTCCGGCGGTCGCGCCGGGTGACGATCGCCGCGCTGCGGGACCGGGCCGAGCGGCTGGAGGTCGAGCGCGACCAGCAGGCGCGCATCGCGACCGCCGCCGAGCGCACCCGGATCGCCCGCGAGATGCACGACATCGTCGCCCACTCCCTGTCGGTCGTCGTCGCCCAGGCGGACGGCGGCCGGTACGCCGCCGCGGCGGACCCCGAGGCGGCGACCCGCGCGCTCGGCACGATCGCGGAGACCGGCCGGGCGGCGCTGGCCGACATGCGCCGGCTGCTCGGGGTGCTGCGCGAGCCCGAGCGGGTGCCGGGCGCCCCGGTGCCCGGGAACGCCCTGAGCGGGGGCGGCACGTCGGCCGGCGCGGCCCCGTACACCCCGCAGCCCGCCGAGCACGACCTGGAGTCCCTCGTGGAGCAGGTCCGCTCATCCGGGGTCCGCGCGTCGCTGGTCCGGATGGGCACGCCCCGCCGCCTGCCCCCGGGCATCGGCCTGACGGTGTACCGGATCTGCCAGGAGGCCCTGACGAACGTGCTCAAGCACGGCGGCCCGGACGTGACGGTCACCGTGCTCGCGCAGTGGCAGCCCGCCGCGCTCGTCCTCGAGATCACCGACGACGGCCGGGGCGCCGCCGCCGACTCCGACGGCGCCGGCCAGGGCCTGCTCGGCATGCGGGAGCGGGCGACGATGGTGGGCGGCACGCTGAGCGCCGGCCCGCGCCCCGGCGGCGGGTTCCGGGTGCACGCCGAGCTGCCGCTGCCCCCGGGCGCGCCGGTCGACGACCGGGCCGCCGCGCCCGGCACCCTAGGCTGACGCCCATGTCCGCCATCCGCGTCGGCCTCGTCGACGACCAGCAGCTCGTGCGCGCCGGTTTCCGCCTCGTGATCGACTCCCAGCCGGACCTCGAGGTCGTCCTGGAGGCCGGCGACGGCGCCCAGGCCGTGCAGGCGCTCACCGCCGGCACCGCGCAGGCCGCCGTGCTCGGTCCGGTCGACGTCGTGCTGATGGACGTGCGGATGCCGAACCTCGACGGGCTCGCCGCCACCGAGCGGATCGTCGCCGCCGGCACCCCCGAGCACCCCGCGCCGCGGATCATCGTGCTCACCACGTTCGACCTGGACGAGTACGTGCTCGCCGCCATCCGCGCGGGCGCCAGCGGCTTCCTGCTCAAGGACGCGCCGCCCGAGGACATGCTGGCGGCCATCCGGACCGTGCACAGCGGCGACGCCGTCATCGCCCCGTCGTCCACCCGGCGGCTGCTGGAGCACCTGGTGACGGCGCTGCCCGCCGAGCAGCAGCAGGCCTCCGCCGGCGCCGAGGCGCTCGCGACGCTCACCGAGCGGGAGCGCGAGGTGCTGGTGCTCATGGCCCGCGGCCGGTCGAACACCGAGATCGGCGAGGACCTGTACGTCGCCGAGGCGACCGTCAAGACGCACGTCGGGCGCATCCTCGCGAAGCTCGGGGCGCGGGACCGCGTGCAGGCCGTCGTCGTCGCGTACGAGACCGGCCTGGTGGTCCCCGGGGCGTGACCCCGGCACGCGCCGGGTCGGGCCCCGGTGGGGCCGCGCGCCCCCGGGGTCGTACCCCGGGATGACGCGAGGTCCGGACCGGGGGTGGACGCGGCGGCGCGGGTGGACTCCGTAGCGTCGGGGACGACCCGATCCGCCCGTCCCAGGAGCTCAGCCGTGGACCCGTTCGTCCCCGCCCCCGCCGCCAGCACCGGCCCGCACCCGCCGCACGCCGCGTCCGACGCGACCGGCGCCGACCAGCCGGGCCGTCCCGCGCGGGAGGCCGCCGTCCGCGCCCGCGGCCTCACCAAGGTCTACGGCCGCGGCGAGGCCGAGGTCCGTGCGCTCGCCGGGGTCGACGTCGACTTCGCCGCCGGCGAGTTCACCGCCATCATGGGCCCGTCCGGCTCCGGCAAGTCGACGCTGATGCACGTGCTGGCCGGCCTCGACGCCGCCACCGCGGGCTCCGCGTTCCTCGGGCGGACCGACGTCACCACGCTCGACGACGACGCGCTCACCCGGCTCCGCCGCGACCGGGTCGGCTTCGTGTTCCAGTCGTTCAACCTGCTGCCGATGTTCACGGCCGAGCAGAACATCCTGCTGCCGCTCGAGCTCGCCGGCGCCAAGGCCGACCGCGCGTGGTTCGACACGCTGGTCACCACGCTCGGCCTCGGGCAGCGGCTCACGCACCGCCCGTCCGAGCTGTCCGGCGGCCAGCAGCAGCGCGTCGCGATCGCCCGCGCGCTGATCGCCAAGCCCGAGGTGGTGTTCGCGGACGAGCCCACCGGCAACCTGGACTCGCGCTCCGGCGCCGAGGTGCTGAGCTTCCTGCGCCGCTCGGTCCGCGAGCTCGGCCGCACGATCATCATGGTCACGCACGACCCGACCGCCGCCGCCTACGCCGACCGCGTGGTGCTGCTGGCCGACGGGCGGATCGCGGGCGACATCGTCGACCCGACCCCCGAGGCCGTGCTCGCCGGGCTGGACGCGCTGCGCCAGCTCGAGGTCACCGAGACGCCGGTGGGTGCCTGATGTGGCGGCTCACCCTGGCGCAGATGCGCCGCAGCCTCGGGCGGCTCACCGCCGCGGGCGTCGCGGTCGCCATCGGCACCGCGTTCATCGCGGCGACGCTGCTCGCCGGCACGATCATGCAGCGCATCTCGTACGACTCGATCACCGCCTCGTACGGCAAGGCCGACCTGATCGCCGACGCCGGTAGCGGCGTCTCGCTCGACGAGAAGACCGTCGAGGCCGTCCGCGCGACCCCGGGCGTCGCCGCCGCCGACCCCCGGGTCGTGGCTCCCTACGTCGCGATGTCCGCCGGCGACCGCGAGATCACGCAGACGCTCGTGGCCCTGCCGAGCGACCCGGCCTTCGACACCCAGCACGTCACGCAGGGCGCGCTGCCGACCGCCGAGGGCCAGATCGCCCTGCCCGAGCGGGCCGCTGAGCGGCTGCACGTCGGCGTCGGGGACACCGTCGCGGTGTCCTACTACCGGTGGCAGGAGGCCGCCGGGGCGACCGCGGGCGACGCGGGCGACCCGGCCACGGCCGACGCGGCCGGCTCGCCGGCGGCCGACGCGACGGCGTCCGCGGACGACCTCCTGCTCCGCCGGGGCATCCTGTTCCGCTCGATGGTCGTCGTGCCGTACGGCCGCATGCAGTACGTCGACGTCACCGCCGGGCCGCTGGCCCGCCGGCTCGG
>NZ_SZYE01000212.1 GCF_005239125.1 Cellulomonas hominis | reverse complement strand
GCGGCTGGGGCTCGACGCCTCCCTCGACCGGTTCGACGCCCTGTGGCGGGGCGTGCCGCTGCTCGCGGACGTCGAGCCGTGCGGGTCCGGCCTGGTGCACCGGCTGCGCCGCGACGGGGGGCTGCCGGCGGCGCCGCGGCGGGCGCCGGGACCTCCAGGTGGTGGTCCGGCGCCACGGCGCCGGTCATCGCCCGCATCTGCTCCAGCACGGAGGCGAAGGACTCCTCCCCCGTCGACACCCGCGGCGGCGCGTCCGGCACCGACCCGGGCCGCGCGGGGGCGAGCACGTCGGACCCGGGGGGCCCGAACCCGTCCGGCCCCGCGTCGGCGGCGTCGGCGGCGTCGAGCAGCGCATCGATCCCCGCCGCGCCGCCGCCGGAGCCGGCCGAGCCCACCGTGACGCCCCGCCGCCGCAGCAGCCCGGTCGTGGGCGGGGGCGGCGCGTCCGGCACGTCGATCGTCAGCTCGTACCGCTCCCGCGCGAAGAACCCGGCGAGCCCGCCGGTGCGGACCCGCTCGGCGCGCACGATCCGCGCGGTGGGGCCGAACTCGGCGCGGACGTGCACCATGAGCTCGGCCAGGTCGGCGCCCTCAAGCAGCAATCGCGTGGGCACCGCTCACCACCCCGACGGTCTCGATGCGGACGCCGCCGCCGGTGACCTCGGCGTAGGACAGCACCGGCAGCCGGTCGAGCGCCAGGATGACGACCTTGCGCAGCGCTGGCCGCAGAGCCGGCGCGCAGACGAGCACGACGGACCGCCCGGTGGCCTCGGCGTCCGCGACCTGCGCGCGCAGCCGCTCCAGCATCGCCTCGAGGCGGGTCGGGTCGGTGACGATCTGGGTGCCGGACTCCGACGGGCGCAGCGCCTCCACGAGCGACTGCTCGAACACCGGGTCGAGCGTGAGGACCCGGAGCGCGCCGTCCTGCACGTACTGCGCGGACAGCGCCGGGCCGAGCGCGCCGCGCGCGGCCTCGACCAGGCCCTCGGGGTCGGTGCTGACCTTGGCGCGCAGCGTGAGCGCCTCGTAGATCCGGGACAGGTCGCGGATCGGCACCTCCTCGGCGAGCAGCCCCTGCAGCACGCGCTGGACCTCGCCGAGCGACAGGAGGCCGGGCACGAGCTCCTCGACCACGGACGGGTTGACCTGCTTGACGCCCTCGGTGAGCACGCGGACGTCCTCGCGGCCGAGCAGCCGCGGGGCGTTCCGGGTGATGATCGAGCCGAGGTGCGTGATCAGCACGGACACCCGGTCGACGACGGTCGCGCCGGCCATCTCGGCGGCGTGCCGGAGCTCGGCGGCCACCCACTTGCCGGGCAGGCCGAACACCGGCTCCACGACGGACTGCCCGGGCAGCGCGGCCAGGTCGTCGCCGAGCGCCAGGATGCGCCCGGGCGGGACCTCGCCGCGGCCGACCTCGACGCCGGCGATCCGGACGACGTAGGTGGACCGGGGCAGGTCGACGGAGTCCCGGGTGCGGACCGGCGGCACGACGATGCCGAGCTCCATGGCGATCTTGCGGCGCAGGCCGCGCACGCGGTGCAGCAGGTCCTGGTCCGGGCCGTTGCCGACCATGTCGACCAGGTCCGGCGCCAGCAGGATCTCCAGGGTGTGCACCCGCATCTGCTCGATGAGCGCCTCGGGGGTGTCGTTGCTCGTGGGTGCGGCGGTGGCGGTCGACGCGGCGGCGAGCTCCGCGGCGGCGGCCTCCTTGGCCTGCGAGGCCTTGATCCGCTGGGCCACGACCAGGAGGCCGGCGCCGACCAGCACGAACGGCAGCTTCGGCATGCCGGGCAGCAGGGCCAGCGCGAGCGCGCCGCAGCCGGCGATCAGCAGGGCGGTCCGGGACTGGGACAGCTGCTTGGACGCCGCGGTGCCCATGTCGCCCTCGGCCGTGGCCCGGGTGACGACGATGCCGGTGGACACCGAGAGCAGCAGGGCGGGGATCTGGGTGACCAGGCCGTCGCCGATGGTCAGCAGGCTGAACCGCTCGAGCGACTCGGTGACGGACAGGCCCATCTGGACCATGCCGATGACGAACCCGCCGATCAGGTTGATCAGCGTGATGATGATGCCGGCGATCGCGTCGCCCTTGACGAACTTCGAGCCACCGTCCATCGCGCCGTAGAAGTCGGCCTCCGCGGTGACCTCCGCGCGGCGCCTGCGGGCGGTCTCCTCGTCGATGAGGCCGGAGTTCAGGTCGGCGTCGATCGCCATCTGCTTGCCGGGCATCGCGTCGAGGGTGAACCGCGCGCCGACCTCGGCCACGCGGCCGGCGCCGTTGGTGATGACGACGAACTGGATGACGACCAGGATCAGGAAGATCACCAGGCCGATGACCAGCGACCCGCCGACCACGAAGTGCCCGAAGGCGTCGATCACGGCCCCGGCGTAGCCGTCGCGCAGCACCAGCCGGGTGGACGCGACGTTGAGCCCGAGCCGGAACAGCGTGAACACCAGGATCAGCGACGGGAACACGCTGAAGTCCAGCGGCTTCTGCACGTACATGCTGGTGAGCAGGATGACGAGCGCGGCCGTGATGTTCACGGCGATGAGCACGTCGAGCATCGCGGCGGGCAGCGGCACCACCAGCAGCAGCACGATGCCCACCACGCCCACCGGGACGGCGAGCTGGGAGATCTGCCGGTTCTTCATCGGAGGTCCTCGTCGGTGGTGGCGGGTACTGCTCTGGACATCGGCAGGAACGGGCCGGTCATGCGGTCTTCTCCTGGCGCGCTCGCCGGCGGGCACCGGCGACGGTGGTGGGGACGTCGTCCGGGGCGACCGAGCCGCCCGGCATGGTGTGCTTGCCCATCGCCGCGCCGCGCCGCTTGAGCTGCATGACGAACGCGAGCACGCGCGCGACGGCGGTGAACAGGTAGGCGGGGATCTCGGCGTCCACGGCGCACGCGGCGTGCAGCGCGCGGGCGAGCGGGATGTCCTCGACCATCGGCACGCGGTGCTCGACGGCCCGGGCGCGGATCTTGGCGGCGACGGCGCCCGCGCCCTTGGCGACGAGCCGCGGGGCGCCGGTGCCGGGGGTGTACTTGAGCGCGACGGCGACGTGCGTCGGGTTGACGACCACGACGTCGGCGTCGGCGACCGCGGCCATCATCCGGTTGCGGCTCATCGCCATCTGCTTGGACCGGATGTGGCCCTTGACGAGCGGGTCGCCCTCCGTGCGCTTGTTCTCCTCCTTGATCTCCTGCTTCGACATGCGCGTCTGCTTGCGGTTGCGGCGCACGACGACGAGCAGGTCGATCGCGGCGAGCAGCACGCCGGCCCCGATGCCCCAGACGATCAGCTGCTTCACGCCGGAGCCGGCGACGCCGAGCATGTGCTCCAGCGGGATCCGGCCGGTGCCCATCAGCTGCGGCACGAGGGCCTGCACGGCGGCGTAGAGGACGACGCCGACGACCGCGGTCTTGAGCAGCGTCTTGGCCCCCTCCCACCACGCGCTCGCGCCGAACAGCCGCTTGACCCCGGACACCGGGTTGAACTGCTTGACGTTCGGCTTGAACTTCTTGACGTGCACGCCGCCCTGGGCGACGGCCACGGCGATGATCACGCCCGCGACGACGGCCATCAGGGGGCCGAGCGTCCCGACCGCGGACCACAGGCCGTCCCCGAGCAGGTCGACGACCGTGCCGGCGTCCGGCGCGGCGATCGCCTCCCGGACCGCGGCGAGCTGGCCGCGGGCGGCGTCGCCCGCGCGGTGCGCGGTGCTGGGCAGCATGACCGCCGCGGCGGCCAGGCCGACCCACGCGGTGAGGTCCTGGGACCGGGAGAGCTTCCCGTCCCGGTGGACCTCCTTCATCCGCTGGGCTGTGGCCTTCTCGGTCTTCTCCCCGCCGTCCCCGCCCCCGGCCATCAGGCGACCCCGAGGACGGCCTCGACGGCCCGGCGCGCGAGGTCGTCCACGACCCCCGGCAGGGCCAGGTACGCGAAGCCGGCGAACGTCACGGTCATCAAGATCTTCAGCGGGAAGCCCATCGCGAACGCGTTCAGCGCGGGGGACACCCGGGTCAGCAGGCCGAGGCCCACGTCGGTGAGGAACAGCACGACCAGGAGCGGGCCGGCGATCTGCAGCGCGGCGAGGAACATGCCGGACAGCCCGGTGGTGACCGCCTGCCCCATCGCCGCGAGGTCCAGCCCGGTGCCCGGGGGCACGGCGTCGAACGACCGCGCGAGCCCGCCGAGCAGCAGCTGGTAGGCGCCGGACACGAACAGCAGGACCAGGCAGGTCATGTTGTAGAGCCGGGAGAACTGCGCGCCGGAGGTCATGTTCTGCGGGTCGAACGCCTGCGCGAGCTGGAACCCGCCGAACAGGTCGATCAGGTTGCCCGCGGCCTGCACGGCCGAGAACACCAGCGAGACCAGGAAGCCCAGCGCGGCGCCGACGACGGCCTCGAGCACGAGGTCGCCCACGAACTGGCCGGTCGACGTCGTCGAGACGAGGTCGAGGCGGGGCAGCACGGCGAGCGCCATCCCGACCGACAGCATCGCCTTGACCGTGTTCGGGATCCCGCGGTGCGCGAACGGCGGCGCGATCAGCAGGAACGCGGCGAACCGGACGCCCGCGAGCATCGCGGTCTGCACGGCGGCCAGGGAGAGGGTCACGTCCATCGCGGGTCAGCCTCCGAGCAGCGCCGGGATGCGCTCGAAGAGCTGGTGCGTGAACGTCACGAGCTCCGCGATCATCCAGTGCCCGCAGACCAGCAGCGCCACGGCGGCGGCGATGGCCTTCGGCACGAAGGACAGCGTCACCTCCTGGATCTGCGTGACGGACTGCACCAGGGAGACGGCGAACCCGACGACCAGCGCGGTGACCAGCACCGGGGCCGAGAGCTTCGCGGCGATGATGAGGGCGTCGAGCCCGATGTCGAGGACGGCCGAGGTGTCCATCAGCCGCCCCCGCCCGACGCGGCGCCGATCAGGGCGGTGACGATGAGGCCCCACCCGTCGACCAGCACGAACAGCAGCAGCTTGAACGGCAGCGACACCATGACGGGCGGCAGCATCATCATGCCCATGCTCATCAGGACCGAGGACACGACCAGGTCGATGACGAGGAACGGGATGAAGATGACGAACCCGATGATGAACGCCGAGCGCAGCTCCGAGAGCATGAACGCGGGGATCAGCGTGAGCATCGGGACCGCGGACGGGTCCTCCGGGTTCGGCTGGTCGGCCGCCCGGGTGATCAGCGCCAGGTCCGCCTCGCGGGTGTGGCCCAGCATGTACTCGCGCAGCGGGGCCGAGCCGGCGTCCAGCGCCGTGGTGAAGTCCATGCTGCCGTCGAGGTAGGGCTGCACCGCGTCGGTGTTGACGTCGGACAGCACCGGGGCCATCACGAACAGGCTGAGGAACAGCGCGAGGCCGGCGATCACCTGGTTCGGCGGCACGGTCGTCAGGCCGAGCGCGTTCCGGGTGAGGGACAGCACCACGAAGATCTTGGTGAAGCCGGTCATCATCAGCAGCAGCGACGGCGCGACCGACAGCAGCGTGATGCCGATGAGCACCACGATCGAGCTGCTGGGCGTGCCGTTCACGCCGTTGATCGCCACCGACACCTCACCGGTACCGGGGTCCGCGGGGCCGGTCGGCGCGGCGGGGCCCTCGGGCGGGGTCGGCGCGGCGTGCGCGATGCCGGACCCCAGGACGACCAGGGCGACGGCGAGGGCCAGCACGGCCAGGACGACCAGCGGCCAGCGGCGGCGGTCCGCGGCGTCGGCGGCCGCGAGGGCCTCGGCGCGCGCGCCGGACAGGACGAGGTCCACGTCGGCGGTCTCCGCGGCGGGGCGGGTGGTCAGGTCGGCGGTCACCGGCGCACCGTCCGCTCCCGCAGCACCGCGACGGCCTGCTTCCAGGTGGACGGAGCCAGCACCGAGCCGTGCAGCGCGCCGTGCGGCGCGGCCTGCGGGTCGCCGGCGGCGGGCGCGGTGAGGCGCTCGATGCGGGCGGGGTCGACGTCCGCGACCTCCAGGCCCACGAGGCCGGGCACCGCGGCGGCGGGCGTCGAGGACGCCGCG
>NZ_SZYE01000211.1 GCF_005239125.1 Cellulomonas hominis | reverse complement strand
CCCCACCGCCGCGCGCGCGGGCCGGCTGGGTGCCGCGCACGAGCGGCGCCTGCTCGAGGCGCACGTGGCCGCGCTCGGTCCGTACGACCCCGGGACGGGACGCGGCGTGCTGGTGCTCCCCCCGGCCCGCGGACCGCACCGCCGCCGGGCTCGCCGCCGCGCACGGACGCACCCTCGCGCTGCTCCGCGGCGGCGTGGACGTGCTCGGCCAGGCCGCGCTGTTCGACGGCGCGTTCACCGGGTACGCGGACTTCCTGGTCCGCGACCCGGGGCACCCGACGCCGCGGTACACGGTGGTGGACGCCAAGCTCGCCCGGCACGAGCGGCCCACGGCCCTGCTCCAGGTCGCCGCGTACGCCGACCAGCTCGCCGCCGACGGGATCGCGCTGACCGACCACGCGGAGCTGGTCCTCGGCGACGGCCGCACCACCCGGCACCGGCTCCGGGAGCTGGTGCCGGTCTACCGGGACCGCCGGGACCGCCTGCACCGGCTGCTCGACGCGCACCGCGCCGACGACGCCGCGGCGGCCTGGGGCGACCCGCGGTACCGCGCGTGCGGGCGGTGCGCCGTGTGCGCCCCGGAGCTCGAGGCGCGCCGGGACGTGCTGCTCGTCGCCGGCGTGCGGACGTCCCAGGCGGCGCGGCTCCGGGTGGCCGGCGTCCGGACGGTCGAGGACCTGGCGACGCGCGCCGCGCCGGTCGACGGGATCGGGACGGCGACGCTGGCGGCGCTGCGGGCGCAGGCGGCGCTGCAGTCCCGGCAGGACCACGGCGACGGGTCGGTCCTGTTCGAGCTGGTCGACGCGGCGCCCGTCGGGGCCCTGCCCGCCCCGGACCCCGGCGACGTGTTCTTCGACTTCGAGGGCGACCCCCTGTACTCGGCCGGCGAGGTCGGTCCGGACGGGCAGCCGGCCACGTGGGGCCTGGAGTACCTGTTCGGGGTGGTCGAGGCGCCCGCCTCGCCGGGCGGGGAGGCGCCGTTCCGGGCGTTCTGGGCGCACGACCGCGCGCAGGAGAGGCAGGCGCTGGTCGACTTCCTCGCGTACGTGCGCGAGCGCCGGGCCGCGCACCCCGGGATGCACGTCTACCACTACGCCCCGTACGAGAGGACCGCCCTGCTCCGGCTCGCGGCGCGGCACGGCGTCGGCGAGGC
Organism: Cellulomonas hominis; assembly: GCF_005239125.1. GTDB lineage: Bacteria > Actinomycetota > Actinomycetes > Actinomycetales > Cellulomonadaceae > Cellulomonas > Cellulomonas hominis_A. Next base: position 4,975 of record NZ_SZYE01000211.1, on the reverse strand, counting down.
GGACGTCGACGAGCTGCTGCGGGCCGGGGTCCTGGTCGACCTGTACGCCACCGTGCGCGCGTCGCTGCGCACGGGGCAGCGCTCGTCGTCGCTGAAGCAGCTCGAGCCCCTGTACATGCCCGGGCACCGCACGGGCGAGGTGACCACGGCGGGCGACTCGATCGACCAGTACGCGCAGGCCTGCGCGCTCCGCGACGCCGGCGACGACGCCGGGTGGCGCGCGGCGCTGGCGGCGATCGCGGCGTACAACGCGTACGACTGCGCGTCGACGCGGCACCTGCGGGACTGGCTGCTGGCCCGCGCCGCCGAGCGGGGCGTGCGGCCGCGGCCGGCCGCGCCGGGCGGCGCCCCGGACGTCGCCACCACCGGCACCGGCGACGCCCCCGAGCACGACGCCCTCGTCGCGGCGCTCGCCGCCTACGCCGACGACCCGGCCCACCGCGACGACGACCCGGGCCGCCGCACCCCCGACCAGCAGGCCGTGGCCCTGCTGGGCGCCGCCCTCGGCTACCACTGGCGCGAGCAGAAGCCGTTCTGGTGGGCGCACTACGACCGGCTGTCCGCGGACCCCGCCGACTGGACCGACCCCCGGTCCACCTTCGTCGCCGAGCACGTCGAGGTGGCCACGGCCTGGCACACCCCGCCGCGGGCCCGCACCCAGCAGCGCCTGCTCCGGATGACGGGGCGGCTGGAGCCGGGCAGCGAGCTGCGCGCCGGGGCCACCTGCTTCGGCCTGTTCGACTCCCCCGCGCCCGAGCACGCGGTCCCCCCGCCGCACGCGAGCCGCGGGTGCGCGAAGGGGTTCACCGTCGTCGAGGTCACCTCGGCCGGCGACGGCCCCGACGCCCGCGACGAGCTGCTCGTCACGGAGCGGCTCCAGGCGGCCTGGGCGCCGCACGACCGGCTGCCGATGGGGCTCGGCCCGACGCCGCCCCCGCCCACCGGCACGATCGCGGCGGCGCTGCGCCGGCTGGCGGAGGGCGTCGCCGCCGGGCTGCCCGCCGTCCCGCCCCAGCCCGCCCTCGACCTCGCCCGCCGCCTGCCACCGCGGACCCGGTCCGGCCGCCCGCTGCCCGCGCCCGGCCCGGGCGGGACGGTCGCCGCGATCACGGCCGCGCTGCGCGACCTGGACGGCTCGTACCTCGCGGTCCAGGGGCCGCCCGGGACCGGCAAGACGCACACCGGCTCGCACGTCGTCGCCGCGCTCGTCGCCGAGGGCTGGTCCGTCGGCGTCGTCGCGCAGTCGCACGCCGTCGTGGAGCACCTGCTGGGCGGGGTCGTGACCGCGGGCGTCGACCCGGCCGCGGTGGGCAAGAAGCCCCGCCCCGGCGCCACCGGCGCCCCCGCGTGGACCGCGCTCGACGGCACCGGCGCGTTCGGCCGGTTCTACGCCGCGCAGCGCGGCGGGTTCGTCGTCGGCGGGACCCTCTGGGACCTCACGCACCCCGACCGGCTGCCCGGCGGCGGGTTCGACCTGCTCGTGGTCGACGAGGCGGGGCAGTTCTCGCTCGCGAACACGTTCGCCGCCTCGACGTCGGCCCGGAACCTGCTGCTGCTCGGCGACCCCCAGCAGCTCCCCCAGGTCTCGCAGGGCCACCACCCCGAGCCGGTCGACACCTCGGCCCTCGGCTGGCTGACCGACGGGCACGACACCCTGCCGCCGGGGCTCGGGTACTTCCTGGACGCGACCTGGCGGCTGCACCCGGACCTGTGCGCGCCGGTGTCGGAGCTCGCGTACGACGGGCGGCTGCACGCGGTCCCCTCGGCGGCCGCCCGCCACCTCGACGGGGTGCCCGCGGGCGTGCGCACGGTGCTGGTCGAGCACGACGGCAACGCGGTCTCCAGCGTCGAGGAGGCCGCGCGCGTGGTCGACGAGATCCGCGCGCTGGTCGGCCGGGCGTGGACGGAGGACGGCACCACCCGGCCGCTCGCCGCCGCGGACGTGCTGGTCGTCGCGGCGTACAACGCCCAGGTGTGGACGCTCACGCGGGCCCTCGCCGCGGCGGGCCTGGACGGGGTGCGCGTCGGGACGGTCGACCGGTTCCAGGGGCAGGAGGCACCGGTCGTGCTGGTGTCGCTGGCGGCGTCGACGCCCGAGGACGTGCCCCGGGGCATGGAGTTCCTGCTGTCGCGGAACCGGCTCAACGTGGCGCTGTCCCGGGGGAAGTGGGCCGCGGTGGTCGTCCGGTCCCCGCGGCTCACCGACTACCTGCCGGGCAGCCCGGCGCAGCTCGCGGAGCTGGGGGCGTTCCTGCGGCTGGGTGCGCCGCCGTCCGCCGCGCCGGGCGCGCCGGGCGCGGTCCCGGGCGTCCCGGCCCCGGGTGAGCGGCCGGCCGGTCTCCCCCGCACGGGCGCGGCCTCCGGGAGCCGCGCCTAGCCTGTCGGCATGGACGTCCTCGCGTGGCTCCTCGACGGCGACCCCGCCATCCGGTGGCAGGTGCTGCGCGACCTGTCGGGTGCCGCCCCGGACGAGGTCGCCGCCGAGCGGGCCCGGGTGGCGCGCGAGGGCTGGGGCGCCCGGTTGCTCGCCGCCCGCGACCCGGACGGGCTGTGGGCCGGCGGCGCCTGCTTCCCCGCGGGCTACCGGGGCGGGGGCCCCGGCCAGCCGTGGACGGCGACGATGCACTCGCTCCAGACGCTCGGCCTGCTCGGCCTCGACCCGGCGTCGCCGGAGGCGCGCGAGGCCGTCGACCTGGTCGCGCGCCACGCCCGGTGGGAGCACGCCGGCCAGCGGTACTTCGACGGCGAGGTCGAGCCGTGCATCAACGGCCGCACCGTGGAGACGGGCGCGCTGTTCGGCGTCGACGTGTCCGGCGTGGTGGACCGGCTGCTCGGCGAGCAGCTCGCCGACGGCGGCTGGAACTGCGAGGCGGAGAACGGGTCGGTGCGGTCGTCGTTCGACACGACGATGTGCGTGCTCGAGGGGCTGCTCGCGTACGAGCGCGCCGCCGGGACCGCCGACGGTGCCCGCGCCGACGCGGTGCGCGCCGCCCGGCTGCGCGGCGAGGAGTACCTGCTCGCCCGTCGCCTGCTGCGCCGGCTCAGCACCGGCGAGGTGGTCGACCCCGCGTACCTCGACCTCGCGTTCCCGTTCTACTGGCACTACGACGTGCTGCGGGCGCTGGACCACCTGCGCGCGGCCGGGTCCCCTCCCGACCCGCGCACGGCCGAGGCGGTCGCGCACGTGCGGTCCCGCCGACGGGACGACGGGCGGTGGGCGCTGGACCGGGTGCACCCCGGTGACGTCCACCTCACGCTCGAGGGCGGCGCCGGCGAGCCGAGCCGGTGGGTGACGCTGCGCGCGCTGCGCGTGCTGGCCTGGGCCGACGGACCGGGACCCGCCTGACCCGCGGACGTCTCACCCCGGGCGGGTGAGCCGGTCCGCGGGCGGCGGGCGGGACAGTGACGTGCGGGCACACCGTGCCCGGACCCGGACCGGCGCGCCGCACGCCGCCGCACGAGGAGGACGACGATGACGACGTTCACCGCCTGGAAGTTCGACACCCCGGAGGGCGCCGAGCGGGCGCGGGGTGCGCTGCGCGACGCCCAGGCCGAGGGCATCGTCACCGTCGTGGACTCCGCGGTGGTGTCCTGGCCGCAGGGCGAGAAGCGCCCGGAGCTGCACCACCACCACGAGGGCGGCAAGCACGCGGCGGGCTGGGGCGCGCTGTGGGGCCTGCTCGTCGGCGGGCTGTTCTTCGTCCCGCTGCTCGGTGCGGCCGCCGGCGCGGGCATCGGGGCCCTGGCCAAGTCGGTCGAGGGCGTGGGCATCGACGAGAAGGACCTGGTCACGCTGCGCGACGAGACCACCGAGGGGACGTCGGTGCTGCTGGCGGTGACCCAGGACGGCGACCTCGACCGGCTCGGCGAGCGGTTCCACGGGCTCGGCTCCCGGCTCGTCGCGACGAACCTGACCGAGGCCGAGAAGAGCCTGCTGCTCGAGACGTTCGGCTGAGCGGCGCCCCGTGGCCGCCGCCGAGCCGCTGACCCGGCCGCGGCTGGTCCGGCGCCGGGCCGGGCACCTCTACGGCCTGGTGGTGACCGGGTCGGTGCTCGCGGCCGCGCCCGAGACGATCGGCCTGGCGCGGCTGGCCGTCGCGCTGGTGGGCACCCTCGCCGTGTACTGGGCCGCCGAGAGCTACGCGCACTGGACGGCCACCCGCACCCTGCTCGGCCGCAGCCTGCACGCCGAGGAGCGGCGGGAGGTCGTCGCGGACGGCGTGCCGCTGGTCGCCGCGTGTCTGGTGCCGGTGGCGGTGCTGCTGGCCGAGGCGCTGCTGGGCGTCGCACCCGGGACCGGGGTCCGCGTCGCGCTCCTGACGAACACGGCCCTGCTGGTCGCGGTCGGCTGGCGGATGGCCGCCGCGGGCGGCGTGCGCGGGGTCGCGCGGGTGGTGAACGCCGCGGGCGTCGGGCTGCTCGGCGTCGCGCTGGTGGTGCTGAAGTACACGCTGCTGCACTGACGCCCGCGGGCCGGTCAGCCGAGCAGCCCCAGCGACCGCCCCCGCGCGACCGCCGCCCGGCGCGTCTGCACGTCGAGCTTGCGGTACAGCGACTTCAGGTGCGCCTTCACCGTGTTCACCGAGACGAACAGCTCGTCGGCGATCTCGGTGTTGCTCGCCATGCTCGGCAGCGCGGCGAGCACGCTCAGCTCCCGGTCGGTCAGCGGCACCGCCAGCGGCTCGGGCTCCGGCGCGGGCTCGGGGGCGCCGACGCGCTCGGCCAGCACCGCGGACAGGGCGTCGCCGCGGCCCGGGAGCACCCGGGCGAGCGCCGCCTGACCGGGCGCGCCCGGGGTGACGAACGGCCGGACCACCCGCTCCGCGCCGGCCACCACGAGCGCGCGCCGCACCAGGTCGTCGGCGAGGTGGGCGGCGTCGCGCTCCTCGGCGAGGTCGGCGAGCAGCAGGCACGCCTCCGTCTGCGTGAGCGCCTGACCGGTGTCCGCCGCCCACCCGGCCGCGACGCGGGCGTG
>NZ_SZYE01000210.1 GCF_005239125.1 Cellulomonas hominis | reverse complement strand
GCGGCCGAGGAGCGCCGGGCCGCACGGGCGCGGCGGTCCCAGATCGAGGCCGACCTCGCGACGTTCCGCGCGGAGGTGCGGGACGCCGTGCGGCGCGCGGAGGCGGACGGCGGGCCGTCGGCCCTCACGGCCGACACGGTGCGGACGGTGCTGGCGAGCGCCCGGTCGGCGATCGCCGCGACCCTGCCGCGGGGATGAGCGCGGGGCGGGGCCGGGGGCGGAGCGCCCGGCGGGTCAGACCACGTCCTCCGGCAGACCGAGCCAGGCGTTCCAGTGCGAGTGCAGGACCAGCCAGGCCATCAGCCCGTAGCCGGCCTGCCCGGGCAGCGCGCCGTCGCCCGCCGCGAGGTCCGCGAGCCACTGCTCGTGCCCGGCGAGCGGCGTGAACATGTCGACGTACGGCACGCGGCGGCGCGTGGTGACGTCCGCGAACGCGGCCGACAGGTCGGCGAGCGTCGTCGGGTCGACGCCGGCACCGGGCGGCGGGCCGACCACGAACGCCGGCATCCGGCGCTGCTCGGCGGCGTCGAGGACGTTCGCGAGGTTCAGCCGGCTGCGCGCGAGCGACAGCCCGGCCAGCGCGTCGGCGCGCCCGAGCGAGACGACCAGGCGGGTGTCGGCCTCGGCGGAGGCGCGGCGGCCGACCTCCTCCTCCCAGCGGGCGGACAGGCCGGAGGTGGTCTCGCCGGGGACCGCCAGGGTCAGCACCGTCGGCGGCACGGGCGTGGTGGTCCGCGCGGCCACCCGGCCGACCCAGCCCAGCGCCCGCGGGTCGCCGGCGCCCGCGGCCAGCTCGTCCCCGATCACCACCAGGCGCAGCGGCAGCTCGCCCACGTCCCGTCCTCCCGCTCGCCGTGCCCGCCCGCGGTCGCGGGGGGTGCCCCTCAGTCTCGCAGCCGCACCGCCCGGGACGCCCGCCGACGCGCGGCCCCCTGCGAGATGGCAACTCTCGGCTGTGCGGGGCCGCCGTGGGACAGCCGAGAGTGGCCATCTCGGCGAGGGTGACGTGCGGCGTGGGAGGGCGGGGCGGGCGCGGATCAGTGGACGTAGCGGTCGGTGTCGTCGGTCCAGTCGTGGCGCGAGGCGGGGGGCTCCCGGCGACCGAGGCCGTCGGTGCGGAGCCAGTCGTACAGCCGGGCGCCGAGCCAGGCGGTCAGGGTGAGCAGAGCCAGGGCGATGATCAGTGCGGTCATGGCAGAAATCCTGCCGAGCGCGTCATTCCGCCACGAGTGGCAGGACTGCCGACCCCCATCGACTTACCGCCAGTTCCGTGGCAGGCTCGGCCGCATGCTGCAGCGAGTCGCCGCGATCGCGGTCCCCGGGGTGTCCGCGTTCGAGCTCGGGCTCGTGCTCGAGGTGTTCGGCATCGACCGCTCGGACACCGGTGGCCCGACGTTCGAGTTCACGCTGTGCACCCCCGAGCCCGGCCTCGTGCCGATGGAGCCGGGCCTCGCCGTCGAGGTGACCGCCGGGATGGACGTCGCCGCCGAGGCCGACCTCGTCGTCGCGCTCCCGTACAAGGCGCCCTACGGCCTGCCGGCTGCCGCCCGCGACGCGCTGCGCGCGGCCCACGACCGCGGCGCGTGGGTGATGAGCATCTGCTCCGGGACGTTCGCGCTGGGGGAGGCCGGGCTGCTCGACGGCCGCCGGTGCACGACGCACTGGATGTACGCCGGCGACCTGCAGCGCCGGTACCCCACGGCGCAGGTCGACCCCGCGGTGCTCTACGTCGAGGACCGGCGCGTGATCAGCAGCGCCGGCACGGCCGCCGGCATCGACGCGTGCCTGCACCTCCTGCGGCGGGAGCTCGGTGCGCAGCAGGCGGCGCTGGTCGCCCGCCGGATGGTCGTGCCGCCGCACCGCGACGGCGGCCAGGCGCAGTACGTCGACACCCCGCTGCCCTGCGACGCCGACACGCTCGCGCCGCTGCTCGCGTGGATGGGCGAGCACCTCGACGCCGAGCTCACCGTCCCCGAGCTCGCGGCGCGGGCGCTCATGTCGGAGCGCACGTTCGCCCGCCGGTTCCGCGCCGAGACCGGCACGACGCCCGCCGCGTGGGTCACCCGGCAGCGGCTGGTGCGGGCGCAGGAGATGCTCGAGCGGACGTCCGCCGGGATCGACGAGGTCGCCCGCACCAGCGGGTTCGGCAGCGCGGCGATCCTCCGGCACCACTTCGCGCGGGTCCTCGGCACGAGCCCGCAGGCGTACCGGCGCCAGTTCGCGTGCACGGACGAGGCGGAGGCCGCGGCCGACCGCATGTCCGTCGCCTGACCCCGCCCACCCCTCCGACCCACCCCGCCGACCCACCCCGCCGAGATCGGCGCTTCGCGCCGAGATCGGTCCCTGGAACCACCGACCTCGACGGAGAGCACCGATCTCGGCGAACCTCCATCTGCCGGAGGGCGGGCGCGGGGATCCCCGGGCGCTCGGGTGGGCCGTGGATCCCGAGGGTGCGCACCTCCCGGACGCGGCGGAGGCCGGCCACCCCCGAGGGGTGGCCGGCCTCCGTGTCGTGCCCGCGGGTCAGCGCTCGAACGCCGCCCGCAGGATCTCCGCCTGCTCCGCCTGGTGGGCCTTCGCCGAGCCGGCCGCGGTCGACGCCGACGCCGGGCGGGACACGGCCCGGACCGGTGCGCCCACGACCTGCGGCAGGGCGAGCGACACGTACGACCAGGGACCCTGGTTGTGCGGCTCGTCCTGGACCCAGACCAGCTCGGCCCCGTCGAACGGCGCGAGCGCCGAGCGGATGCCGTCGTGGTCGAGCGGGTACAGCTGCTCGAACCGGACGATCGCCGTGCGCTCGTCGTTCAGCTTCTCCCGCTGGGCCACGAGGTCCCAGTAGAGCTTGCCGGAGCACAGCAGCACGCGGTCGACCCGGGCGGCGGAGGCGGCCGCCGCGTCGTCGCCGATGACCGGGCGGAACGTGCCGGACGTGAAGTCGGCGACCTGCGACGCACCGGCCTTGAGCCGCAGCATCGACTTCGGGGTGAAGACGATGAGCGGGCGGCGCGGCCGGGCGTAGGCCTGGCGGCGCAGCAGGTGGAAGTACGAGGCCGGGGTCGTGGGCTGCGCGACGGTCATGTTGCCCTCGGCGGACATCTGGAGGAACCGCTCGATGCGGGCCGACGAGTGGTCCGGCCCCTGGCCCTCGTAGCCGTGGGGGAGCAGCAGCACGACGGACGAGTGCTGGCCCCACTTCTGCTCGGCGGACGAGATGAACTCGTCGATGACGGTCTGCGCGCCGTTGACGAAGTCGCCGAACTGCGCCTCCCAGAGCACCAGGGCGTCCGGGCGCTCGACGGAGTAGCCGTACTCGAAGCCGAGCGCCGCGTACTCCGACAGCGACGAGTCGTAGACCCAGAACTTCGCCTGGTCCGCCGACAGGTACAGCAGCGGGGTCCACTCGGCGCCGGTCTCCCGGTCGTGCAGGACGGCGTGCCGCTGCACGAAGGTGCCGCGGCGGGAGTCCTGCCCGGCGAGCCGCACCGGGGTGCCCTCGATGAGCAGCGACCCGAACGCGAGGATCTCGCCGAAGCCCCAGTCGATGCCGCCCTCGCGGGACATCTGCTCCCGCTTGGCGAGCAGCTGCGCGAGCTTCGGGTGGATCGTGAAGCCCTCGGGCGCCCGGACGTGCGCGGCGCCGATCCGCTCCAGCACCTTGGCGGGCACGGCGGTCTGCCAGCCGATGATGACGCCGGCGTCCTCGCGCTGGGACTCCGGGCGCTCCAGGCCGGCCACCGGCTCGGCGTCGGGGGACGGCGGGGTCCAGCCCTCCTCGCGGGTCTCGGCGAACACCCGCTCGAGCTGCGCCTGGTAGTCGCGCAGGACGTGCTCGGCCTCCTCGAGCGTGATGTCCCCGCGGGACACCAGCGCCTCGGTGTAGAGCTTGCGCACCGAGCGCTTGGCCTCGATGAGGTTGTACATGAGCGGCTGGGTCATCGAGGGGTCGTCGCCCTCGTTGTGGCCGCGCCGGCGGTAGCAGACCATGTCGATGATGACGTCGCGGTCGAACTGCTCGCGGTACTCGAACGCGAGCTCGGCGACCCGGACGCACGCCTCGGGGTCGTCGCCGTTGACGTGGAAGATCGGGACCTGCAGGCCCTTGGCCACGTCGGTGGCGTACTGCGACGAGCGCGAGGACGACGGGCCGGTGGTGAAGCCGACCTGGTTGTTGATGACGACGTGGATGGTGCCGCCGGTGCGGTAGCCGCGCAGCTGGGCCAGGTTGAGGGTCTCGAAGACCACGCCCTGCCCGGCGAACGCCGCGTCGCCGTGGATGAGGATCGGCAGCACGGAGAACCCGTCGCCGCCGAGGTCGATCCGATCCTGCTTGGCGCGCACGATGCCCTCGAGCACCGGGTCGACCGCCTCGAGGTGCGACGGGTTCGCGGCCAGGTAGACGCGGGTGGACGCCCCGGACTCGGCGCGGAACACGCCCTCGGTGCCGAGGTGGTACTTCACGTCGCCGGAGCCCTGCACGGACTTCGGGTCCTGGTTGCCCTCGAACTCGCTGAAGATCTGCCCGTAGGACTTGCCGGCGATGTTCGCGAGGACGTTGAGCCGGCCGCGGTGCGCCATGCCGATGGCGACCTCGTCCAGCCCGGACTCGGCGGCGCGCGAGAGCACGGCGTCGAGCAGCGGGATGACGGACTCGCCGCCCTCCAGCGAGAACCGCTTCTGCCCGACGTACTTGGTCTGCAGGAACGTCTCGAACGCCTCGGCGGCGTTCAGGCGGCGCAGGATGCGCAGCTGGTCCTCGCGCGGGGTGGGGGCGTAGCCGGCCTCCAGCCGCTCCTGGAGCCAGCGGCGCTGCCGCGGGTCCTGCAGGTGCATGTACTCGAAGCCGGTGGTGCGGCAGTACGAGTCGCGCAGCAGGCCGAGGACCTGGCGCAGCGTGGCCCGCGGCCGGCCGGTGAAGCCGCCGGTCGGGAACGTCCGGTCGAGGTCCCACAGCGACAGGCCGTGCGTCTGCACGTCCAGGTCGGGGTGCTTGCGCAGCCGGTAGGCCAGCGGGTCGGTGTCGGCCATGAGGTGGCCGCGGGACCGGTAGGCGTGGATGAGCTCGGCGATCCGCGCGGGCTTGATGGCCTCGGCGTCGGGGTCGGCGGCCTCCTTGACCCAGCGGATCGGCTCGTAGGGGACGCGCAGCGACGCGAACACCCGGTCGTAGAAGCCGTCCTCGCCGAGCAGCTTGCGGTGCAGGATGCGCAGGAAGTCGCCGGACTGGGCGCCCTGGATGATCCGGTGGTCGTAGGTGGACGTCACCGTCAGCACCTTCGACACGCCCATCTTGTTGAGCTGCTCGTCGGACGTGCCCTGGAACTCGGCGGGGTAGTCCATCGCGCCGACGCCGATGATGGTGCCCTGGCCCTGCATCAGCCGCGGCACGGAGTGCACGGTGCCGATGGTGCCGGGGTTGGTCAGGGACAGCGTGGTGCCCGCGAAGTCGTCGACCCCGAGCTTGCCGCCGCGGGCGCGCCGCACGACGTCCTCGTACGCGTTCCAGAACTGCGCGAAGTCGAGCGTCTCGGCCTGCTTGATGCTCGGCACGAGGAGCTGGCGGGTGCCGTCGGGCTTGGCCAGGTCGATCGCCAGGCCGAGGTTGACGTGCGCGGGGGTCAGCACGCCCGGCTTGCCGTCGACCAGCGTGTACGAGCTGTTCATGGCGGGCATCTCGCCGACGGCCTCGACCAGCGCGAAGCCGATGAGGTGCGTGAACGAGACCTTGCCGCCCCGGCCGCGGGCCAGGTGGTTGTTGATGACGATGCGGTTGTCCACCAGGAGCTTGGCCGGGATCGCGCGCACCGACGTCGCGGTGGGCACCTCCAGGCTGGCCTCCATGTTGGTGACCACCCGGGCGGCGGGGCCGCGCAGGCGCTGCGTCTCGTCGGAGGCCTCGGGGACCTCCTGCTCGGCCTCGCGGGCCGCCTTGGCGGCGGGCGCGTAGGGGGCGGTCGCCGGCTGGGCCGTCGCCACCGGGGAGGTGGCGGGCGCGGGCTCGGGGTCCCGCGGCGCGGGCTGCTCCTGGGGGCGCGTCGCGGTGGGCGCCGGCGCGGGC
>NZ_SZYE01000020.1 GCF_005239125.1 Cellulomonas hominis | reverse complement strand
CTGCGGCACGGGCCCGGACGCGGCGGCGACCGCCTCGCGCCGCCGCGGCTTGGCCGTGAGCTCCTCCCCGAGCTCGCGCGCGCGGGCCCGGCGCGCGTCGGTGCCGTCGGCGCCGTCTGCGCCCGCGGGCGTCCGCGTGGCGGCGTGCAGGGCCAGCCGGTAGCGCGACGCCCCCTCGAGGGCCTGCGCGAGCCAGCGCTGCCGCCCGTCGCTCAGCCACGTGCCGAACGCCGTCGCGGTCGCCGCACCGGGGTCGTCCGCCACGAGCACCGCGGCGACCTGCTGCCGGGTCGTCCTCGACGGGTCGGAGATCCCCATGAGCACGCGCAGGAGCACCGCCACGACCACCCCCGCCACAGCCGCCGCCAGCACCTGCCGGTGGTCGGCTGCGCCCATCGGGGCGTAGCCGTACCCGAACATGGTGGTCATCCCGAGGCCCATGCCCGCGTTGGCGAAGCGGGGTCCCACCAGCGGCAGCAGCGCGGCCACGACGGTCAGCAGCACGACGAGCGCGATCGCCGCCGGTCGGGACGCCTCGGCCACCAGGCGCGGCACCGCCGCGGCCACCACCAGCAACGGCCCCAGCACCGCGGCGACGCGGAGGTCGGCCCGGAGCGGGCCGCCCATGAACGCGACCAGCGAGAACATGCCGGTCAGGCCGCCGATGATCCCCGCGGCCCCGGCACCCCACGCGTCGGCGAGCAGCACGGACGGGAGGACCACGACGATCATCAGCACGATCAGCATCGGGCTGCCGCCCGGGCGCGCGGGCGGCGGGGTGTCACCGGAGCGCTCCACGGTGCCTCCTCGGCGGCGGGGCTGCGTACGCACCACTCGACGGTAGGACCGGAGCAACGGGGAGGCCAGGGCCGGGCGCGGTACTCATCCGGGACGGATGACCACCGGCTACGACCTCGACATCGCGTGTTCGCCCGAGGACGTGGGCCCGCCGACGGGAGCCGCGCCCGCTCGCCCCGGGTCGTCACCGATCGGCGTGCGCCCCCTCGAGGGAGACCTCCGTCAGCGGGGCGCTGGGGAACACCAGCATCGTGACGGTCGCGAGGCCGCCGTCGGCGTAGACCTCGACGACGCACCCGTCGACCACGATCGTCAGGTCCGTGAGCTGGGCTCCCTGCAGCGGCGCCTGGAACGACCCGGGGAAGTCGGCGTGGAACCCGGTGTCGCCACCGGCGGTGCGGTCGCACGTGAGGGTGCGGGAGCTTCCGTCCAGCACGATCTGCACCCGTTCGGCGGAGGCGGGGTCGCCCGCGGTCAGAGCGATCTCGCTCCGCTCACCGGGACGCGTCGGGACGACGAGCCGGTGCACCAGCACGCCGTCCGGCAGATCGTCGGGCGACGGGAGCACCGGGGACTGGGCGACCCGGAGCCGGCCGTCGGCGCACCGCACGAGGTCCAGGCTGCGAGCCAGCGACATCGCGGACCGCCACGGCTCGGTCGGGGTGGAGTTGGCGTACGCCCAGTTGCTGGCCCACGCGATCGTCACGCGCCGCCCGCCCGGGGCCCCGCTGAACGACACACCGGCGTAGTAGTCGGGCCCGTGGTCGAGCCAGTCGTAGTCCTCGATCCCGCCGTCCTCGACGACCCGGTCCGGGGTGAACGCCGTGCCGTCGAAGTCGCCGACGAAGTACTGCGTGCCCGATCCCCCGGCGATCCCTCCGGGATTGAGGCTCACGACGAGCACCCACTTCTCCTCGTCCGTGCCGCGCACCCGCAGCGGGAACAGGTCGGGGCACTCCCACACACCGCCGGTGGCGTGCGCGGGACCGAAGCGGGACTCCAGGGACCAGTCGACCAGGTTCGGGGAGGAGTAGATCGCGACGCGGTGCTCGGTCGCCTCGACGGCGACCATGATCCAGCGACCGTCGTCGCCGCCGTGCCAGAAGACCTTCGGGTCACGGAACTCGCCGGACCCGATGTCGAGGACCGGGTTGCCCGCGTACCGGTGCCAGGTCGCGCCGTCGTCGACGCTGTACGCCAGGGACTGCGCCTGGATCCCGGGCCGCTCGGAGTGCGCGGTGTACGAGCTGGTGTAGACCGCGACCAGCGCGGTCTCGCCGGCACCCGCGAGGCCCGAGGTGTTGTGGGCGTCGACGACCGCGCTGCCTGAGAAGACCATCTCCTCGGAGGTGGCGGCGATGGCGACGGGCAGCTCGGTCCACGACACCAGGTCGCGGGAGACCGCGTGCCCCCAGGAGATGTTCCCCCAGGTGCTCCCGCTCGGGTTGTTCTGGAAGAACAGGTGCCACACCCCGTCGTGGAACACCAGGCCGTTCGGGTCGTTGAGCCAGGTGTCCCGGGCGGTGAAGTGCGCCTGCGGCCGCAGGTGCGGCGCGTGCGCGCCGGGAGCGGTGACGGACGAGGGCTGGGTGGCGGTCAAAGCGAGTCCTGACGTCGGTGCGTGCGGTGGTGCGCGGGCTCCGGCCGGGGCCGCCGCGGCGGCCCCGGCCTGGAGCGATGTGCTACTTCTGGCCGTCCTGGTAGCGGTCGTACGCGTCCTGGTAGACGCCGGTGACGTCCTCCACGCCGAGGGTCTGGAGCTGGGAGACGTACCCGTCCCACTCCTTGTCGATCCCGCCCTGCACCACCCAGCTCGCGAACTTCTCCTTCACGAGCGTGTTGATGTCCGTCTGGGCGTAGGAGACCTGGTCGAGTTCCTCGTTGGAGAGCAGCACCGCCGGGTAGATGTCGTTGGCCTGGTACGGGGCGTAGAACTCGGTCACGAGGTCCTGGCGCTCCTTCGCCCGCGGCTCCGGCGCGACGACCGTCTCGAAGTCCTCACGCGTCGTGATCTTGGGCCCGCCCGGCGCGACCTGCTGGCGCCGCTCGCCCTCGGAGGTGCCCACCGGCGCGGGGATCTGCGTGAGGATGCCGTCGGCGTCCTCCTCGAGCGTCACCCCGATCGGGCCCCAGCTCGCCTGCGCCGACATCACCGGGTCGAACAGCCGGTCGGCCCAGCGCATGGTGGCCGCGGGGTACTTGTTCGCGCGGGTGATGGCCATCGCGCCGCGGCTGATCTCCTGGTTGTTGGTGACGCTGGCGAGCCGCTCGCCGTCGACGCCCTCGAGCACGCCGAGCAGCGCGTAGTCGTCCAGGCGGTCCTCACCGACCATCTCCTTGGCCTCCCACCAGAAGAACGAACCGAGCACGGGGGTGGTCGACTTCCCCTTGGCGAGATAGGCCACGTCGTCCTGGGAGAACGACTCGGGGTCGATGAGGCCCTCGTCGTACCACTCGTTGAGCGCCTGCACACCAGCGCGGTACCCGTCGGTGTCCGCGGTGAACTCGACCTCTCCGTCGCGGACGATGCGGTGGTCGTTGTTCTCCGGCTGGCCTCCCAGCGCCGCGATCAGGTCCCACGGGTTCGCGCAGAACGAGTCGGTGCGGAAGCTGAGCGGGATCTCGTCCGCGACGCCGTTGCCGTTGGGGTCCTGCGTCGCGAACGCCTCGAGCGCCGCGCGGTAGTCGTCGATCGTCTTCGGCATGGGCAGGCCCAGCGCGTCCAGCCACGCCTTGTTGATGAACAGGAAGTTCGGGTACTGCAGGATCCCGAGCTCCTCCACGGACGGCAGCGTGTAGATGTGGCCGTCGGACGCGGTGAGCGCCGCGCGGATGTCGGGGCGCTCGTCGAGGATCGCGGTCAGCGTCGGTGCGTAGTCCTCGATGAGTCCTTCCAGGGGCACGAGCGTCCCGTTGTCGCCGTACTGCACGATGTCGGAGTCGGTGAGGCCCGTGTTGAACAGGACGTCAGGCATGTCGTCGCTGGCCAGGAGGAGGTTCTTCTTCTCCTGGTAGACCTGGTCGGGCAGGTTCTCCCACGTGATCGCGATGTTGGTGTCCTGCTCCCACTGCTGGACCAGCTCCATGTCGGCGTAGTCCGGCGCGAGCGCGGACTTCGTGCCGCCGAACCGGAGGGCCAGCGTCTCGTCGACGATCGGCAGGCCCTCCTCCTGGAAGCCGTAGTCGGCGGAGGCGTCCTCGACGCTCGACGAGCTGTCGTCGCCGCCACCACCGCAGGCGGTCATCGTCAGGGCGGTGGTCACGAGCAGAGCGGGCATGACAAAACGGCGGTGTCTCATCGTGTTCTTCCTTGTCTCGGCGGATCGAAAGAGGTGGCGCTGGTCAGCTCTTCACGGCACCCAGGAGGGCGCCCTTGGCGAAGTGCTTCTGCATGAACGGCAGGACGAGCAGCAGGGGAACCGTCGAGACGACGATCATCCCGTACTTGATCAGCTCACCCAGGCGCTGCGCGGCGGCGTAGGAGTCGAGCGCCCCGGCGCCGCCGGCGGCCGTCGCCTCCGACTGGATGAGCACGTTGCGCAGCACCAGCTGCAGCGGGTACTTGCTCTCGTCGTTGAGGAAGATGAGCGCGTCGAAGAACGCGTTCCAGTTCGCGACGAGGTGGATCATGATCATCAGGACGATCAACGGTTTCGACAGCGGCAGGACGATCTGCGCGAAGAACCGGAAGTCGTTCGCGCCGTCGAGCTGGGCCGCCTCCCGCAGCTCGCCGGGGACGTTGTTCTCGAAGAACGACCGCGCGATGATCAGGTTCCACACGCCCACCGCACCGGGCAGGACGACGGACCAGATCGTGTTCAGCATCCCCAGGTCGCGCACCACGAGGTACCGGGCGATGAGGCCGCCGTCGATGAACATCGTGATGACGAACAGGAGCATGAAGAACGTGCGGCCGTACAGGTCCCTGCGGGAGAGGGCGTACGCCCCGCACAGGATCGTCACCACGCTGACGGCCGTCGCGAGCGCCGTGTAGAGCACCGAGTTCCCGAACCCGCGCAGGATCGTCGGGTCGGAGAAGATCCGCGCGTACCCCTCCGTCGTGAAGCCCTGCGGCCAGAGCCAGACGTCGCCGTTGAGGATGGCCGACGGCTCGCTGACCGAGGCGATCACGATGAAGTAGAGCGGGTACACGATCGCCACGACGGCGATGAGCAGCACCGCGGTCGTCAGGACCGTGAACACGGGGTCGGCGAACCGGTCGCGCCAGGCGTGGCGCCGCGGCGCCGGGACGCCGCCCGTGCCGCGGTCCAGGCGCGTCGTCCGGGGCACGTCGCCGGCGGCGTGCGGGGTGGGTGTGGTCAGGGTCATGGCGTCATCACCACAGGCTCGTCTTGTTGGCCCGCCGGGCGACCCAGTTGAAGGTCAGCAGGAGGGTGAGGTTGATGAGGGAGTTGAACAGCCCGATGGCGGCGGAGTAGCTGAACTGGGCGCTCTGCAGGCCGGTCTTGTAGACGTAGGTCTGAATCACCTCGGACGCCGGGAGGTTGAGGTCGGTCTGCATGAGCAGGACCTTCTCGAACCCCAGGTTGAACAGGTTCCCGATCGCCAGGATGAACAGGATCGTGATCACCGGCATGATTCCGGGGACGTCGATGTGCCGGATCCGCTGCCACTTGCTCGCGCCGTCGACCCGTGCGGCCTCGTGCAGCGCCGGGTCGATCGCCGTCAGCGCCGCGAGGTAGACGATCATCGAGAACCCGGCGTTCTGCCAGATGTCGGACCCGATGTACAGCGGCCGGAACCACTCGGGCGAGCCCATGAAGAACACCGGTTCCCCACCGACGGCGGTGATCGCGCTGTTGACGATCCCGGAGCGCGGCGAGAACAGCAGGTAGATCATCCCGACCACGACCACGACCGAGATGAACGACGGCGAGTACAGGACCGTCTGCGTGAACTTCTTGAACCGCTGGCTCTGCAGCTGGTTCACGATCAGCGCCAGGACGATCGGGATGGGGAACGCGATCAGCAACCCGAGCGCGTTCACCGTGAGCGTGTTGGCGAGCAGCCGCTCGAACTGGAACGACTCGACGAAGCGCCGGAAGTGCTCCAGCCCGACCCACGGGCTGCCGGAGAAGCCGTCGACGGGGTTGTAGTCCCGGAACGCGATCTGGGCGCCGTACATGGGCCAGTACTTGAACACCAGCACGTACAGCACGGCCGGGAGGAGTAATACGTATAACTGCCACGATGCGCGGATCCGGCGCCATCGGCTCGTGCGCCGAGCCGGCGGGGAGGTGCGGGGCGGTGAGGTCGGGGTCGTCATGCGGTCACCTTTGCGCTCGCCACTGATCCTCGATTGACCAGTGCGCACTCGACGGGGTTGAACGGGGAGCCGGTCCGGGGGCCGTCGAGGACCGCGTCGAGCGCGCGCCGCGCCATCACCTCGAACGGCAGCTGCAGCGTCGTCAGGCCGGGGTCCAGGAACGGGGCGAGGGTCTCCTGGTTGTCGAAGCCGACGATCGAGCAGTCGTCCGGGACACGCAGACCCATGCGCTCCAGCGCGCGGTAGGCGCCCCAGGCGGTCCGGTCGTTGCCGCAGAAGATCGCGGTCGGGCGCTCGGCCTCCATGAGGTCGCGGGCCAGCGCGAGGCCGTCCTCGACCACACCGCCCCCGTAGCGCACGAGCTCTTCGCGGAACGGCACGTCGCGCTCCTCCAGCGCCGCCCGGTAGCCCGCGAGCCGGCCGATACCGGCCGGCAGGTCGCTGTCGGGTTCCTGGATGTTGATGAAGGCGATGCGGTCGTGGCCCGCGTCGAGCAGCTGCTGGGTGGCGGTGTAGCCGCCCTGCTCCTCGTCCGGGAAGAAGCTCGGGACCCGCCCGGACGCCTCGCGGGCGTTCAGCACGACCGCCGGCAGGTCCCGCAGGGCCGCAGGCAGGTCCAGCACCCGGTGGTACATCGCCGCGTAGAGCACTCCTCGCACCTGGTAGGAGTGCATCATGTCGACCGCGGCTGCCTCGAGGTCGGGCCGACCGAACGTGTCCACGCTGAGGATGACGTTGCCGGTCTGCCAGGCGAGCTCCTGCGCCCCCTTGAGCATCGCACCGGCGAACGGCGCGCTGGCGACCTCGTCGGAGATGAACCCGATGATCCCCGAGTCCCCGCTGCGCAGCGTCTTCGCGAAGGCGTTGGTGCGGTACTCGAGGTCACGGGCGGCAGCGAGGACACGCGCCCGCGTCTCCTCTGTGGCCCGGCCGCCCGCGACGTCGTTGAGGACGAGGGAGACGGTCGCCTGGGACACGCCGGCGCGGTCGGCGACGTCGCGCATGGTGGCGCGCCTTCGCTGCTCCATCGTCCACTCCGTCGTGTCGGTTATACGATTGACGGCAAAGTAGCGCCCTGGTGCCGTGCCGGTCAACACCCCCGGTCCGGCCCCGTCACGCCGAGAGCTCCTCGAGCGTCGGCGGGTTGGCCCCCGCGCGGCTGACCGTCACCGCCGCGACCCGCGCGGCGACCGCGAGGACCGCTCTCGCCTCGCCCGCGGTCAGCGCGGCGAGCCTGTCCCGGCCTCCGGCTCCCGTCAGACCGTCCTGGTCGAGCGCGTGCAGCAACCCGCCCATGAACGAGTCGCCGGCGCCGATCGTGTCCACCACGGTGACGGCGGGCGCCGGGACGTCCACGCGCTCCCCGCTCCGGAGGATCGCGGACGGGCCCTGCGCGCCGCGGGTGAGGACGCCCATCGCGAGCGCGTGGTCTCCCACCCACCGGCCGAGCACGTCGTGCGGGTCGCTGCCCGGGTACAGCCACGCGAGATCCTCGTCGGAGACCTTCACCACGTCGGCCCGCGCGACGAGACGCTCGACCTCGCCGCGGACCAGGTCCACGGGCCCCATGACGGTCGGTCGCAGGTTCGGGTCGTAGGTGATGGTGGCGCGCTCGTGGGCTGCGGCGAGCAGGGCGGACAACGCGCCCGGCGGGCTGGTCGGCGCCAGCGCCGCGATCGACCCGGTGTGCACGACGGTCGTATCAGGGTCGACGGCAGCGGGGGCGAGGGTCCACTCCAGGTCGAACTCGTAGTGCGCTGCCCCGGTGTCGTCGACGAGTGCCTTCGCGGTGGACGTCCGCGTCGCACCGACCGACTGCGGCAGCACGACGACCCCGGCCCTGGTGAGGTGCTCGCGCACCACGGCACCGAGCTCGTCCGGTGCGATCCACGTGAGGAGCCGCGTGTCGTCGCCGAGTCGCGCGGTGGTGAGCGCGACGTTCGCAGGGCTGCCTCCGGGGTGGCACGTGCGCGCGCCGTCCGCGGCCTGGACGACGTCGACGAGAGCCTCGCCGATCATGAGGAACCGTCCCATGCCCGACTCCGCTCAGACCAGCTCGTCGAAACGACCGTCGGCCACCCGCAGTCGCCCGCTCGCGTCCCAGCCGACCGGCATCGGGTCGGACAGCGACCCGACGAACGCCCCCGAAGCGTCGACGTGGTCGAACGCGAACAGCCACCAGGCTCCGTCCCGGCCCTGCAGGAGCCGGCCGGCGTACAGCGTCTCGTCGGTCAGGCGGGTCGCCTTGGCGACGTCGTACGGGCCGGTCGTGTCGTCGATCGGCACGGACCAGACACCCCCGCGCTCGCCGTCGGCGCGCCGCGCCCGGGTCAGCTCGGTGTTCAGGCAGGAGAAGATCAGCACGTGCCGGCCGTCGACGGTCGCGACCTGCGGCACCTCCAGGTGGCCGAATCCGGCGCCCGGCTGAGACAGCGGCGGCTGCACGGCCCAGCTGCGCAGGTCCGTCGAGGTGGCGTGGCCGATGACGCCGCGGTCGTCGAGGTCACCCTGGTTGGCCCGGGCGGTGATCAGCATGTGCCACCGGTCGCCGTCCCGGAAGACCCACGGGTCGCGCCACGCCTCGTCGGGCCAGCTGGCCCCGTCGTACGTCTCGTACCAGCGCGCGTCGGCCTCGCACACGGCCTCTGAGCTCGCCTTGGACCAGGTGTACAGGTCGGTCGATCGCGCGACCCCGACCCGCTGCACGGTGGCGTTCTCGGCCCGCGAGGTTCCCGTGTAGAACATCGTCCAGATCCCGTCGGCGTCCCGGACGATCGACCCGGTCCACGTGGTGAAGTCGTCGAAGGCCGGCTGGTCGGACGCGATCAGCGCGTCCGCGACCTCGTGCCACGTGCGCAGGTCCGTGGAGACGGCGTGGCCGACGGTGACGGAGAAGTGGCGTCGCTCCGGGTCCCCGAGCGCGCGCGAGGCCTTCAGGTAGAACGCGTGGTGGTGCGTCCCGTCGTCGGCGAACCACATGTCCCAGGTCCAGGCGTCGGGCAGGGCGTTCGGCATGGAGTCGTACCTTCCAGGTCAGTGCTGAGTCGCGGGGGGCGGCGCGACGGATCCTCGGTGGATGACCGGCCCGCGCAAGCGCGCGGACGCGGCGCCCTCGTGCACCCCGTCGATCTGGTCGAAGAGGTGCTCCGTGGCCCACACGCCCATGTCGAAGTGCGGGAGCTCGATCGTCGTCAGGCCGGGGTACAGCCCGTCGGCGACGTACTCCTGGTTGTCGAAGCCCACGACGGAGACGTCCTCCGGTACGCGCAGGCCGAGCTCGGCGGCGGCCCGGTACGCGCCCATGGCGAGCCGGTCGTTGAAGCAGAAGACCGCGGTGGGCCGCCGCTCGCTCGTCAGCAGCTCTCGTGCGGCCGCGTAGCCGCCGGCGGGAGTGGTCTCCGCGGTGACGACGGCCACGTCCGCCGCGGGGACGCCGGCCTCCGCAGCGCGGGAACGGAACCCCTCGAGCCTGCCGGCGGACGCCGGGATCTCGTCGACGTTGTTGATGAACCCGAGCCGACGGTGGCCGGCCGCGAGGAGCACCTCCGCGGCGTCCCTGCCGCCGGCCACCTCGTCAGGGGTGACCCACGGCACCCCGGGCGTGGCGCACTCGGCGTTCACGAACACCGTCGGGACGGACGCCAGCTGCGCCGGCAGCTCGACCCGCCGGTGGAACATCGACGCGTAGAGGATCCCGTCGACCTGCCGGCGCAGGAGCTCGGCGATCTCCCGGTTCTCGACGTCGCGCTGGTAGCCGGTCGACACGACGAGGACGACGGCGTCGCGGGCCAGTGCCACTTCCTGCGCGCCGAGGACGAGCTTCCCGGCGAAGGGGGTGGTGGCGATCTCGTCCCCGATGAGCCCGATGGTGTTCGACCGCTGCGTGCGCAGCGACTGGGCGAGGCTGTTGGGCACGTAGCCGAGCCTCGCCACGGCCTCGTGGACACGTTCACGCGTCGCCGGGTTCACCCGGACCCCGGGGACGTCGTTCAGGACGTGGGAGACGGTCGTGATCGAGACCCCGGCCTCGGCGGCCACCTGCTTGATCGTCACTCGTCGTTGCTTCATCGCCTCGCCTATCCGCGGTCGGTCCTCTGCAGCTGCGCCCGCGCCGCCGTCAGGCGACGGTGGGTGTGGGCCTGAAGGCGTTGACCGCCCTGTCCATCTTCACCTGCGTCTCGTCCCCCGAGTCGAGGACCGTGTTGTGGTGGGACCCGTCGTCGACCAGGACGGACGTCACCGCGAGGCGTCCCGCCGTCCCGGTGCTCAGCAGCGCGTCGACCTGGGCGGCGTACGCCGACTCGCCCGCCGCGGCTCGCACGTCGCGGCCGACCACGTGGTTGCTGGCGACGTAGTTGCCGGTGCCGGACACCAGCCGCACGATCACCGGTGTCGCGCCCGGCGGGCGGATCGCCTGCGCGTCCACCACCTCGGAGAAGTGGTTCCCGATCACGGAGTTGTGCTCACCGTCGATGCGGACCAGGCCGTAGGTGTCGTCCCGGCCGTTGTCGACGCCGAAGAACGGGGCCCACGGCTCGTGGTCGCGCAGGAGGTGGTTCGACCCGATCAGGTTCTCGGAGCTGCCGTCGGCGAGCACCACCATCCCGGGGTAGAACGCGTGCAGCCGGTTGTTGGTGATGCTCGACCGCCGGACGCCGTGCAGCTCGATGCTGCTCGACCCGCGGGGGAAGACGTTGTTCGCTGTCACGAGGAGCCCGCCGTGGTTCTCCGCGAGGATCGAGTAGCCCTTCGGGCCGGCCCCGATCAGGTTGTCGGTGACCTTCGACGCCTGGCCCCAGCCGCGGAGCTCGATGCAGCTGCCGCACTCGGCGATGAAGTTGTCGTGGACGGACAGCGCGTCGGCGTGGTGGATCGTCAGCCCGTGCTCCAGGTAGACCAGGCCCATCCCGGTGACACGGAACGAGTCGTTGGCGCCGGCCACGAGGATGCCCGTCTTGCCGTTGACATAGGTGTTCTCGGGGTCGACGTCCGAGCCGTCCTCGGTGAAGTGGATCCCGTCGATGCAGAAGTCCGCGAACTCGACCGAGCTGATCCGGGGGCTCCCGGAACGGTCGACGTAGAACGCCGCACCGGCGCGCTGGTCGGCGCCGTCCTCGATCGGCAGGTCGACGAGGACCCGACTTCCTCCTGGCCACAGCTCGTGGAGGTCGCTCCACTCCTCCTGCGGCACGTTGAACCGGATGCTCGACGAGGTGAAGCCGTGCCCGGACCCCTCGATCCGCAGGTAGCTGATGTCGATCACGACCTGCGTCCGCAGCCGGTAGTCACCCGGCGGGATGGATATGACCGCGCCCGGCTTGCCTCCGTCGTGGACGTCGGGGTGCTGCTGCCGGGCCTTGACGTCGGCGATGATCCCGTTGATCACGGCACCGATGTCCTCGTAGGGGTTGCCGCCGGGCCACTGGGTGACGTCGTACCGGTTGGTGCTGGCCATGTGCTGATGCCCTTCGTCGCGCAGGTGCTGCCCGGCAGCAGCCGGGGCGGATCCCTCGTTGCCCGCGGCGCTCATCCCTTGACCGCGCCGAGGGTCAGCCCGGCGACGATGTGCCGCTGCAGGAAGATCGTCAGGACGATCACGGGGACCGAGTAGAGGGTCGCCAGCGCCGTCATCGGACCCCAGTCGAGCCCGAACTGAGTCTGGAAGTTCGCGATCATGATCGGGGTGGTCTGAGCTCGCACGGACGTCAGCAGGGTCGCGAACAGGAACTCGTTCCACGACGCGAGGAACGCGAAGATCGCCGTGACGGCGACACCCCCGGAGACCACGGGCATGACGACCGACCACAGCACCCGCAGGCGGCTGCACCCGTCCACCTTCGCCGCCTCCTCGATCTCGACCGGAACGGCCTCGAAGAAGCTCGCCATCAGCAGGATCGACAGCGGCAGCGAGATGGTCGTGTGGGCGATCGCCAGTCCCGTCGGGGTGTCGGTCAGGCGCATGGCCGCGATCATCGTCGTCAGCGGGATGCCCACGGCGACCGGCGGGACCATGCGCGTGACGAGCGCCGTCATCGACAGCACCCGCCCGCTCCTGGTCCGGAACCGGGTGATCGCGTACGCGGCCGGGATCGCCAGCGCCAGCGACAGCGCGGTGGAGATGATCGCGGTCGTGACGCTGTTGATGAAGGACGCCACGACCCCGTTGCGTGCCAGGGCGTCGACGTAGTTGTCCAGGGTCCACCGCGACGGGATGATCTGCGGCGGGACCGCCAGGGTCTCGAACGGGTTCTTGAAGCTGGTGAGCAGGACGTACAGGAACGGGAACGCGTACAGCACGACCGTGACGACCAGCAGGGCCCACAGCAGGGCCTTGGTGGCGGGGCGGCGGACGGTGAGGCCGTTCATGAATCTGCTCCAGGTCGCCAGATGAACCAGACCGCCAGGCCGGCGACGATCATCATCGCCAGCAGGTAGACGGTGCCCATCGCCGAGGCGAGGCCGGGATCGCCGTAGCGGACCATCGTCTGGTGGATCAGCAGCGACAGGGTCTGGGAGGCGTTCTGCGGACCGCCCCCGGTCTGGATGAGGATGATGTCGAACGCCTTGGCGGCGTCGATGCCCCGCACGATCAGCGCGACCGCGACGACCGGCCTCAGCAGGGGGAGGATGATCCGCCACAGCAGGGTCGGGAACCGCGCGCCGTCGAGCCGCGCGGCCTCCAGGAGATCTCCGGGGACGTTCTGCAGCCCGGCGAAGATGATCAGCGTCATGAACGACGTGGTCAGCCAGATGTCGGGGATGGCCACGGCCCACAGCACGATGTCCGGGTCGGACAGCCACCCGATGTCGCCCGGCGAGGCCAGGACACCGACGCTGTGCAGCAGGTGGTTGACGATGCCGAGGTTGTCGATGAGCAGGAACCGCCACAGCAGCCCGGCCACCACCGGCGCGATCATCAGCGGGTACAGGAAGATCGTGCGGAAGATGGACGACCGCTGGCCGAGAGCCGAGAACAGCAGCGCGACGGCGAAGCCGAGGACGAACTCGGACGTCACCACGATCGCGGTGTAGGCCGCCGTACGCCCCGCGGCGCCGAGGAACGCGGAGCTCGAGAAGACCTCGGCGTAGTTGCCGAAGCCGTTGAAGTCGCGCGCCCCGCCGGCGATCGGCGAGATGTCGAAGAAGCTGTCGTACACGAGCCGGACGAGCGGCCAGGCGACGAAGACGAGCAGGAACAGCGCAGCGGGCGCGGCCAGCGCCAACGCGTAGCGGCGATCGGTGAGTCGCACGGAGTGACCTTTCGTGGATGCCGTCGAGGGCAGGGACCGGCCGAGGCGCGGAGCAGGGTCTGCGCCTCGGCCGGCGATCCGTCAGCCGACGACGGCCTCGATCTGCTCCGCTGCGCGGTCCAGCAGCGCCTGGGTGTCGGCACCGCCGGCCGTGGCCTCCTGGAGCATCGGGATGAGCACCGAGTCGACGATCTCCTGCCACTTGTCCGTGGCGGGTCGCGGTGCGGTGCCGGGGGCGTCGAGCGCGGCGATCAGCGCTCCGAGGTTCTCCCGACCGTCCGCTTCCCCGGCCTCGAGCGCCGGGATCGTGGCGGCGAGGCCGAGGTCGGTGTCCAGGCCGAGCTCGTTGTGGTCGAACACGAACTGGATGAACTCCTCGGCCTTGTCCTGGTTCGTCGTCGCCTGCGGCACGGACAGGTACCAGGCGCCGGGGACGGCAGCAGGGCCGCCGGGGCCGGCAGGCATCGTGGTCACCCCGACGTTGCCGTGCACCGGCGAGTCCTCGGGGATCTGGGTGTAGGCGTGCGCCCAGAACCGCGTCATCGCCAGCTGCCCCTGGTTGAACAGGTTCTGCGCGGTCGCCCAGTCCATCTGGGTGGCGCCGGCGGGTGCGATGCCCGCCTCGACCGGGGCGACGTAGGCGTCCAGCGCCGCCTTGTGCTCGGCATCGTTCACGATGACGTTCCCGTCGGTGTCCAGGACCATGCCCTCCGCGCCGGCCTGCAGCACCAGTGAGAGCCACTCGGTCTCGACAGCACCCTTGACGTCCGTCCCGTACAGGTCGGTCGAGCCGTCGCCGTCGGTGTCCTGCGTGAAGAACTCGGCGACATCCAGGTACTCGTCCCAGGTGGTCGGCGGCGTCAGCTCGCGCCCGTACTCGGCCCGGAACGCCGCCTGCTGCGCCGGGTCCGAGAACAGGTCGGTCCGGTAGTACAGGACCTCGGCGTTCGTCCACGCGGGCATGCCCACGTAGTGCCCGTCGACCTGCGCCTCCTGGACGAGGGAGGGGAACAGGTCGTCCTGGACCGCGTCGGTGAACATGTCGTCGAGCGGGACCATCCCGGGCCCGAACGCGCTCAGCCAGATGGCGTCGACCGCGGCGACGTCGAAGCTCACGTCGCCGCCGGACAGCTCGGTGTTCAACCGCTCGTACAGCGAGTCGTACGGGAGCTCGACGAAGGTGACAGACGTCCCGGTCTCCGCCGTGAACGCGTCGGCGATGGGGGTCAGCTCGGCACGGCCGCCGCCCTCGACGAGGACGGTGAGCGCGTCGTCGTCCGAGTTCGGACCGGTCCCCCCGGCGCCGCACCCGCTGAGGCCGAGTGCGAGCACCGCGCCTGCCGCCGGCAGGACTCGGCGGAGGGTCCTCTTCTGCTTGTCGCTCGTGGGCATCGTTGCCGTCTCCTTAGGGTCTGCAAGCAGCAGTTGCCAAAACGTTCTGCCACAACGTTTTGGCAACTGTGCCACCGGCCGGTCGGCCCGGTCAAGTGCCCCGGGCCGGGCGTGCACCCGACCGTCGGAGGTCCGGGAGCCGGCGCTCTTCCCGGTCGCGCCCGAGGACGGTCGGCGCCGGGGCCCGCGTCGGCGGCGTGAGGAGACCCGCGAACGGGGCGAGGTCGTGCACCACCCCGGGCTCGAGACCAGCCCTCTGCGGGCCCACGTCACCCCGCACGAACGAGACCCCCGCCGGTTCCCGGCGGGGGTCTCGTCACTCGGGGGGACTCTCGTCGACCCCCCACTGGCGGTAGCGGTGGGATTTGAACCCACGGTGGACTTTCACCCACACACGCTTTCGAGGCGTGCTCCTTAGGCCGCTCGGACACGCTACCTCGGTCCAGAACAGTACCGGATGCCAGGCAGAACCTCCGCATCGGGAGTCGTACGGTGGTGCACGTGACACCCCCGCGCCTGCCGATCCCCCTCCACGACGCCGTCCGGCCGAACCCGGGGACCGTCGACGACGCGGTCCGGCTGCTCCGCGGCAGCCGGCTCACGGTGCTCACGGGGGCGGGCCTGTCGACCGACTCCGGCATCCCGGACTACCGCAGCCCCGACTCCCCGCCGCGCAACCCCATGACCTACCAGCAGTTCGTCGGCGACGAGGGGTTCCGCCGGCACTACTGGGCGCGCAACCACGTCGGCTGGCGGTACGTGCACCGCACGCACCCCAACGCCGGGCACCGCGCGCTCGCGTCGATGGAGGCGCACGGCGTGGTGCTGGGCGTCATCACGCAGAACGTCGACCTGCTGCACGAGCAGGCCGGGTCGCGCCGGGTCATCGACCTGCACGGCCGGTACGACCGCGTCGTCTGCCTGCGGTGCCGGCGCACCGTGTCGCGCGAGGAGCTCGCCGAGCGGCTGGAGGCGGCGAACCCCGGGTTCGCCGAGTCGGTGGGCGCGGTCGGCGACGTGGAGATCGCCCCGGACGCCGACGCCGTCATCGAGCAGACCTCGCACTTCCGGGTCGTCGACTGCTGGCTGCCCGACCCGGACGGCGGCGACGGCCCGTGCGGTGGCATGCTCAAGCCGGACATCGTCTACTTCGGCGAGACGGTGCCCGGGCCCCGGGTCGCCGAGGCGTACGCGCTCGTGGACGAGGCGGACGCGCTGCTGGTCGCCGGGTCGTCGCTGACCGTGCAGTCCGGGCTGCGGTTCGTCCGGCACGCCGCCGAGGCGGGCAAGCCGGTCGTCATCCTCAACCGCGGCGCGACCCGCGGGGACCCGCTGGCGACGCTGACCCTGGACGCGGGGGCGTCGGAGACGCTGACGGAGCTGGCCGACCGGCTCTGAGGGCCGCCGACGGGGCCACGGCGGGCGCCTGCCCCGTCCCGCCGCGAGGGCGTGTCGGTGGAACCACCCGCCCCGGGGAGGCGAGCGACCCGCGACCGTGCCACGCTCCGGACATATCGCCCGTGCGGGACAGACGCGGGCTGCGCCGGAGCCTTGCGGCGGCCGGACCCGACACCTATAGTCGCGGCATGTGGCATCGTTGCCACATCGTCGGGCAACGGAGCTGGGCAGGCCTCCGACCGGCGTCCACGGTCGACTGGAGGCCTCGATGACGCAGCTGAGAGCCGACGCCGCTCCGGCCGTCGCACGCACGCCGCGCGCCGCACGCAGGCGCCGCGCCAAGGTGCCCTACAACAAGCGCGAGGCGCTGACGGGGTACCTGTTCATCTCGCCCTGGATCATCGGGTTCCTGGTCTTCACGGCCGGCGCGATGATCTACAGCCTGGTGATCTCGTTCAGCCACTACAACCTGGCGACGAACACGGCCCGCCCCGCGGGCTTCGACAACTACGCGCAGCTGTTCACCGACCCCCGGGTCGCGACCTCGCTCGGGAACACGCTCTTCTACGCGGTGCTGGCGGTCCCGCTGGAGATCCTGGTCGCCCTCGGGCTCGCGTCGCTGCTCAACCAGGCGGGCCGCGGGGCCGGGTTCTTCCGGACGGTGTACTACCTGCCCAAGATGACGCCCGCGGTCGCGACGGCGGCGGTGTTCTTCCTGCTGCTCAACGGCAACACCGGCGCGGTCAACCAGTTCCTGCGGATCTTCGGGATCGAGGGGCCGCAGTGGCTGGTCGACCCGACGTGGATCAAGCCGTCGATCGTGCTGATGACCCTCTGGGGCGTCTCCGGCACGATGGTGATCTTCCTGGCAGCGCTCAAGAACGTGCCGCGCGAGCTGTACGAGGTCGCCGAGCTCGACGGGGCCGGCGTCTGGCAGCGGTTCCGCAACATCACCCTGCCGATGATCTCCAGCGCCATCTTCTTCAACGTGATCGTGCTGTCGATCGCGGCGTTCCAGGTCTTCGACCAGGCGTACCTGCTGTTCTGGCGCGACCAGTCGAACGCGTCGCCCGAGGCGTCGCTGTTCTACGCGATCTACCTGTTCCAGCAGGCGTTCCGGCAGTTCAACTTCGGGTTCGCCGCCGCGATGGCGTGGCTCCTGTTCGTCATCATCATGCTCATCACGGCCATCCAGATGAAGTTCGGCAACCGGTTCGTCTACTACGAGGGGGGCAAGGACTGATGGCCAGCACCGGCACCGCGAGCACGCCCGTCCGCCAGGTCCCCGGCCTGCCGGAGGACGCCACCGGGCAGGGCGACCGCCCGATCGACCCGAACCGTCCGCCGCTCGACGAGAGCCGCCCCGGCGGGCGCACCGGCCGCCGCATCCGCCGCGGCGTCGTCATCGCGGCGCTGATCGTGATCTCGTTCGTGTTCCTGTACCCGTTCGCCTGGCTGCTCGCGGCGAGCCTCAAGGGCCGCGGCCAGGTGTTCGACAACTCCCTGTGGCCGACCGAGTTCCACTGGGACAACTACGTCAAGGTGTTCGACGAGCTGCCGCTCGCCAGCTGGATGATGAACAGCATCGGCATCGCGGTGCTCGCGGCGGTCTCCGTCGCGGTGTCGTCGTCGCTCGTGGCATGGGGCTTCGCGCACTTCCGGTTCCCGCTGCGCGGGCCGCTCTTCGGGCTGGTGCTCGCGACGATGATGCTGCCCGGCGCGGTCACGATGATCCCGATCTACCTGATCTGGAAGGAGCTCGGGTTCCTCGGCACCTGGGTCCCGCTGTTCGGCGCGAACCTGTTCGGCTCGGCGTTCTACATCTTCCTGCAGCGGCAGTTCTACCTGGGCCTGCCGCGGGAGCTGTTCGAGGCCGCCCGCATCGACGGCGCGAACCAGTGGCGCACCTACTGGCGGATCGTCTTCCCGCTGTCGCTGCCGTCGTTCATCATCGTGCTCCTCTTCGAGTTCCAGGCGTCCTGGAACAACCTGCAGGCGGCGCTGATCTACCTGAACGCCGGCAGCCCGGAGGACTTCACCGCGCCCCTCGGCATCGCGTACGCGATGACCAAGTACTCGCCGACGGCCGGCGGGCAGGGCGACTACCAGTACGTGATGGTGGCGTCCCTGCTCGTGACGCTGCCGATGCTCGCGCTGTTCGCGTTCGGGCAGCGGTACTTCATCGAGGGCGTGGCGACGCAGGGCCGCAAGGGCTGAACCCGCACGACAACGGGGCCGGACCGCGCGCGTGCGGTCCGGCCCCTCCGTCGTGCCCCCCGTTCAGACCGGGTCCGGGAGGAGGGACGGGTCGGCCAGGGACTGCTCGCAGGCCAGGAGCAGGGCGCCGACGGTCCAGGCGTGGCTCAGCGTGAGCAGCATGCCCTTCGGCTGGAAGCACGCGGTCTGGTAGTACCGCTCCGAGGTCATGCCCCGGTAGGCGTTGACGTCCCCGTCGAACCGCGCGACCAGCTGCCGGAAGCAGGCCAGCGTCTCCGCGGCGCGGTCGGCGTAGTGCGGGTCGCCGGTGGCGGCGGACAGCTCGGCGAGCTCCCGCGTGCAGACGAGGCCGTAGGCGTGCAGGTGCTGGTTCGAGGGCGAGGCGTTGTCCGCGCCGCGGGTCGCGAACCGGTAGACGTCGAGCAGGGTGCCCTCGGGGAACCGCGTGTTGTAGGAGTAGCGGAAGGTGAGCATCCAGTCGGCGGCACGGCGGGCCAGGTCGAGCCAGCGGGCGTCCCCGGTGCGCCGGTGCAGCGCGACGTAGGACATCACGGCGACGTAGCCGTCCTCGGAGGTGGGCGCCAGGTCGACGTCCTCGGGTGCGCCGTGCAGGAACTCGCGGTCGACGAACTGCGCGTAGTGCTCCCCCGCCCGCACGGCGGCCGCGAGGTAGGCCCCGTCGGCGCCGTCGGGGCCGTCCCAGCGCCCGGCCTCGGCGAGGGCGGCGACCCAGGTCAGGCCGGCCGCGCCGCGCCAGGACAGCACCTCGCCGGTCTCGGCGTGGTGCGCCGAGCCGAGGTTGCCGTCCGGGCGCTGCCGGCCGACCACGACATCCAGGTTGGACCGCAGCGCCGCGGCCCAGCCCGGGTGCGCGGCACGCACGTCCTCCCCGAGCTCGAGCGCCCGGGCCAGGAACAGCGACGCCTCCGCGAGCGTGCGGGAGTGCAGGGCGCCGCGGGTCCGGGACCAGCTCTGCGACCAGCCGTGCTCGGCGTACCAGACGCCCCAGAACGTGCCCGACGGCGACAGCTCCCGGCAGATGAAGTCGATGACGCGCGCGGCGTCGGCGCCCGCCGCGTCGGCGCCCCGTCGGCGGGCGTGCGCGAGCAGCGCGTAGGCCCACGGGATGCCGCTGACCCAGCCGACGTGCATGGCCTGCCGGTCCACGGTGAGGCCGTCGCGGCCGGACACCTCCCGGTCGAAGCCGACGGTCTCCAGCAGGACGCCCGGCTCGGCGTAGTGCCAGCGGTGCAGGCCCTCGGCGGCCAGGTCGGCGGCCTCGCGGACGCCGACCCACGGCCGCAGCGGCGCGGCGCCCCGGACCCGCTCGTGCTCCTCGCGCAGCACCGGGGCGTAGGCGTGCCGGTCCGGGCCGGTCGCGTAGACGGCGAACCGCAGGGTGACCCGCTCACCGGGCGCCCAGCGGTAGGTGGTCGTCTCCGCGGGTCGCGGTGTCGCCGAGCCGACGTACGACACGGGGCCCTCGCGGAACGGGAACGTCAGGTGCACGCTCCCCGCCCCGGTGCCGGCGTCGTGCGCCAGCCCGAGGCCGGTCATGCCGAGGGCGGTCGTCTCCGGGCCGACGAGCGCGACCCCGCCGGGGCCGGCCCACGCGAACACCGCCGGGGTGGCCGCGCGGTCGGCACGGAACTCCCAGCGGTCGCTGACCATGCCGGCGGCGTCGTCGGCCCCGACCTCGAACCGCGGGAACAGCCGGTCGCAGTCCGCGGGCCGGTTCTCGCCGTAGAAGGCGCCCGGCACGAGCCACCACGGTGCCTCGGGCGCGGGCGGCAGGTGCACGCGGAACCGGATGCCGGCGTCGGTGGGGGCGTCGCCGCGGTGCTCGACGTCGAGGCGGACGTCGACGCGGCCGGTGGCGGTGGGCGGTGCCCAGGTCGCCACGGCCCGGAACGGCCCGGCCTCCCCGGCGTACGCACCCGGGCCGGCGGGCGACGACGGCGCCGGCAGGACGGTCCCGTCGGGCAGCACGACCTCGACCACGTGCCGGACGGTGCCCACCACCGGCCCCGCGTCGGCGGACCACGTGGGCCCGGTGGGCCGCAGCGCGCCCGTCGGTCGCAGCGGGACTCCCTCGTCCACAGGTCCACCCTCCGCAGTCACGGTCGTTCCGTCCGCCGTCCGCCGTCCGCCGTCGCCGTCAGGCGGCGGGTGGCTCGCCGGCCGCCCAGGCGTCCACCATCTCGCTGATCACGTGCAGCACCAGGGTGTGCATCTCCTGGATGCGCGGCGTCGCCGACGACGGGACGAGCAGCAGGTGGTCGGCGTGCTCCCGCGCGGGACCGCCGTCGCCGCCCGCCAGGAGCAGCGTGCTGGCGCCGTTGGCCCGCGCGGCCGCCAGCGCGCGGACGACGTTCGGCGACCGGCCGCTGGTGGTGAACGCGACGACGAGGTCGCCGCGCCGCGCGAGGGCCTCCACCTGGCGGGCGAACACGTCCTCGTAGGCGTAGTCGTTCGCGATGCAGGTCATCGACGTCGGGTCCGTGCTGAGCGTGACGGCGGGCAGGGGGCGGCGGTCGCGCTTGTAGTGGCCGACGAGCTCGCCGGTCAGGTGCTGCGCGTCCGCGGCGCTGCCGCCGTTGCCGAACGTGTAGAGCGTCCCGCCGCCGGCGAACGTGTCGCGGACGAGCTCGCCGGCCGCGCGGATGCGCTCGGCGAGGCCGACCATCGCACCGGCGACGTCGGCGTGCGCGGCGAGGTGGGCGTGCAGCCAGTCGCCGGGCGGGGCGGCGGGGGGCGGCGCGGCGGGTGCGGCGGTCGCAGCCGGCGCGGAGAGCGCGGCCGGCGTGAGCATCGGGGCGGTGGGGTCAGACACGAGCGGCCTCCGTGGGCGCGTGGTCGTGCGGCGGGTGGGTGGGTGCGGGCGTGGCGTCACCGGGCCGCGGCGCGACCCCGGCGGCGTCCGGCAGCACGTCGAGCGCGATCGCGCCGGCGCCGACGACGCAGACCACGTCCCCGAGCGCGGCGAGCCGCACGGTCGCGGCGCGCGCCGCCGGCGGCATGGCCTCCCGGGCGACGATGGCCCGCACCGGGTCGAGGAGCATCGCCCCCGAGCGGGTGACACCGCCGCCGAGCACGACGAGCTCGGGCTCCAGGACGTTCACGAGGTCCGACACGGCGCTGCCCAGCAGGTCGACGGTCTCGTCCCAGACCCGGGCGGCGAGCGGGTCGCCCGCGGCGGCCGCGGCGCTGACGTCCGCGGCGGTGACGGCGGGCAGCCCGGCCAGCGACGACGGCGCCTGGCCCGGCGCCGGGTCGGCGAGGGCCTCGGCCGCGCGCGCCGCGATCGACGAGCCGGAGGCGTACGCCTCGATGCAGCCGCGCCGCCCGCACGAGCACGCCCGGCCGCCGCGGCGCACCGTGATGTGCCCCAGCTCGCCGCCGTTGCCGGCGGCGCCGCGGTGCAGCCGGCCGTCGAGGACCACGCCTCCGCCGACGCCCGTCGACACGGTGAGGTAGACGAGGCTGTCCAGGCCGCGCCCGGCGCCGTACCGGTGCTCGGCGACGGCCGCGGCGGTGGCGTCGTTCTCCAGGGCGAACGGGACGCCGAACTCGGCCGTGGCGAGCGGGCCGATCGGGATGTCGTCCCAGCCGGGCAGGTGCGGCGGGGACTGCAGCAGCCCGGAGGGCGCGTCCAGGGGTCCGCCGCAGGCGATGCCGACCGCGCCGACCGGGCCGAGTCCGGCCTCCGCGACCGCCTCGTGCCCCATGTCGAACAGCCGGCGGATCACGGCCTGCGGGCCCTCGTCGCGGCGCGTGGGGCGGACGCGGAGGCCGTGCACCGCGCCGTCCGGCGTGACCACGGCGACGGCCAGCTTGGTACCGCCGATGTCGAGCGCGAGGACCGGCGTGCCGGTGGCCGCGCCCCTGCCCGCGGGCGCGAGCGAGCCGTCCGTCGTCATGCGTCCTCCAGACCCCTGGCGGGCGCGCGGCCGGGTGCGGCGGCGCGCGGGACCCCGGGCGCCGCCGGCGACGATGCCGGGCGACCCTCTGGGATCGATTCCAGAATGAGCATAGGAGGGCGCGCGAGAGAGCGTCAAGCGCGGTGCGGGAAAACGATCCCGGGACGTGGGATCGAGTCCAGGTCAGGGCGCGCCCGGTCCCCGGAAGTGGCGTCGGGTGGGCGAGCGGGATCCCCGGGGCAGGGAGGTCCGAAGGGCGGGTCAGGCCTCGGCGGGGGCCGCCGTCGAGCCGCGCTCCGCGACCGCGGCGGAGAGCATCACGGTCCGCTTGGGCGACTCCGGGCTCTGGATCCGCTCGAACATCTGCGCCACGGCTGCCTCGCCGAGCGCGACGGCGTCCTGCGCCACGGCCGTCACGCCGGGCGTCACCATGGTCATCCAGGGGGCGTCGTCGAACGACACCAGGCTGAGGTCCTCGGGCACCCGCAGGCCGAGCGTCTGCGCGGCGCGCCACACGCCCTCGGCGAGCACGTTGTTGGCCGCGAACACGGCGGTGGGCCGCCCGGGCCCGCCGAGGAGGTCGCGGGCCACCGCGGTCGCCGCGCCCACGTCCCAGCCGCCGCGCACCACGAGGGCGTCGTCGAGCGGGAGCCCGGCGGCGAGGAACGCGGACCGGTAGCCGACCAGGCGGTCCCGGCCGGTCGTCCAGTCCATCTCGTCGATCAGCAGCGCGACCCGGCGGTGGCCCTGCTGCAGCAGGCCGGTGGTCACCCGCTCCGCGGCGGCCTTGTTGTCGACGACCACCGCGTCGCAGGCCCCCTCGGCGAACTGCCGGTCGACCTCGATCACCGGGATCCGGTGCCGGCCCAGGTACTCCGTGACCTCGGCGGACAGCGGGGTGAGGATGACGCCGGCGACGCGCAACGCGACGAACGTCTCGGCGGCCTCGAGCTCGGCCTCGACCGAGCCCGCGTCGTCGGCGAGCATCATCGCGTAGCCGCGCTTGCGGGACTGGGCGCTCACCCCGCTCGCGAGGTCGGCGTAGAACGAGTTGCGCAGGTCGGAGACGAGCACGCCGATCGAGCGGCTGACCTGCTGGCGGAGGTTGCGCGCCATCGCGTCCGGCACGTACCCGAGCGTCTGAGCGGCCCGGCGCACCCGGTCGCGCACGGCGGGCGCGACGTAGCCGCGGCCGGTGAGCGCGCGCGAGGCGGTGGACCGGGAGACGTCGGCGGCCTCGGCCACGTCCTTGATCGTGGCGCGGCGCCCGGCGGCGGTCACCGCACCGCGCGTGCCCGGCGCGGCAGCCTCCATGCAGTGCTCCTCGATCCCCTGGGCCCTTCGGCCTCAGTCCGCGACGACGTCCACCAGCGCCTCCGCGTGCTGGCCGAGGCGCAGGTCGCCGATGCTGACGTCGACGGCCAGCCGCCGGCGGACCGCCGCGGGACCCGTGGGCACCACGTCCAGGTCGATCTCCGCGTGCCCGCCGGGCGGGAGCGCGACGACGGCCTCGTCGGGGTGCGCGCGCCAGCCTAGCGGCAGCACCGGCCGGACGGTCGCCTTGCGCTCCTCGCGGGTGGGGTTCCGGACCGTGACGGTGAACCGGGCGGGCCGGTCGGCGGGCACGCGGGAGACGTAGGGGGCGATCCGCGCCATGTGCGTGTCGCTGCCCAGGTCGAGCTCGTCGAGCGGCAGCAGGTCGTGGTGCATCTGCACCAGCTCCTCGGCCTCCTCCTCCAGCATCGCGAGGTAGGAGTCGTCGACCCACCGGGGCTCCCAGTGCCCGGAGACCATGACGCCCGGCGCGACCCGCCGGTAGAGCGCCGCGCTGTCCCGGTAGTCGGTGATCCGGAACAGGTTCCGGTACTGGTAGTTGAGGATCTCGCGCCGGTTGCCGGGGATGCCGAGCCCGTCCTGCTGGTCGCCCGTGACGAGGACCCGCACGCCGTCCACCTCCACCTCGAAGGCGGCGGCGTACAGCGTGTGTCCGGGCAGCTCGTGCACGGTGATCTCGTACTCGTGCCAGCGGAACGTCCCGCCGACCGGCAGCACGCGGTCGACGGGGATCGGGTCGTACCACTGGCAGGGCAGGTCGAACCGCATCGGGTCGGTGAGGATCGGCGCGACGTTCGACGGCGCCCACACCTCGGTGCCCTCGACCTCGCGCAGCAGGTTCATCCCGGCGACGTGGTCGTCGTGGTAGTGCGTGGGGAGCACCGCCTCGACCGTCGTGACGCCGTGGTCGCGGCGCAGCGCCGGCAGCGACGCGAGCCACGGACGGCGGGACGCGCGGTCGCCGCCGGAGGGCAGGCCGGTGGTCATGTCGTACCCGTAGTCCATCAGCAGCGCCGCGCCGTCCCGCGAGACGAGGACGTAGGAGCAGGCGTTGCTCGACAGGTTGAGCAGGAAGTGCTCGGTGATCTGCTGGAACGGCTCCGTCAGGCGCAGCCGCAGGTCCCACGGCTGGGGTCGCCGCGAGTCCACGTAGCCCCGCATCCGGGTGGCGAGCAGCCCGAGCGCGTGCTGCGGGTCGTCCATCGGCTGCCCGTGCGACGGCAGCAGCAGGTCGAGGTGCTCGTCCATCAGCAGGTAGCAGGACAGGACCGTCATCGCCGGTCCCTCGTTCTCGGTGTAGGACCACTGGGTGGCCG
This sequence comes from Cellulomonas hominis, assembly GCF_005239125.1. Taxonomy (GTDB): domain Bacteria; phylum Actinomycetota; class Actinomycetes; order Actinomycetales; family Cellulomonadaceae; genus Cellulomonas; species Cellulomonas hominis_A. Next base: position 9,338 of record NZ_SZYE01000020.1, on the reverse strand, counting down.
CGAGCGACCACACCTTGCCCGGGGCGTACACGAGGTCGCCGGTGAACCCGAGGCGCCGGCCGTCCCGCTCGACCACGTAGCTGACCGAGCCGGTGGTGTGTCCCGGGGTCGGCACGACCTGCACGGGGACGCCGCCGTAGACGCGGGTCCGGTACTCCGGGACGACGTCGGCGACCGGCACCGGCTCGAGCAGCGAGAACCGGTCCTCGCGCAGGTTGTAGTCGTTGACGACCCGGCGGGTGCGCCACATCTCGTCGACCTGGTCGAACAGGTCCCGCTCGACCGGGGGCACGTGGATCGCGATGCCGGCGGCGACGGCGCGGGGCAGGCCCTGGCCCTGGTCGCGGTGGTGGTGGGTCATGAGGACGTCGGTGATCCGGTCGACGCCCATCTCGTCCAGGTGGTCCAGCGCGACCCCCGACCCGAAGTCGATCGCGACGGCGGTGCGGGTGCCGTCGGCGGCCGGCTCGGCGGCGCGGACGACGTAGACGTGGCAGGTGTCGGCGACGCGGAACACCCCGGGAGCGACCTCGGCGACGGCGGCGGCGGGCATGACGCCTATGGTATCGATTCCAGATCTTGCGGGACAAGCGCTGCGACGGAAGAGAAGCGCTGCTCAGCGGTGGTTTCGCCCCCTATGCCCGGACTGTCCCGCGCGCCGCTCACCGGCCCACCGCCCATCCACCGCCCACCCACCGCCGACCGTGCACCAGGTGCGGGGTTCCGAGGCCTCGAACCCCGCATCTGCTGCGCACTCGGCGATCGGGTCACGTCCGCGAGGTGCCGGACGCGGCCCGCAGCCCCGCCCGGTACGCCGACCAGGACCCGGCGACCAGCGCCAGGTCGTCCGCGGTCAGCGGTTCGCCCGACCGGTCGACCCGCTCCGCGTAGTAGAGCGCCGGCACCCCGCCCTCGGCCTGCGCCGCGACGTAGTCCCGCCACTGCGCCCGGTCGAGCATCGGCCACTGGTCGGTGTCCACGAGGTGCCGGGGCAGCGCGGCCCGGGCGATCGAGCGGCGCACCCGCATCTGGTCGGCCAGCGGGACCACCCGGCCCGCGGTGTCCCGCTCCAGCACGTCGTTGAGCCGCACCATGTCGCAGACGTCGGCGAACGCCGGGTGCGGGGTGTGGGTCACGACGAGCGCGTCCGGCTTGGCGTCCTTGGCGGCGCGGTACAGGTCCCCGAGCAGGGCGTGCAGGGCGGCGACGCCCCACGGCGCGTCGGCCGCGGCCCCGCCGTCCGCCCCGTGCCGGCGCACGGAGTGGCCCGCCGGCGCCCGCTGCGTGAAGTCGACCTTGAACCCGTCGGCGTCGACCCCGTCCGGGCCGAGCAGGTGGGCGACCGTGCGCCGGACCCGCTCCCGGTACGCGGGGCTCGCCGGGTCCACCGCGACGGGACGGCCACCGGCGTCCACCAGGCACTCCTCGACGGGCAGCCCCTCGGGGTCCCACGCCTTCCACCAGAGCAGCACCCGCTGCCCGGCGGCGTGCCGTGCGGCCACCCACCCGCGCAGGTCCGGCCAGCGGTCCGGGTCGACCTCCCCGGTGCCGTAGGCCCGCTGCCACTTGTCGTCGACCACGACCGTGCCCGGCAGCACGTCGTGCGCGGCGAGGTGCGCGAGCAGCTCGTCGTAGACGTCCTGGCGGGCCAGGTCCGGGGCGACCGGCAGCCCCGCGGGTACGACCGCCGGGCCGAGGTCCTGGAGGAAGAACGGGTGCGACGCGGGTTCGCCGGGCAGCGGCGCCCGGGCGCACTGGGCGCCCCAGCCGCAGAAGACCGGCTCGGCCCACCAGCCGGCGACCGGCGCGACGGGGCCGGCCGGCGCCCCGGCGGCCACCAGGTCGGCGCGGTGGTCCGCGAGCGCCGCCCAGGGGTCGGCGGCCGGCCGCAGCACCACCGCGGGGCTGCGCCAGGTGCCGTCCACCGCGGTGTGCGCGTCGTGGTCGAGCTCCAGCAGGAAGCCGCCGTCGACGGGCAGGTAGCGGAGCTCGGTCAGCCGCAGCCCGGCGACCGGGGCGACGAGGCCGAGGGCCAGCCAGCCCGGGGCGCCGGCGCCGGCTGCGGGCACGTCGAGGGCCGACGGCGCCGGCTCCCGGCCGAGGACCAGGCACAGCGGCGGCGGCGAGAACACCGCGTGCAGCCGCCCGGGGGACGCGTCGCCGACGATCCCGAGCGTGGCGGCGGACGCGGCCGGCCGGACCAGGTCCACCGGCTCCGTGGGCGTCGGCACGAACACCGACCGGTACTCGGCCGACGACCGGAACGTCCCGCCCGCGCCGTTCCGCAGCACGGCCCGGCCGCCGAGCAGCCGGACGTCCGTGAGGACGCCCGACCCCTCGACCTCGACGACCAGCTCCAGCCGGTCGGGCAGGCAGCGCAGCGTCGTGCGACGGCGGGCCCACGCGGTGCTCCGGCAGTCGAGCCGCACCTCGGCGACGGGGGTGTCCACCGGCTCGGCGCCGACCGGGGCGCCGGACGCGTCGTGCACGGTGGGCGCGCCGACGTCGGACGACTCGTCCGCGGCGCCCACCACGTCGACCGACGCCAGCAGACTGAGGTGCGACCAGATGCGGCCGTCCGGGTCGGCGAGCACGGCGCGCGGCGGGTCGGCGCGGACCTCGAGCAGGTAGGCGTCGGCGTGGATCGTCCGGGTGCCGGGGGCGGCGGTGATGCGCATGGGTCCTCGGGGTGGCTGGCGGCGGGTGGGTGGCGGGGGTGGGGGTGGCCGGGGCGGGCGGGGGCGTCAGCCGAACGGGTCGACCGGCGGCGGGGCGGCGGGCAGCGTGCCGGTGCGAGCGATCCCGGCGTACACCCGCCCGGAGTCCTTCACGGTGCGCCGCCCCGTGGCGTAGTCGACGTGCACCAGCCCGAACCGCGGCCGGTAGCCGAGCGACCACTCGAAGTTGTCCAGCAGCGACCAGTGCAGGTAGCCGACGACCGGCGCCCCGCCCTCGATCGCCTCGTGCACGGCGCGCAGGTGGCCGAGCAGCAGGTCCGTGCGCCGGACGTCGTGCACCCGGCCGTCGTGCGTGGGGCCGTCCCCGAACACCCCGCCGTTCTCGGTGATCATCAGCGGCGTGCCCGGGTGGTCGCGGTGCAGGCGGAGCAGCAGATCGCGCAGCGCGTCCGGCACGATCTCCCAGCCCTCGTCGGTGCGCCGCACGTCCCCGGACGGCCCGACGACCTGCCAGGGGAACGGGCGGTCCGGCCCGGCCGGCGCGGCGGCCACGACCCGGCGCGTGTAGTAGTTGACGCCGATCCAGTCCTGCCGGCCGCCGATCCGGTCCTCGTCGCCGGGGCGGACCACGTCGTCGAGGGACCGGCCGAGCGCGCGCTCGTAGTGCGCCCGCATGTCGTCCGGGTAGCCGCGCGCGGCCAGCGGGTCGAGGTACCACCGGTTCACGTAGCCGTCCGAGCCCCGGGCGGCCGCGGCGTCCTCGGCGGAGCCCGTCGCGGGGTCGCACGGGAACAGGCTGAGCGCGCAGCCGGTGCGGGCGGCGGGCGCGTGGGCCTTGACGGCGTCCGCCGCCGCGCCGTGGCCGAGCAGCACGTGGTGCCCCGCCGCGACCGAGGCGCCCAGGTCCGCCACCCCCGGGGCGTGCAGGCCGAGCTGGTAGCCCAGCAGCTGCACGATCCACGGCTCGTTCTGGGTGACCCACCAGGTCACGCGGTCCCCCAGCCGCCCGGCGACGGCGTCCGCGTACGCCGCGAACGCGTCGACCGTCGACCGGCCCGCCCAGCCGCCGTCCGCCATGAGCGCCTGCGGCATGTCCCAGTGGTTGAGGGTGAGCACCGGCTCGACGCCGCGCTCCAGCAGCGCGTCGACGAACCGCTCGTAGTGGTCCAGGCCGCGCGGCTCGACGCGGCCCCGGCCCTCCGGCACGACGCGGGACCAGCCGACGGAGAACCGGTACGCCCGCAGGCCCAGCTCCGTCACGAGGTCGACGTCCTCCCGCCAGCGCCGGTACGAGTCGCAGGCGCGCGAGCCGTCGCCGCCGCCCTCGACGGCACCGGGCCGGGCCGCGAACTCCTCCCAGACGGAGCGGCCCCGGCCGTCGGCGTCCAGGCTGCCCTCGACCTGGTACGCCGAGGTGGCGGCACCCCAGAGGAACCCGGGCGGGAAGGTGACGGTCACGGGCGGGCCTCCAGGGGGACGCGAGGGTCGAGGGAGATGGCCGGGAGGTTCCAGGCCGTCAGGGTCAGAGGGCGCGGTCCCGCGGGGTTCACCGGAGCGTCCTGCCCGACACTCCCGGCGTGTCCCGGCAGGACGCTCCACCCGAGGCCGGTCCCGGGGGTCCAGCGGGCGCGGAGCGTGCGGGACCCGCCCGGGAGCAGCGGGCGCGGGTCGCCGTCCAGGACCGCCCGGCCGGGGGCGCCGACCGGGCGGGCGTCGAGCAGCGCGAGGCCGACGACCGCGGGGCCGCCGCGGTGGGCGACCTCCAGCACGGCCGCGTCCGGCCCGTCGGGCCGGACGGTGACGTCGACACCCGCGGGCGCGAGGTCGAGCACCGGGGACAGGTCGGGGGCCGAGGTGGCGACGACGACCTCGTGGTCCAGCACCGCCCCGTCCGCCGCGGTCCACCGGACCTCCCAGAGCAGGACGGCCGCCCGCGGCAGCCCCGACGCGGGGTGCCGCAGGTCCCCGACGGGCCGGGGCTCGCGCACCGGGTCGGGGACCGCCCACCGGCGCTCGGCCAGCACGTCGCCGTCCGCGGTCCGCAGCCGCGCGACGACCGCCGACCCCGCGGCGACGCCCGCGTCGGACCACAGCCAGACCTCCGCGGCGGCGTGCGCCCGGCCGCCCCACGCGGTCGTCGCGGTGCGCAGCGTCGCGCGGTCCGGGGCGAACGCCCGCGCGACCGCGTGGAACGCCGGCTTGGCGTCGCCGAGGTGGTCCACGACGGCCGTGCACCAGCTGTTCGGGTAGGACTCGGCGAGCTGCCAGGGCAGCACCAGCGAGCAGCGCGGCCACCGGCGCCGGTCCGCCTCGACCGCGTACGCCAGGCCGGTCGCCTGCAGGTGCTGGCTCGCCCGCCGGTAGTCCTCGACCCCGGCCAGCCGGCCGCCGAAGCACTCCTGCACCAGCGGCGCGTTGTCCCACCACTCGCCGAGGTGCCGGTGCACGGGGTTCGACCGGTCGAGCGGCCACACCCGGTCGGCGGGCACGAGGTGGTCGAGCAGCCGGCGGTTCGCCAGGCCCTCGACGCCGAACTCGCTGTGCGCGAGACAGGTCCCCGCGTCGGCGAGCGCGTGCTGGCCGGTCAGCCCCTGGTGCTCCCACGGGCCGTGCACGTCGTGCTGGTCGTCCGGGGCCGCGGCGATGACGTCGGCGCGGTGGTGGAACGCGGGGCCGGTCGGGGAGGTCGGCAGCCAGGCGCGGCCGGGATCCAGGCGGGCGACCTCGTCCCGGAGGGCCGCGAGCACCGGCGACCGCGCCTCGTCGAGCGGGACGCCGTCGAGGTCGAGCTCGTTGCCCCCGCCCCACAGCAGCAGGCTCGGGTGGTGGACGCGCGGGGGGACGACGGCCGCGGCCTCACGGCGCATCAGGTCGACGAACGCCGGGTTCTCGCCCGGAGCGCTCTGCATCCCCGACGACGACTGGGACAGCTCCTGCCAGACGAGCAGCCCCGCCCGGTCGCAGGCCTCGTAGAACTCCTCCGTCTCGACCAGCCCACCGCCCCACACCCGCAGGAGCGCCGCGCCGGACGCCGCCGCCAGACCGACCAGGTGCTCGACGCGGTCGGGGGTGATCGCGCCGTACTGGGCGTCGGCGGGCGCCCAGTTCCAGCCGACGAGCGGGAGCCGCACGCCGTTGACCTCGGCGGTGTACCCGCGGGCCCCGGCGGGGGCGCCCGGGTTGGCGACGAGGCGGGCGGTGCGGAAGCCGACCGTGCCGCGCCTCAGCACCCGGCCGCCGGGGACGGCCAGGCGGACGGAGTACGTCGTGGGGGCGCCGAGGCGACGCGGCCACCAGCGGCCGGGCGCGGGGACGCGGACGACGAGGTCGAGCGGGCGGTCCCGGCCGGGCCCGGGGAGGTCGGCGCGGGCGGCGGCGACCACGACGCCCGCGGCGTCCCGCACCTCGACCTGCACCGCGGCGGCGCCGCGGTCGCCGACCTCGACGACCCCCGCGACGCGCACGACGCCGTCGGCGGGCTCGCCGAGACCGGTGGGCGCTGCGGGCTCGGCGGGCGCTGCGGGCTCGCCGAGATCGGTGCTTCGCGCCGAGATCGGACCGTGCAGACGCCGATCTCGGGCGGGACCACCGGTCTCGGCGGGCGCGGGGCCGCGGGGCGGGGCCGTGAGGGACGGGCGGACCGTGACCGACGCCAGGTGGACGCGGTCGACCACCACGCGCGCGGAGCGCCACAGGCCCTGGTGCGGCAGCCGCGGGCAGAAGTCCCAGCCCTCGGTCAGCCGCGGCCGGTGCACCCGGACGCGCTCGGTGCGGCCCACCTGGGGCTCGTTCGGCGGGACGGGGTCGACCACGACGGCCAGGCGGTGCGGCCCCGCGGTGGCCGCGGCGGCCGGCACCTGCGCGCGGAGCCGGTGGTACAGCCCCTCGACGCGCCCGATCACCTGGCCGTCCCAGAGCACCGTGCCCGAGGGGTCGACGCCGTCGAGCTCCACCACGGCCCGCTCCCCGGGGTCCAGCGGCGGCAGGTCGACGTCGCGGCGGTGGACCCAGTGCCGGGTCCCGGTCCACTCGGCGGCGCGGCTGTTCCGGTCCCGGTACGGGTCGGGCAGCTCGCCGGCACCGGCCAGGGCGGTGACGACGGAGCCGGGGACGGTGGCGGGCCACCAGCCCGGGGTCGCGGCGACCGCCCGCGCGGCGTCGGCGGCGTTGTTCCGGGCCGTGACCGGCCCGTCGACGAACCACCGCCAGGTCTCGCCCAGCGCCTCCCGGACCAGCCAGCCGGGCCCGTCGAGGTCGAGGACGCGGCCGGCCGGGCCGGGCGCGGCGGCGGGTGCGTCGTCGCTGGTCCGCGGATGTGGCATCGATGCCATATGACAACGTAACCACAGCGGAGCGAGGCAGGGCAACGGGTCCACGCCGCCGGACCCGCGTCGTACCCGGGTCGCGAACCACCCCCGCGGCCGCCCCGGCACTGCCAGACTCGGCCCGACGACCGAGAAGGGGGCCCGATGGCGGACGCACGGCTGGACGACGACGGCGCCCACGCGGCGCCCGGGCTCCCCGACCCCCTCCCCGACCCGCGGGCGCCCCGCCGGCGCGGCTCGGGCGTGGCCCACGTCGTGCAGGTGCTCGGGCTGCTCGGCGGGGTGCTCCTGATCGGCGTCCTGTTCTCGCAGTACCTCGACGTCTACCTCGCGTTCTTCGGCGAGCAGAACGTCGCCACGCCCCGGGACGGCACCCGGTACCTCGTCACGGCGACGGCGTGCGTCGCGCTCCTGGTCGCGGGCACCGCCGCGGCGGCCGTCCGCGGGCGCGGCGGCGTCGCGGCCGTCGGCGGGCTGCTGCTGATCGCGGGGCTCCTCGCCGCGGTCCTGTTCGCCGTGCCGTCCGACCGGTTCACCGTCGCGCCGCCCGACAACCGCCCCGGGCCCGACTACGTCCCCTGCTACAGCGGCAGCGGCGACTGCCCGGGCGGCTGACGGCCCGCGAGCGCCGCCAGGTCCGCAACCGACGCGTACCGCGCCGGCCCCCACGGCCCGCCGGTCGTCTCGATCGCGAACGCCGGCGCGCCCGGCGCCAGGTCGGCGGTCAGCACGGCCGTCGAGCCCGCCCCGTCGTCCCAGCCCAGCACCAGCCGCCCCGGCCCGTCCTCCCGGAACGCGAAGGCACCGCCGAACGCCGGGTGGTGCGTGCGCAGCGCGACCAGCCCGAGCTGCGCCCGGGTGACCTCGCCGTCGAGCGCCGCCGCGAGCTCGGCCGCGTCGTAGACGTGCCGGTTGACCTCGCGGCCCTGCCCGGTGCGCGCGAACCGCTCCATGTCGTCGGTGCCGGCGAGCAGGCCGACGTAGTAGAGCTGCGGCCGCCCGGGCACGAACACCTGCACCGCCCGGGCGAGCAGGTACGCCACCGGGTCCTCGCCGAGCACCGAGAAGAACGTCGCGTTGATCTGGTGCGGCATCGCGGCCCACGCGGGGGTGGTGGACGCGAGCGCGGACCGTCCGGCGGTCCGGCGCTCCGCCTCCGCGAACACGCCCGCCATCTCCTCGGTCGACAGCAGACCGGGCCGGTCGCCCGCAGGCCCCGCGTCGATGACACCGATGCCGTCGTGGGTGTCGAGCACCGTGATCGCGTTCCGCGGCCGGATGTCCAGCCAGTGCGCCAGCCGGTCCGTCTGCCCCGTCGCCAGACCGTGCAGCAGCAGCGGCGGCAGCGCGAAGTCGTAGACCAGGTCCACCAGCGGGGCGATCGCCGCCTGCTGGCTGTGGTGCGCGTGCACCTCGACCAGCACCTGCAGCCCCTCCGCGTGCGCCAGCGCGGTGATCTCCTCGACGAACTCCAGCGTCTGCGGGGTCATGAACGAGTCCGTGCCCGGCGTCTTCACCGCGTAGCCGACCGCGTCCAGCCGGACCGTCGACACCCCGCCCCCGGCGAGGGTGCGCAGGGTCCGGCGCAGGTAGTCCCGGGCGGCGGGGTGCCGCACGTCGAGGTCGACCTGCGTCGGCATGAACGTCGTCCACACCAGCCGCCGCGCGCCGTCCGCCCGCTGGTAGGGGGTGAACGGCAGCCCGAGGCGCGGGCGGTAGAACGCGGTGATCTCGCGCTCGCCGGCGCCGTCGGGGAACACCGCGTCGTAGGTGAGGAACATGCCGTCGGCCGGCGACTGCGGCCCGCGGGCCAGCCAGTCGCGGAACTCGGCCGAGTCCGCCGACACGTGGTTGACGATGAGGTCGGCGGTGACGTGCACCCCGTCGGCGGCGAGCGCCCGCACGTCGTCCCAGGTGCCGAGGCGCGGGTCGACCGCGCCGTGGTCGACCGGGTCGAAGCCGGCGTCGTCCCCGTCGAACGGCACGAAGAACGGCAGCAGGTGCACGCCGCGGAACGCCGCCAGCGGGCCCTCGCGGAGCAGCGCGCGCACGCCCGCGAGGTCGCCGCCGAGCCGCTCGGTGTAGGCCAGCAGGTGCACGCCGTGGTCGGCGGGCGCGGTCACCGCGTGCCCCCGATCCCGAGGGCCCCGACCAGCTCCGCCACGCCGCCCGCGGGCGAGGTCAGCACCGGGACCGCGACGTCCGCGCGCGCCGCGGCGCCCGCCATCGACGCCTGCGCGAGCACCACGGCGTGCACCTGCTGGCCTACACCGAGCGGCTCGGCGGCGACCTCGCGGGCGTGCGCGCGCTGCTCCGCGAGGGCCCGCTGGCGGCG
>NZ_SZYE01000209.1 GCF_005239125.1 Cellulomonas hominis | reverse complement strand
GCGCGCACCGCCGGCACCGGCGCGCCGCCCGCCGGGGCGGCGGGGACGGCCGCCGCGGGTGGCTCCGGCGTGGGCGCCGCGAGCGGCCAGGGCTCGAGCCGGGACAGCCAGGCGTCCACCGGGTCGGACGACAGCCGGGCGTCGGGGGTCTGGGCGAGGTCGAGCGGCGCGTGGGCGGCGGTGAGCCGCTCGGCGACCAGCCCGGGCAGCGCCCGCTTGAGCGGCCAGGGCTGCACGAGCCCGGACCCCGCCTCGGGTGCCGGCGTCACGATCCCCGGGTGGTCGCCGCGCAGCGCCCCGACCAGCGCCGAGGTGAACAGCGCCTGGTAGGCGGCGCCGGACGCGGCGGGGTCCTTCACCTCGTACGCCGGGTCGCCGAGCGCGCAGGCGTAGAACACGTCGACCGCGGCGGCGGGCCCGCGCGGCGGCAGGTTGGGTACCAGCGCGACCCCCTGCACGCTCAGCTCCTGGACGGTGCTCGCAGCGGTGCGGCAGGCGTCCGAGACGAGCACGACGTGCTTCACCGGCAGCCGCTCGGCGAACCAGGACGTGAGGGACACGTTGACGGCCTGGCTGCCGTCCTCGGGCGCGCCGGTCAGCAGCCAGAACTCGGCGTTCCCGGTGTTGATGCCGTGGCCGCTGAAGTAGACGACGAGCTGGTCGACGTCGCCGCGGTCCACGAGGCCGCGCACGCCCGCCAGCACGGCGCCCGAGGTGACCGGGGTCCCGTCGTCGTCGGTGAACGCGAGCACCAGGTCGTCCGGGACGCGCTGCTCGGCCGCCCAGGCACGCACGGCGGCCACGGCGCCGGGCACCGCCGGCAGCTGCGGGAACCGGCCGCCGGTGCGGGCCACGCCCACGAGGACCAGCGCGCGCGCCACGGTGGTCACCCGACCGGTCGGGTGGCTGACGGGTGTGGGCGGGCGGCCATCTCGACTCCGTCGTCCAGGGTGCGGACCCTCCGAGTGGAGCACCGGCGGGCGGGCGCGTCAAGAAGCGCGGCGACCCTGGTGTGGCGCGCGTCACGCTGCTAGCGTCGCGTGCAGGGCCTCACCTCCGTCGGACGGGACAGGGCAACGGCGCCCGCCCCGTCCGGCCTTCCCGGCCCTTGCTCCGGCCTCCGGGTGGCGGCCCCCGCGCGGCCGACCTAGCGTCCGACGGGCGGGCGCGGCCGCGCCGCCCGCGCGCAGCCGACGGGAGGCCCGACCATGACCGAGCAGACCACGACCCGCCCGCTGGCGGTCGTCACCGGGGCGTCGAGCGGGATCGGGCTGGAGCTGGCCCGGCGGTTCGCCGCCGAGGGGTTCGACCTGGTCGTCGCCGCCGACGAGCCGCAGATCTCCCTCGCCGCGGACGCGCTCACCGCCGCGGGGCACGCCGTGCGCCCGGTGCACGCGGACCTCGCCACCGCCGACGGCGTCGCGGAGCTGGTGTCGGCCGTGCGCGCCACCGGCCGGCCGGTGGACGTCCTGGCGCTGAACGCGGGACGGGGGGCGGGCGGCCCGTTCGTGGAGACGCCGCTCGACGGGGACCTGGCCGTCATCGGCCTGAACGTCGTCGGCACCGTGCGGCTCGCGAAGGCCCTGGTGCCGGCGATGGTGCAGCGCGGCGCCGGCCGGGTGCTGCTCACGGCCTCGACCGCGGCGCTCATGCCCGGGCCCTGGTACGCCACCTACGCGGCGTCGAAGTCGTTCGTGCAGTCCTTCGGCGAGGCGCTGCACCACGAGCTCGCCGACACCGGCGTCACCATCACGACCCTGCTGCCGGGGCCGACCGACACCGAGTTCTTCGCGCGCGCCGGGATGGAGCAGACCGCGGTCGGCCGCGGGCCGAAGGACGACCCGGCGGACGTCGCGGACCAGGCGTTCGAGGCGCTCATGGCGGGCAGGGACAAGGTCGAGGTGCGCTCGCTCAAGGCCCGGCTGCAGACCGCCGCGGCGGCGGTGCTGCCCGACCGCGCGAAGGCGGCGGTGCACGCGGGGTTCACGAAGCCGCGCGACGGCGGACGCCCGGACCCCGGGGCCTGAGGCCGAGGCCGTACGGGCTCAGCCGGGCGTGATCCGCACCCGCCGCACCACCAGCTCCGGCACCGCGGGCGACCCGGGGCCGTGCGGCTGCTCGGGGAAGTCGAAGACGCCGAGCATCAGCTGCAGCGGGTAGTCCGGTGCCTGCGCGAGCTCCCGGGTGACCACGCCGTCGAGCGCGAAGACCGCGCGCCCCGGACGCCAGTCCACGGCGTACGTGTGCCACCCGGCGACGTCGACCGTCGTCCGGGGCGCCGAGAACTCTTCGCGCAGCCGCCGGTCCCGGAACGGGTGCACGCCGGAGCCGAGCGCGGCGGTCAGCGCACCGCCGGGCCCGGTGCCGAGCGTGTCGCCGAACACCTCCACGAGGCAGAGCTCGCCGCTGCGCTCGGGCACGTCCTCGACCCCGACCAGCCAGGCGGAGAACATCGACCCGGGCCCGATCGTCGCCCGGCAGGTCACCTCGACCCGGCCGGACCGCGGGGTGCAGGCCCACCGGGGCGGCTGCTCCTCGCGGACCGTCTGCCCGGGCCGGAACGGCTGCTGCCCGCGGGTGCTGCCCACCGGCCCCGACCAGGAGCCGCTCTGCGCCGCCGAGACGCGCAGCGGCGGCTCGTGGTCGCCGGGGCACCAGACCGGGTGGTCCGGGGGGATCGTCAGGTGCAGGCCCTCCGCGCTGGTGCGGGCCGCGGCCGCGGCGGCGCTCCGTGAGCTCCAGGCGGGCAGGTACGCGAGCGTCCAGCCGCGGGCCTCCGGCGCGGTGCCGAACCGCTCGTCGATGACGGTCGGGCCCGGTGCGGGTACGGGCACGGGGCCTCCCTCGGTCGGCGGGGCGCGGGGGACGCGCCGGCGTCGATCGTAGGGCGACCGGCGCTCCGGTGGCAGGCCCCGGCGGCCCGGCCTAGCGTCGACGGAGGTCGGCGCACCCGGCGCCGCCAGGACCCCGGGAGGACGGATGACCGACGACGACGTGCGTCGCGAGGACCTGCCCGTGCCGGACTACGACCACCTGCCGATCGGCTCGCTCGGCCACCGCATCCGCAGCCTGGAGGCGGACGAGATCGACGTGCTGCGCCGCTACGAGGAGGCGCACGCGAACCGGGTCGCGGTGATCCAGATCCTCGACCACCGGCTGCTCGACCTCGCGGAGGGCCAGCGGCCCTCGGGCGGCGACGCAGCCGCGCCGGCCGCGGAGGCCGCCCCGGCACCCGCCGGCGGCAGCGCCGCGTCGCCCGAGACCGCGGGCCCGCCCCAGAACCCGCCGTCCCACGGCGTCCCGACCAACCCCGCCCAGCCGCGCCGCTGAGCGCCGCACGACCACGGAGGCCCCGGTGTCCGACCGCAGCACGACCGACGACGACTACCTCGAGCGCGTCCGCGCGTCCGAGGAGCAGCCCCCGCCGCCCCCGCCGGCGCGGGTGCTGCTGTTCCTGTTCTGCTTCGTGCTGTTCGTGGGCGGGCTGTACCTGATGGGCCTCGCGGTCGACACCGCGGAGATCTGGCTGTTCACCGTCGGCATCCTGTGCAGCGGCGGGGCGTTCTTCCTCGGCCTGAACCGAGCCCGCACGCTGTGACGCGGTCGACCGACGACGGGTCCGGGGCGGGTGCGCCGGACCTGGACGCCGCGGTGCGCCGGGTGCTCGGGGAGGGCGCCGAGCTGCGCGCGGCCCAGCGGGACGCGCTCGACGGGCTGCGGGACCGGGACACGCTGCTCGTGGCGCGGTCGGGGGCGGGCAAGACCGCCGTGTACGCGATCGCGACGCTGCTGAGCGGGCAGCTGACCGTCGTCGTCTCGCCGCTGCTCGCGCTCCAGCGGGACCAGGTCGCCGGGCTGCGCGAGGCGGGCCTGCGCGCCGAGTCGGTGAGCTCGGCCCGGGGCGCCCGGGCGCAGGCGGCGGCGCTGGACCGCGCGGCGGCCGGCGACCTCGACGTGCTCGTGCTGGGGCCGGAGCAGCTGGTGCGCCGCGCCGTCGCCGACGCGCTGGACCGGGCGCCGGTGGGCCTCGTCGTCGTGGACGAGGCGCACTGCGTCAGCGAGTGGGGCCACGACTTCCGGCCGGACTACGTGCACGTGGCGGGCACCGTCGAGCGGCTCGGCCGGCCACGGGTGCTCGCGCTCACCGCGACGGCGTCGCCGCAGGTCCGGGAGGAGATCGTCGAGCGGCTGGGCATGGTCGACGCCCGCGTGCTGGTCCACGACGCCGACCGCCCGAACATCTGGCTCGGGGCGCACCACGCGTCCACGCCGCGGGAGCGCGACGACCGGGTCGTGGCGGTGGTGCGGGAGCTGGCGGACGACCCCGGCGGCGCCGGGCTCGTGTACGCGCGCACCCGGTCGCACGTCGAGGAGCTGGTCGAGGCGCTGGGGCGTGCCGGCCTCGCCGCCCGCGGCTACCACGCGGGGCTGCCCGGGCAGGAGCGCGCCCGCGTCGAGCGGGCGTTCCTGTCCGGTGAGCAGGACCTCGTCGTGGCCACCAGCGCCTTCGGCATGGGCGTGGACCGGGCGGACGTGCGGTTCGTCGTGCACGCCGGACCGCCCACGTCCCTCGACGCGTACTACCAGGAGGTCGGGCGCGCCGGGCGCGACGGCGGGCCCGCCCGGGCGGTCCTGGTGAGCCGGCCCGACGACATCGGCCTCAACCAGTACCTGCGCTCCGGCGGCGTCCCCCGGCAGGGCACCCTCGCGGCGGTCCTGGCAGCGGTGCGCGACGCGCCCGGCGCGGCGGAGGACCAGCGTGCGCTGTCGCACGCGAGCGGGCTCGCCGCACGGACGGTCTCCCGGGCGCTGGGCGTGCTGCTGGACACCGGCGCGGTGCGGCGCGAGGAGGGCGGCGCGCTCGCCGCGACGGGGATGTCGGCGCAGGCGGCCTACCGGGCGGCGGCCGAGCGGCAGGAGGAGCGCCGGGCCGTCGAGCGGTCGCGGGTCGAGGTCGTGCGGGCGTACGCCGACACCACCGACTGCCGCCGCCGGCTCCTGCTCGAGCTGCTGGGGGAGAAGCACCCGCGCCCGTGCGGGGCGTGCGACTCCTGCGACGCCGGGACGTCGGTCGAGGTCGAGGACGCGCCGCTGCGGCCGGGTCAGGCCGTCGAGCACGCGGAGTGGGGCCCCGGGCAGGTGTCCGTGGTCGAGGAGGACCGGGTCACGGTCTTCTTCGCCGAGCGCGGGTACGTCACGCTCGACACCGCGGTGGCGCTGGAGGCGGGGCTGCTGCGGGCGGTGCCGGGGGCGTCGGCGGCCTGACCGGCACGGCCCCGCGACCGGCCCGTCAGGGCACGACCGTGACCGGCCAGCGCGCGTTGCGCACCAGCCGCACGGCGAGCGAGCCCGCGATCCGGTGCCCGATGCTCGCCGACGACCCGACCACGAGGCTGTCCGCCCGCACCTCGTGGGCCACCGCGGACAGCACCTGGTACGGGTCGCCCGTGCGGACCACGATCTGGACGGGCACGCCGCGGGCGTCGGCGAGCGCCCGGGGGTCCCGGAGCGCGCGCTCCACGGCGTCCTGGTGCTCGGCGACGGCGACGCTCGCCGCGCCGGTCGTGTCCATCAGCGACGCCACGCCGCCCCCGGGCTCGCGCACGTAGACGACCACGAGGCGGCCACCCTGCCGGCGGCACACGCCCACGGCGTACGCGGCCGCGCGCAGCGACGGGTCGGAGCCGTCCACGCCCACGACCACGGCGGTGGGCCCGTCGTGGCCGATCTCGAACTGCTGGCCGGTCACGCCGCACCGTCCCTCTCGCACCGTCGTCGCCGTCGTCCCGACGCTATCGGCTGCGCCGCCGCGCGCGGGCGCCATCCGGCGGCCGGACGGGACCCGTCCGCGCCCTGGGACGCGGCGCCGGGGCGCACGGCACCCGGCGCCGAGACGCCGGGGCGCACGGCACCCGGTGCCGAGATCGGTGCCTCGCGCCGAGATCGGTGCGTGCGACGACCGATCTCGGGTGGGAGCACCGATCTCGGCGCAGCGGGTCCGCGGACGCACGCGCGCGCGCCCGGGCGCCGCGACCAGTGCGGACGCGCGCGCCGGGGCGG
>NZ_SZYE01000208.1 GCF_005239125.1 Cellulomonas hominis | reverse complement strand
GGCGCCGCGGGCGGCACCGAGCGCCACGGCGGTGGCGAGCAGGCCGGCGCCGCCACCGCGCAGCAGCGCGCGGCGGGACGAGCGGGCCGGGACCGGGTCCGGCGTGGACGTCGGGTCGGGCGTGACGGTGTCGTCGGGGGTGGTGCGCATGCGAGGACCTCCAGGACGAGTCGGTGCGGACCGTCCGTGGGAGGTGCCGGGGGGCGTGCGGTGGTGCGGGTGGCGGAGCGCCCGGGGCCGGGCGGCCGCGGCCTCGCGCCGGTGGGCGCCCGCGGCCCGCCGAACGTAGGGCCGGCCCGGAGAGGGTGTCAACGGCCAGGCCGCGGTCGATGACGCGTCAGGGGCAGTGGACGGCGGGCCCGCCGCGTCCTACTGTGGCCGAACCCATCCAGAGCGACCGAGAGACCTGGCTCGTCGACGTCGCAGCAACCCCCCTCCTCACCGAGGGTGCGGGTGCTTCCGCCAGGACCGATGGAGCTGACGATGACCAGTCACGACGTACCCGCGCACCTGGCGGGCGCCGCCGTGCCCGACGGCCTCGGGGCCGTGGACCGCCCCACCGTGTCGTTCGAGCTGTTCCCGCCCCGGAACCCGGACGCCGCGCCGCGGCTGTGGGCGACCGTGCAGCAGCTCGCCTCGGCCCGCCCGGACTTCGTGTCGGTCACCTACGGCGCCTCCGGCAGCACGCGCACGACCACCCGCCAGCTGGTGCGGCGGCTGCTGCGCGAGACCTCGCTGACCCCGATCGCGCACCTGACCTGCGTGGCGAGCTCCCGCGAGGACCTCGCCGCGACGGTCGAGGAGTTCCTGGACGAGGGCGTGCGGTCATTCCTGGCGCTGCGGGGCGACGCGCCCGCCGACCGCTCGTGGGAGCCGCACCCCGAGGGGCTGCCGACCGCGAGCGCCCTGGTCGAGCTGCTCCGCGACGTCGAGCGCCGCCGCTGCGCGAGCAGCCCCGCGCAGGCGGTGCGCGCGGCCACCCGCCCGCTGTCCGTCGCGGTCGCCGCCTTCCCGCGCGGCAACGCCGGCGCGGGCAGCACCCGGGAGCAGGACGTGGCGGCCCTGCTCGCCAAGCAGCAGGCGGGCGCGGACTTCGCGATCACGCAGGTGTTCTACGACGCGGGCTCGTACCTCGAGCTCGTGGCCCTCGCCCGGGACGCCGGCGTCACCATCCCGATCCTGCCGGGCATCATCCCCACCACCGACCCGGCCCGGCTCCGCCGCGTGCAGCAGCTGACCGGCGTGCCCGTGCCCGAGCGGCTGCTCGCCCGGCTCGACTCCTTCGACCCCGACGACCCGGCGGACCTGGCGGCCCGGCACCGCCTCGGCACCCGGCTCGGCGTCGACCTGGTGAACGCCGTGCTCGACGGCGGCGCCCCCGGGGTCCACCTGTACACGTTCAACGCGCACGGCCCGGCGCTCGACCTGCTCGACGGCGCGGGGCTCGGCGGCGACGCCCCCCGCGCGCACCTGCGGGTGCCGCCGCCCGAGCCCGCGGCGGCCGCACCCGCCGCCACCACGACCACCCCGACCCCTGT
Organism: Cellulomonas hominis; assembly: GCF_005239125.1. Classification (GTDB taxonomy): domain Bacteria; phylum Actinomycetota; class Actinomycetes; order Actinomycetales; family Cellulomonadaceae; genus Cellulomonas; species Cellulomonas hominis_A. The sequence goes on along the minus strand of NZ_SZYE01000208.1, from coordinate 4,634 downwards.
CCCCACCATCTGAGGCGAGAGATGACCGACCTGACCCACCCGTTCCCCGCCGGCACCGTCCTCGGCTACCCCCGCATCGGGCCGCGCCGCGAGCTGAAGAAGGCCCTGGAGGCCTTCTGGGCCGGGCGCGCGAGCGCCGAGGAGGTCGAGGCCACCGCCGCCGACCTGCGCCGCCGCACCCGCACCCGCCTGGCCGGGCTCGGCCTGGACACCCGGCTGCCCGCGATCCCCAGCGCCTTCTCGTTCTACGACCACGTGCTCGACGCCGCCACCGTGCTCGGCGCCGTGCCCGAGCGGTTCGCCGACCTGGTGCCCGCCGAGGGCGGGCTCGACCTGACCGGCTACTCGACGGTCGCCCGCGGCCGGGGCGACGACCTGCCGCTCGAGATGACCAAGTGGTTCGACTCGAACTACCACTACCTGGTGCCGGAGATCGGCCCGGCCACGCCGTTCCGGTACGCGAGCGACCGTCCTGTGCGCGAGCTCGCCGAGGGCCTGGCCGACGGCGTGCTCACCCGCCCGGTGCTGGTCGGCCCCGTGACGTTCCTGGCGCTCGCCAAGGCCGCCGAGGGCGCGCCGGAGGACTTCTCCCCGATCGACCGCCTCGCGGACGTGCTGCCGGTGTACGCCGAGCTGCTCCGCGACCTGGCGCGCGCCGGCGCCACCTGGGTGCAGCTGGACGAGCCCGCGCTGGTGTCCGACTCGACCGGCGTCCCGGCCGACCGGCTGCTCGCGGCGGCGGCGGAGGCCTACCGCGCCCTCGCCACCGACCTGCCGGCGACCGAGCGTCCGGCGATCCTGGTCGCGGCTCCGTACGGCGACCTGCGCGACGCCCTGCCCGTGCTCGCCGGCACGGACGTCGAGGGCCTGGCGATCGACCTGGTCCGCGGCGCGGTGCCGGCCGGGCCCGTCCCCGGCCTCGCGTCGAAGGTCCTGGTCGGCGGCGTGGTCGACGGCCACAACATCTGGCGCGCGGACCTCGACGCCGCGCTCGGGTCCCTCGAGTCGCTCGAGGGCCTCGGCGCCCGCCAGGTCGCCGTCGCCACGTCGACGTCGCTGTTCCACGTCCCGCACGACGTCGAGGACGAGCCGCAGCTCGACCCGACGCTGCGCTCGTGGCTGGCGTTCGCCGACCAGAAGGTGGCCGAGGTCGTCACCCTGGCGACCGGGCTGACCGAGGGCCGCGAGGCGGTGCACGCCGAGCTGCTCGCCGCCGCCGACGCGCGCCGGTCCCGGGCCGAGGCGCCGGGCGTGGTGCGGCCGGAGGTCCGGGAGCGGCTCGCCGGGCTGCCCGCGGACGCGTTCCGCCGCGGGGACTTCGCGGCCCGCCAGGTGGCGCAGGCCGAGCGGCTGCAGCTGCCGGTGCTCCCGACCACGACCATCGGCTCGTTCCCGCAGACCCCGGAGATCCGGGTGGCGCGGGCCGCGTTCGGCCGCGGCGAGCTCACGGCGGAGCAGTACGAGGACGAGATGAAGGCGGAGATCCGCCGCGTCGTCGAGCTGCAGGAGCAGATCGGCCTCGACGTGCTGGTGCACGGCGAGCCGGAGCGCAACGACATGGTGCAGTACTTCGCCGAGAACCTCGACGGGTTCGCGGTGACGGCCAACGGCTGGGTCCAGTCCTACGGCTCGCGGTGCACCCGCCCGTCGATCCTGTGGGGCGACGTGTCCCGGCCGGCACCGATCACGGTGCCGTGGACCACCTACACGCAGTCGCTGACCGCCAAGCCGGTCAAGGGCATGCTCACCGGCCCGGTCACGATCCTGGCCTGGTCGTTCGTGCGCGACGACCAGCCGCTCGCCGACACCGCGAACCAGGTCGCCCTCGCCCTCCGGGACGAGATCGCCGACCTCGAGGCCGCCGGGACCGCGATCGTGCAGGTCGACGAGCCCGCCCTGCGCGAGCTGCTGCCCCTGCGCGCCGACGACCACGACGCCTACCTGGACTGGTCGGTGCGGTCGTTCCGGCTCGCGACGGCGGGGGTGCGCCCGGACACCCAGATCCACACGCACCTGTGCTACTCGGAGTTCGGCGAGATCTTCGGCGCGATCGACGGCCTGGACGCGGACGTGACGTCCATCGAGGCCGCCCGGTCGAAGATGGAGATCCTCGGCGACATCGCCTCCGAGGGCTACCCCCGCGGGATCGGCCCCGGCGTGTACGACATCCACTCGCCGCGGGTGCCGAGCGAGGCCGAGGTGACCGAGCTGCTGACCGAGGCGGTCCGGGTCGTCGACCCGGCCCAGCTCTGGGTCAACCCCGACTGCGGCCTCAAGACCCGCCGGTACGCGGAGGTGACGCCGTCGCTCGAGCACGTCCTGGCGGCGACCCGCACCGTCCGCGCGTCGCTGGCGGTGCCGACGGCCTGACGCCCGGCCCGGCGCCCGGGCACGCGACCGCCCCGGTCCCCCGCGCGGGGGCCGGGGCGGTCGCCGTGGGGCCGCGTCGGGCGGTCAGGCGCTCGCACGCTCCTGGGGAGCGGCGTCGGCGCCCGCCTCGATGGTCGCCGGTGTCCCACCGGTGCTGACCTCGATGCGGCGCGGCTTGGCCTCCTCGGCCACCGGGATGGTCAGCGACAGCACGCCGTCGGTGTAGGACGCGGTGATGGCGTCCAGGTCGAGCCCGCGCCCGACGGTGAGCTGCCGGGCGTAGGTGCCGACCGGGCGCTCCTTGGCGAGCCACTGCACGCCGTCCTCCGTGCGCGCGGTGCGCTGCGCGCGGATCGTGAGCGTGCGGTCGTCGACGGCGACGTCGATCGAGCCGGGGTCCGCGCCCGGCAGGTCGACGTTCAGGACGTAGTGGTCGCCCGAGCGGAACAGGTCCATCGGCATCGTGGCCGAGGCGCGCTGCTGGCCGAGCACCTGGTTCATCAGCCGGTCCATCTCCTGGAACGGGTCGAATCGCGTAGCCACAGCCCGTCACCTCCTCGAAGCGTCACGGCGGTCCGGACGGTCCGGGACCGCTGCTGCCCCGGCGCTGCCGCGCCAGGAGGGCTACGAGAGATGTTCTAGCACTCTCCGGGTGTGAGTGCTAAGGGGCGGAGGGACCTGTTCGCCACCAGATGAACCCGCAGGTCAGACCGTGTGGGATCCGGTCCTCGCCTTGTCTGTCGCCGCCGCCAGCGCCGTGACGATGCGCACGTCCGCGTCCAGCCACGGCACCGTCAGCCACTGCCCGCGCGGGAGCCAGCGCAGCGCGTCGTGCTCGACCAGGGGGCGCGGCTCGCCCTCGGTGATCCGCGCCAGCCACAGCCGCATCACGTACCGGTCGGTCAGCCACCAGGCGCCGTCGTCGGGGCCGGCGAGCTCGCCGCCGAGCTCGACCTCGACCCCCAGCTCCTCCCGGATCTCGCGGTGCACCGCCGCCTCGGGCGCCTCCCCCGGCTCGACCTTGCCGCCGGGGAACTCCCACCGGCCCGCCAGGCTCACCGGCGCGCTGCGCCGCGCGGCGAGCAGCGCGCCCGGCGCGGCGAGGTCGTCCACCAGGGCAGCGGCGACGACGAGCACGGGAGGGGTCATGCCCCGCAGTTTCCCATCCCGGCCGCCGAGCACGCACGAGGTGCGGGGTTCCCGGCGCTCGAACCCCGCACCTCCTGCGGTCTCGGCAGGTGGCTCGCGTGGCAGGTGCTTCGCGGGTCAGCCGGCGGCGAGCAGGCCCGCGAGGCTCACGGTCATCGCGACCGCCGTCGCGGCGGCGCCCAGGGCGAGGGGCCGCGCCCCGGTGCGCACCAGCCGGCCGAGGTGGATCTGCGTGCCCAGCGCCGTCATCGCCGCGCCGAGCAGCAGGGTGGTCACCGGCTTGACCGCCGGCAGCACGGCGTCCGGCACCAGCCCGGCCGACCGCACGGCGACCGCCGCGACGAAGCCGACGACGAACAGCGGGACGAGCGGCGCCGCCCCCCGACCGGAGGCCGCCGCGACACCCGCGCCGTCCTCGGCGGCCGCGCGCGCCGCGGCCCGGCGCCGCACCAGCCCGACCCCCGCCACCAGCGGCGCCAGCAGCACCACCCGCGCGAGCTTCGTGACCACGGCGACCGACAGCGCCGCCGCCGACACCGTGCCCGCGGCGGCCACCACCTGCGCCACCTCGTGCACCGACATGCCCGCCCACAGCCCGGCGGTCCGGTCGGGCAGCCCGAGCGCGCCCGCCGCCAGCGGCACGGCCACCAGCGCCAGGGTGCCGTAGACCGTGACCAGGGCGACCGCGGTGGCGACCTCGTCCTCCTCGGCGTCGGCGACCGGGCTCATCGCGGCGACGGCCGCGGCGCCGCAGATCGAGAACCCGGTGGCGACCAGCAGCGTCAGCCGCCGCCCGACCCCCAGGCGCGGCCCGAGCCATGACGTCGCGGCGAACGTGGCCGCGACGGTCGCCACCAGCACGAGCGCCTCCCGGCCGCCCAGCCCCAGCAGGTCGCCGACCGACAGCTGCAGGCCGAGCAGCACCACGCCGGCGCGCAGCAGGCGGCGGCCGGTCCAGGCGAGGCCGGGCTCGAGGGCGGCCGGCAGCCACCCGGCGGACCGGGCGACGGCGCCGACGAGGATCGCGACCAGGAGCCCGGGCACCACCGGCACGGCCGACGTCAGGGCGAGGCAGGTCGCGCCGACCCCGAGCGCGGCGACCACCCCGGGCGCCT
>NZ_SZYE01000207.1 GCF_005239125.1 Cellulomonas hominis | reverse complement strand
CTCGGCGCGGTCCCCGGGCCGAGCGCCAGCGCCGCGGCGCCGACGGAGGTCGCGGCGACGAGGACGGCGGCCATGCCCGCCGTGCGCCGGACGGCCCGGCGTCGGCGGACCCGGCGCCGGAGGTCGGCGACCGGCGGCGTGCGGAACGCGCGGGCGGCCCCGACGGCGATCTCCGCCAGTCCGGCGTGCAGGTCCTCGCTCATCGGCGGTCTCCCTCGTGGACGAGCACGGTCTCCGACGGCAGCAGCGCGGCCTGCGGGCCGAGCACCTCGGCGAGCCGGGCCACCGCGGTGCTGAGGTAGCGCTTCACGGTGCCCTCGGCGATGCCGAGGACGGCTGCGATGTCCCGCACCTGGAGGTCGTCCCAGTAGCGCAGGACGACGCACGCCCGTTGCCGGCGGGACAGTCCGTCGAGGGCGGCCTGCACGTCCCGGCGCTCGGCGACCCGCTCGGCGGGACCGTCGTAGCTGTCCGCCCGACCGAGCAGGTGCCGCACCCGGTCCCACTGCCGCCGACGCCGGTACCGGTCGACCCAGGTGGTCGCCATCACACGGCGCAGGTAGCCCTCGGCCGACTCGAGCTCGAGCACCCGCGACCGGGCGAACGTGGTGACCAGGGCGTCCTGGAGCAGGTCCTCGGCCTCCCGCAGGTCACCGGTGAGCAGGTAGGCGTAGGCCCCGAGCGCGTCCCCGCGCCGGCGGACCAGCTCCGCCATCAGGTCGTCAGACCTCTCGGCCCGGTCCATCCCCACCCCCTGGTGCTGCGACAGCGTCACACACAAGGACGGATCCGCGGGCCGGAACGTTGCAGGCCGTGCGCGACGGATCCGGGCGCGGGCCGTGACCGCCGCCGCGACGCCGCGTCACCACGCCGCGCGGGACGCGAGCCCCAGCGTGTACTCCTCCCAGTACGTCCCCGCCGCCGGGCCGCCGTTGCACGTCCCGTCCGACCGCCCGACCGTCTTGATCCACAGGTTCGCCACGTGCGGGCCCGGTCCGGTCGTGCCGGGTCGGGCGCCGAGCGCGCGCCCCTCGGGGTTGCACCACACGGTGCCGTTCGGCCCGGCCAACGGCCCCGCGCCGTTGCGCGAGGTGTCGACGACGAACGCCTTCCCGCCGAGCAGCGCCGACAGGTAGGTGCCGTACGCCTCCTCGTTCGCGCTGCGCTGGAAGTTCGACACGTTGACCGAGAAGCCCGCCGCGCGGTCGACGCCCGCGGCCCGCAGCCGCAGCGCCATCTCGCGCAGCTGGTCCGCGCTCCAGCCGAAGCTGTTGCTGCTGGCCGCGTCGAGGTAGACCTCGGCGCCGGCGGCGACGTAGGCGTCGACGGAGGCGCGCAGGAGCGCGAGGCGCTCGTCGCGGTCCCCGCACCGGTCGAGGTGCAGCAGGGCGTCCGGCTCGACCACCACGACGGCGCGGGAACCGCGCAGCCCGGCAGCGACCCCGGAGACCCAGGCGCGGTACTCGTCGGCCGTCGTGAGGCCGCCCGCCGAGTACGACCCGCAGTCGCGGTGCGGGACGGCGTACGTGACGAAGACCGGTGTCCGGCCCGCCGCGCCGGCCGCAGCGGCGTAGGTGCGGACGGCCGTCGTGCCGTCGGCGGGGCCCAGCCAGCGCGCGGACCCGCCGCTGGCGGCCTTGTCGAGCAGCGCGGCGTCGGCGGTGCGGCCCTGCGTGCGGGCGGTGGCCGCGGCCCGGGCGACGTCGGAGGACGGGTCGGCGTACTGCGGCGCGGCGGACAGGACGGTGCGGTAGATCTTCTCGCCGGAGCCGGTGCCCGCGTTCGTCGACGTGCCACCCGACCCCGGGCGGCTCACCACCGGGAGGGCGGCGGGCAGGGGCAGCGTGACGACGGCCGGCACCTTCTCGGCGGTCGGGGCCGGCGAGGACCAGGTGCTCGCCCCGGCGGTGGAGATCAGGTAGACCCGCGCGTGGTCCTTGACGACCAGTCGCGCCCCGGCGGACGTCGCCCCGGCCGACCACAGCACCGCGCCGGCCGGGGAGACCACCTGGAGGTCGCCGGCGGTGGTCACGCGCGCGGAGGCGCCGGCGGCCGCCGTGCCCGTCCGCCACGCGACGGTCCCGGCACGGGTGAGGACGAGGTCGCCGTCCGGGCCCATCGTGAGCCGCACGTCCCCGGTGGCGATCGACTCGCCCGCGAGCAGCAGGCCGCCCGACGGCACCCGGTCGGCCGCGGTGGTCCTCAGGGCCGGGCCGTCGGTGCCGGACTTCCACACGAGTCGGCCCGCGGTGTCCACGGTGTACAGCATGCCGTCCGGCTTCACGATCGACCGCGCCCCGGGGGACGTGGCCCCCGTGGTCCACAGCGCCGTCCCCGATGCGGAGCGCACCTCGAGCGCCCCCGACGGCTGCTGCACGAGCCGCGCCCCCGGGTTGCCGGTCGTCCCGGTGTGCCACAGCACGGGCCCGCCGCCGAGACGCACGGTCACGTCGCCGTCGGCGCCGACCGCGAGGGTGTGGGCGCTGCCGACCGCGGTGAGGGCGGCGCCCGTGCCGAGCACCTGGCCGGAGGTGAGCCGGTCGCCGGCGGCGGCGGCGGTGGTGGCGGGGGCGGTGGCGCTCGAGCCTGCGGCGGACGCCGGCAGCGGGGCCAGCACGACGGCCGCGAGCAGTGCGGCGGTGGCCGCCCGGACGGCGACGGTGAGCGGTGCCGACCACGGGGAGGTCGACCGGGGGAGGGGCGAGCGGGTGCGGGGCATGGCGGGTCCTCGTCGGGGAACGGCTTTCCCCACCCATCGGCGGGCGGCGCCGCGCGCGACCTCGTCGGTGCGGGTGAACCGCCGCGCGGTGCGCCACGGATGCGGTGGTCGTCCGGCCGCGCCGTGATTGCCGGAGCACTACTCACCTCTGCGGGCCGCGAGCACTCAAAACGCGTGGTGCAGCGCCGGTCGCGCTACTCAACCGTCGCGGGGCAGCACCTACGGACCCAGGAATCGTGCGCCGACCCTGCGCTGGCATGGGCGCCAGACGACGGCGGGGGAGCCGCCCGGAGGAGGACGAGCTGATGCCGAGGACCATCGCGCGGCGCGCGGCAGGGGCCGTGATCACGACCGTCAGCGTCGCCGCGCTGGCGCTCACCGGGGCGCTGGCCGGGCCGGCCGCGGTGGCGGCCGGGACGACGGGGGAACGGGCGGGGTCGCTCCTGCTCCAGGAGTCGTTCGACGGGGGGAGCGTGGCGGACCCGCGGGTGCGCGCGCTCGGGGCCGCCTGCCTCACCGGTGCGCGGGCCCTCCTGCCGCTGCCGCCCGGCGCCTCCGACCTCGGCGCGTGCCCGCCGGGGTCGAGCGGCGCCCCGGTCCCCGGCGTCACGCCCGGGTACCTCCAGCTGACCGACGACCTCACCGACCAGGCCGGCGGGGTGGTGCTCGACCGCGCGGTCCCCGCCGAGGCGGGCCTCGTCGTCGAGTACGACCAGTTCATGTACCGCGCGCGCTCCGGCCAGGGCGCCGACGGGATCGGCCTGGTGCTGGTCGACGGGGCGCACGAGCTGCGGACCCTCGGGGCGTTCGGCGGCAGCCTCGGCTACGCGCAGGACGACGCCGAGCCCGGCGTCGCCGGCGCGTACCTGGGCCTCGGCTTCGACGTCTACGGCAACTTCGCCCGCGACGCCACCGGCCGCGGCGCCGGGTGCGCCGCCGCGTCCCCGCACACCGGGCTGGTGCCGAACTCCGTCACGCTGCGCGGTCCGGGCGACGGCCGCACCGGGTACTGCTGGCTCGCGACGCAGCGGCTGGACCGGCGCGAGCAGATGCTCGACTGGTCCGGCGGGGGCACCCCGGCGCAGCTCCTCGCCGGTGCGCAGCGGAACGTGCGCGTCACCATCAGCCCCGAGGTCCGGCCGCTCGTCACGGTCGAGATCGACTTCTCAGGCGACCGCACGGCCTACCGGACCGTCCTGCAGCACCGGCTCGCCGAGGACGCACCGGCCACCTGGAAGCTCGGCTTCGCCGCCGCGACCGGGGCGGAACGGAACGTCCAGCTGGTCCGTGACGTCGAGGTCCGCACCGTCGAGCCGCTGTCGCCGCTGAACCTCGTCGTCCAGGTGGCGCAGACCGACGACCTGCCGGACGCGTTCCGGACCGGCAGCACGATCCCGTTCGACCTGGTCGTCACGAACACCGACGCGGAGCCGCTGACCGACGTCCAGGTGCACGACCCGCTGGTCGGGCCCGACGCGGTGTGCGCGGTGCCGGAGCTCGGGCCGGCCGGCTCCGCGACCTCCTCGGTGACGTGCCGGGTCGAGGTCGTCGTCGCGGCCGAGCACGCCCGTGCGGGCGAGCTGCTGAACGCGGCGCGGGCGACGGCCCTCAGCGCCGACGGACCGGTCGCCGCGGCGGACGACGCGCTCGTGGCGATCACCGGCAGCCCCGCGCTCGAGATCACCACGTCCGCGGTGGTCGACGGGGGCCCGGGCGGCGTCGTGACGGCGGGCGACGTCGTCGTCCTCACCTACGAGGTGCGGAACGCGGGCGACGTCGACCTCACCGACCTGCGCGTCCGGGAGGAGCTGGGCGTCGCCGTCACCTGCGACGCCACGGCGCTGGCCCCGGGGGAGGCGACGGACTGCGCGGCCGAGCCCTACGTGCTGCGGGACGCCGACGTCCTCGCGGCCGGGATCACGAGCGTGGCCACCCCGTCCGCGATCGTCCCGGCGCACGCCGACCCGCTGGTGCCCGTACCGGGCACGCGCGACGTCCCGCTCGTCGCGGCAGCCGCCGGCCTCGCGGTCATCCAGGAGGCCGTGCTGGTGGCGGAGCACGACGACGACCTCGCGGGCGTCGGTGACGTCGTCCGGTACGCGGTCACCGTCGAGAACACCGGCGACCTGCCGCTCGCCGGCCTGGCGGTCGCGCACGACCGCGCCGGCGCCGCGACCTGCGCGGCCACCGACCTCGGCCCCGGCGCGTCGACCACCTGCACCGGGGACGCGGACCACGTCGTGACGGAGGACGACCTCGTGGCCGGTGGTGTCGCGGCCGTCGCCCGGGCGACGGCACGCACGACCGGAGGGACGCCCGTGGAGGCGGAGCACGCCGTCACCACGCCGACGCGCGCGGCCGTGGCGGAGATCGCCCTCGCGGTGACCGCGGTGGTCGAGGCGGACGATCCGCCCGGTGCGTCCGACGTGCGGGTGCGGTACGCGTTCGAGGTGACCAGCACCGGGACCGTCACCGTGCACGACGTCGCGGTCGACGATCTGCGGGTGGGCGACGTGCCCGTCGGTGACGTCGTGTGCGAGCGGACGACCCTGGCACCCGGGGAGGCGACCGGCTGCGTGGCCGGCGAGCCCTACCTCGTGAGCGAGGCGGACCGGGAGGCCGGGCAGGTGCACGCGACGGCCACCGCGCACGCCCGCGCGCCCGAGGGGGTGCCGGCCGTGCCGTCGGTGACGGCCGGGACGACGGCCGTCGTGCCCGGGGTGGTCGTGGAGCCGGAGCCGGAGCCGGACCCGGAGCCGGACCCGGAGCCGGACCCGGAGCCGGACCCGGAGCCGGAGCCGGAGCCGGAGCCGGAGCCGGAGCCGTCGCCCGAGCCGGCACCGGAACCCCAGCCGACCACCCCGCCGGGGCAGGGCGCCGACACGGGCCCGGGCGGCGCGGCCCCCGGAGCCGACCCCGTGGTGCCGGCCACGGCTCCCGGCGGTCTGGCGGTCACCGGCCCGGCGCTCGCGGGGGCGTCGCTGCTCGCGACCGGCCTGGTCGTCGCCGGCGTGCTCGCGCTGCGCGGGCGTCAGTCCCGGCCGGGATCGATCGACCCGTCGACGTAGGTCCACGCGCCGTCCTCGCGGACGAACCGGCTCACCTCGTGCAGCGACCCGCGGCCGCCCGGGTCGCTGTACGAGGCGCGGAACTCGACCGTGCCGGTGGTGTCGAACGGACCGCCGCCGTCGGTCGCGAGCACGTCGAGCCGCCGCCACGCCGTCGTGTCGTCCAGGTCGAGCGACGCGGGCCGGGTGGCCGGGTGCCACGTCGCCAGCAGGTAGCCCGCGTCACCGACGGCGAACGCGCTGTACCGGGACCGCATGAGCGCCTCGGCGGTCGGCGCCGTGCGCTCCCGCCGGTGCAGCGGGCCGCAGCACTCGTCGTAGGGCAGGCCGCTCAGGCACGGGCAGCGGGTCGGGGTCGGCACGGGTCCAGTATCGGCCCGGCCCGTCGGGCCCGGCGCCGCGGGGTTCCCCCGCGGCGCCCGCTCAGCGTCACGCGCTGGGTGCATGGCGAGCCGACGTCTCAGCTCTTCCCGCAGCGATGAGCCGTGCCCGTCAGGCGACATCTATCCGCTCACCGGCACCCTTGGCGGACGCCGTGGATCATGTGACAAGGT
>NZ_SZYE01000206.1 GCF_005239125.1 Cellulomonas hominis | reverse complement strand
CCCGTCCCGCAGGCGTCCCCGGCGCCGCCGTGCGCGTCGTCGTCGCCCGCCTGCCGCCGCTCCCAGGCGTCGCCCGCCCGGGTCCGGCGCACCGCGAACGTGCCACCCTCGACCGCCGAGTCCGCGACCAGGTGGTGCGGCGCCGCGTGCGTGACGTCGACGGTGACGAGGTCGCCGGGGCGGGGCGCGTCGGCCGCGGCGAGCCCGGCGGGCAGCGCGAGGTGCACGAGCCGGTTGTCCGCGGCGCGGCCCGACAGCCGCCGGGTCTCGCCGTCCTTGCGGCCCTCGCCCTCGGCGAGCAGCACCTCGACCGTGCGGCCGACCTGGCGCTGCGCCTCCTCGAGGCCGATCCGGTCCTGCAGCGCGATCAGCCGCTCGTACCGCTCCTGCACGACCGCCTTGGGCAGCTGGTCGGGCAGGTCGGCGGCCGGCGTGCCGGGGCGCGGCGAGTACTGGAACGTGAACGCCGAGGAGAACCGCGACGCCTCGACCACGCGCAGCGTCTCGGCGAAGTCCTCCTCGGTCTCGCCCGGGAAGCCCACGATGATGTCCGTCGTGATCGCCGCGTCGGGCAGCTGCGCGCGCACCCGGTCGAGGATGCCGAGGAACTTCGCGGAGCGGTAGGACCGGCGCATCGCCCGCAGCACCCGGTCGGACCCGGACTGCAGCGGCATGTGCAGGCTCGGCATCACGGCGGGCGTCTCGGCCATCGCCGCGATGACGTCGTCGGTGAACGCGGCGGGGTGCGGCGACGTGAACCGCAGCCGCTCCAGCCCGTCGATCGCGCCGGCGGCGCGCAGCAGCTTGGCGAACGCGCCGCGGTCACCGAACTCGACGCCGTAGGAGTTCACGTTCTGACCCAGCAGGGTCACCTCGATGGCGCCCTGGTCCACCAGCGCGGCCACCTCGGCGAGGACGTCGCCGGGCCGCCGGTCGCGCTCCTTGCCGCGCAGGTGCGGCACGATGCAGAACGTGCAGGTGTTGTTGCACCCGACGCTGATGGACACCCAGCCGGCGTACGCGGACTCGCGGCGGGTCGGCAGCGTCGAGGGGAAGACCTTGAGCGACTCCTCGATCTCGACCTGCGCCGCCTCGTTGTGCCGGGCGCGCTCGAGCAGCACCGGCAGCACGTCGAGGTTGTGCGTGCCGAACACGACGTCGACCCACGGCGCGCGCTCGACGATCCCGGTGCGGTCCTTCTGGGCCAGGCAGCCGCCGACGGCGATCTGCATGCCCGGGCGGGCGCGCTTGGTGCCGGCCAGCCGGCCGAGGTTGCCGTAGAGCTTGTCGGCCGCGTTCTCCCGCACCGCGCACGTGTTGATCACGATGACGTCGGCCTCCTCGGCGGCCGCGGCCTCGGGCGACGCGGCGACGTAGCCGGCCTGCTCCAGCATGCCGGCCATGTGCTCGGAGTCGTGCACGTTCATCTGGCAGCCGAGGGTCTTGACCAGGTACGTGCGCGCGGGCGCTCCGGCCGCCGACGTGGGGGCGTCGGGGGCCACGAGGACGGGGGGCGGGGTCGTCGTGCTCATCGCGGACCAGGGTACGTCCGCCGCTCCCCGCCCTCCGCAGCGATGACTTGCCTGAGATGTCCACATGACCGCGCTGTTTCCGATCTGTGACCTCAAAAGGTGGCGCAGGTAACACGAGCCTCATAGGTTCCAGGAATGGCACAGCCCGACCCGGCCCCGGCCCCCACCCCCGCGGCGTCCCCGGCACCCCACCCCGGCGCGCCCCTCGTCGTCCTCGAGCACGTGGAGAAGCACTTCGGCGCGCTGCACGTGCTCCAGGACGTCAACCTCACCGTGCGGCGCGGCGAGGTCGTCGTCGTCATCGGCCCGTCCGGCAGCGGCAAGTCCACGCTGTGCCGGACGATCAACCGGCTCGAGACGATCGAGTCCGGCACCATCACCCTCGACGGCGTCCCGCTGCCCGCGGAGGGGCGCGCGCTCGCCCGGCTCCGCGCCGACGTGGGCATGGTGTTCCAGTCCTTCAACCTGTTCGCGCACCGCACGGTGCTGCAGAACGTCACCCTCGGGCTGCGCAAGGTCCGCCACCTCGGCAGCCGCGAGGCCAAGGAGCGCGCGATGACGCTGCTCGAGCGCGTCGGCGTCGCGAGCCAGGCGGACAAGCTGCCCGCCCAGCTGTCCGGCGGCCAGCAGCAGCGCGTCGCGATCGCCCGCGCGCTCGCGATGGAGCCGAAGGTCATGCTGTTCGACGAGCCGACCTCCGCGCTCGACCCCGAGATGATCAACGAGGTCCTCGACGTCATGACGTCCCTCGCGGCGGAGGGCATGACGATGGTCGTCGTCACCCACGAGATGGGCTTCGCCCGGCGCGCGGCCGACCGCGTCGTGTTCATGGACGGCGGGGCGATCGTCGAGGAGGCGGACCCCGAGACGTTCTTCACCGCCCCGCGCAGCGACCGGGCGCGGGACTTCCTGTCGAAGATCCTCACCCACTGAGCCCGGGCGCCCCGCGCCCGCCCGCACCACGCGCACGAACCCTGACCGGCACCGACCGAGACGCACGCACCCCGACGCGACCCCAGGAGCCCGACATGAGAACCCGTACCGCTGGCCCGATCGCCCTCGCCGCCGCCGCCGTCCTGACGCTGGCCGCCTGCGGCGGCTCCGACGACACCGACGGGGGCTCGACCCCCGAGGTGTCGGACGTCGAGGCCGCCGACTTCCCCGAGGGCTCGACGATGGCCGAGCTCGCCGAGGCGGGCTCCATCACCATCGGCACCAAGTTCGACCAGCCGCTGTTCGGCCTCGTCGGGCCCGACGGCACGCCCGAGGGCTTCGACGTCGAGATCGGCAAGATCATCGCCGGTGCGCTCGGCATCCCCGAGGACGGCATCGAGTGGAAGGAGACGGTGTCCGCCAACCGCGAGTCGTTCATCGAGTCCGGGCAGGTCGACATCGTCGTCGCGACGTACACCATCAACGACGAGCGCAAGCAGGTCGTGTCGTTCGCGGGCCCGTACTACCAGGCCGGCCAGTCGATCCTCACCCTCGCCGACAACGAGGACATCCAGGGCCCGGACGACCTCGCGGGCAAGAAGGTCTGCACGGTCTCCGGGTCGACCCCCGAGGCGAACCTGCTGGAGAACTTCCCCGACACCGAGGTCGTGCCGTTCGGCGCCTACTCCGACTGCCTGGAGCCGCTGCGCGGCGGGCAGGTCGACGCCATGAGCACCGACAACGTCATCCTCGCCGGCTTCGCGGCCGACGACCCGGCGTTCGAGGTCCGCGGCGAGCCGTTCACCGAGGAGCCGTACGGCATCGGCCTCGCGCTCGACGACACCGACTTCCGGATGTGGATCAACGACGTGCTCGAGCAGTCCTACGAGGACGGCACCTGGACCGAGGCCTGGGAGGCGACCGCCGGCACCGTGCTGCCGACGCCCGAGCCGCCGGCCGTCGACCGGTACTGACGCGGCCGGCGGCGCGGCGCCCGGGGGTCCCGGGCGCCGCGCCGCCCCACCCGTGCACCCCCGTCGTCCCCCGAAGGCAAGGACCCCCGCGTGGACCTGATCGCCGACAACCTGCCGGCCTACCTGAGCGGCTTCCGCGTCACGCTGCAGCTCACCGCCCTGTCCGGGGTGGTCGCCCTGGTGTGGGGCACCGTGCTCGCCGCCATGCGCGTCTCCCCCGTCGCGACGCTCCGCGGCCTCGCGGTCACCTACGTCGAGCTCCTGCGCAACACCCCGTTGACCCTGGTGTTCTTCTTCCTGGTGTTCGTCGCGCCGCAGTTCGGCGTGCTGCCGCCGCTCGGCTTCTGGACCGCGGTGATCGCGCTGTCCGCGTACACGTCGGCGTTCGTCTGCGAGGCGGTGCGGTCCGGCATCAACGGCGTGCCCGTCGGGCAGGCGGAGGCGGCGCGTGCGATCGGGCTCACCTTCGGCCAGACCCTCAACCTGGTGGTGCTGCCGCAGGCGGTGCGCTCCGTCATCCCGCCGCTGATCAACGTCCTGATCGCCCTCACCAAGAACACCTCGGTGGCCGCCGGGTTCGCGGTGGTCGAGCTGCTGGCCTCCGGCCGGCGCATCGCGCTGGCCAACCCGTCCGAGGCGGTGCTGGCGCTGGCCGGCGTGGGGCTGTTCTACCTGGTCATCACCATCCCGGCCGGGTACCTGGCCGGGGTCCTCGAGCGGAAGGTGGCGTTCGCCCGATGATCGCACCCCACGTCCTCGTCCGCTCCGCTCACGAGCCCGAGGGGGCCCCGAGATGAGCTCCGTCCTGTACGACGAGCCCGGACCCGTCGCCCGCCGTCGCGAGCGGATCGGCTCCGTCGTCGGCGGCCTGCTGGTCGTCGCGCTGCTCGTCCTCGCGTTCCGGTACGCCGACGACCGCGGCCTGTTCGGCGCCGACCGGTGGGACGTGCTGTACGACCCGCCCAAGAACCAGTCCGCCGAGGCGGTCTGGACGTCGATGGTCGTCCGCGGCCTCGGCGCCACCCTCCGCGCCGCCGTGGTCGCCGCCCCGCTCGCCCTCGTGCTCGGGCTGCTGCTCGCGATGTGGCGCACCGCCCGCACCCCCTGGCTGCGCGCGCCCGCCACCATCGTGATCGAGCTGTTCCGCGGCCTGCCCGTGCTGCTCATGATGCTGTTCGGGCTGCTCGGGTTCGGCTGGGACGCGTTCGCCGCCGTGGTGTTCGGCCTCACGGTCTACAACATGGCGATCATCGCGGAGATCCTGCGCGCCGGGCTCGCGTCGCTGCCCAAGGGCCAGACCGAGGCCGCGTACGCCATCGGGCTGTCGCGGTGGCAGACCCTGCTGCTCGTGCAGCTCCCGCAGGCGGTGCGGACCATGCTGCCGAGCCTGATCGCGCAGCTGGTGGTGCTGCTGAAGGACTCCTCGCTCGGGTTCATCGTCGGCTACCCGGAGCTGCTGAAGGCCATGCAGAACAACGCGCAGTACTTCGGGCAGCGGTACTACGTCGCGCTGTTCGTCGTCGGGGCCGGGATCTACCTCGTCGTGAACATCACGCTGACCCGGCTGGCGGTGTGGCTGCAGCGCCGCGGCGGTGCGAAGACCGCGGGGAAGGTGGCGCGGGACGTCACGATCGCCCCGGCCGGCGTGGGCGGCCCGGGCGGCCCCGGCGGGTTCGCCTCCGGTGCGGGCGGCACGGTCTGACCGGTCCTCCCCGGCGCGGCCCCTGCGCTCGCGACGTCAGCCCGCCGTGGCGCTCGCGCGCACCTCGCGGACGACGGTCACCTTGATCTCGCCCGGGTAGGACAGGTCCTGCTCGATGTGCCGGGCGATCTCGACCGCGAGCCGGCCGATCTCCGTGTCCGGCACCTCGCTCGGCTCGACGACCACGCGCATCTCACGGCCCGCCGCCATCGCCAGCGCCCGGCGGACCCCGGCGTGGCCCGCGACGAGCTCCTCGAGCTGCTCCAGCCGCTCCACGTGCTGGTCGGTGTCCTCCCGGCGGGCGCCCGGGCGGGCCGCGGACATCGCGTCGGCCACCTGCACGAGCACCGCCTCCACGGTCTCGGCCGGGACCTCGTCGTGGTGCGCGGCGATGCCGTTCACCACCGCCTCGGACTCGCCGTGCCGGGCGGCCAACGCCGCGCCGACCTGGGCGTGCGTGCCCGGCACCTCGCCCGTCATCGCCTTGCCGAGGTCGTGCAGCAGCGCGGACCGGCGGGCGACGTCGACGTCGGCGCCGATCTCGGCCGCGACCTGCGCCGCGATCAGGGCCGACTCCACCAGGTGCTCCAGCACGTTCTGCCCGAACGACGTCCGCAGCCGCAGCCGCCCGAGGACCCGCACGAGCTCCTGGTCCAGGCCGCGCACCCCGGCGCGCTCGGCGGCGGCGTGCCCCGCCTCGTCGGCGCGGTCGTCCGCACCGGCCAGCGCCTCGGCGTAGGCCGTCTCGATCCGCTGCGGGTTGATCCGGCCGTCCGCCATCAACGCCTCGAGCGCGACCTGGGCCACCTCCCGGCGGTCGGCGTCGAAGCAGGACAGCACCACCGTGCCGGGGGTCTCGTCGACGAGGACGTTCACGCCGGTCAGCGCCTCGAACAGCCGGATGTTCCGACCCTCCTTGCCGATGATCCGGCCCTTCATCTCGTCCGACGGCAGGGGCAGCAGCGTCACGGCCGCCTGGCTGCTGGTCGGGACGGCGGCCCGCTGCGCGGCGGTCGCGAGCACCCGGCGGACCCGCGCGTCGGCGGTGCGGCGCGCCTGCGCCTCCACCCGGCGGACCGTCGGCCGCGAGGTCGCTCGCGAGCAGGAGCGTCATCTCGGGCACGCCCAGCTCGTCGGGCGCGGTGGCCGGCAGCGTCGGCTCCCAGTGCCGGACCACGTCCCAGCCGAGCGCGCCGACCAGGCCGCCGGT